>JBBDSW010000023.1:5153-8725 GCA_040904745.1 Nitriliruptoraceae bacterium
TGCCGCTGGCTCCGCGGCGTCCACGCCGACGCGCGGCGCCCGCAACCTCGCACGCACCTTCGATGACCACGACCTCGCTGCCCTCGGACTGGACCTGGCCGGCGCTCCGGCCGGTGCGGTACTGCTGGGCTCCCCGACGTGCTCACGGTGCCCCCAGGTGGAGCAGGTCCTCGCCGAGGTGGCGGCCCGTACCGACGGGTTCCGATGGGTCCGGGTCGACACCGGCGAGCACCTCGACCTCGCGCGACGGCTGAAGGTGATCCGGGTGCCGACCGTGCTCGTCATCTCCCCGGCTGGCGAGCTTCTGGCGCGTACCAGCGACATCCCGAGCGTCGACGAGGTGCTGGCCGCCGTGCCCCAGCCCCCCGGCGATGCCGGTGGACACCTCGAGGGTGCCGCTCTCGGAGGCGCCACCTGCGCCGGGAGCAGCTGAGCCCGAAGCGGAACGTTCTTCGCTTTGCCGTTCCGTTCCGGGGGTGGCACGCTCCGACCGCCGGGCACGCGCTGTCCGGTCGGCGTACCGGCGTGGCTGTGGTCACGCGAGAGAGAAGGTCCGTAGAGGCCCTTGCACGGTCCTGCGGCCAGCGAGGGAGCGGCGCGTGGATTTCCGCCTGACCGAGGAGCAGGAGGCCTTCGCCGCATCCGTGCGTGCGTTCGCCCGCGATCACGTCGAGCCGGGCGTGCTCGAGCGCGATCGCGCGGCGGCCTGGGACGACGAGGTGTGGCGGGCCGTGGCGGACCTCGGACTCGCCGGGCTCCCCATCCCCGAGGAGTACGGGGGATCGGGAGCCGACGTCCTGACCACCGGGCTCGCGCTCGAAGCGCTGGCCTACGGGGGGCGTGACGCGGGGCTGAACCTCTCCCTCGGCGCCCACCTGACGATCGGTGCGATGCCGATCGCGCTCCACGGCACGCCCGAGCAGAAGTTCCGCTGGCTCCCACGGATGGCGATCGGCGAGGTGATCGGTGCGTTCGCGATCACCGAGCCCGACGCCGGCTCCGACACCGCCGCCATGAAGACGCGCGCGGAACGCCACGGTGACTCCTACGTCCTGAACGGGACGAAGACCTTCATCACCAACGGCTCGCTCGCCGAGGTGGTGACGGTGGTGGCCCGCACCGACCCGGCGGCACCGGATGGCCAGGCATTCACCGCGTTCCTGGTCGAACGCGACACCCCTGGCTTCGAGGTCTCACGCGAACTGCGCAAGCTCGGCAACCGGACCTCGCCGACGGTCGAGCTCTCCTTCCACGACGTCGAGGTGGATGCGAGTG
Source organism: Nitriliruptoraceae bacterium (assembly GCA_040904745.1). Classification (GTDB taxonomy): domain Bacteria; phylum Actinomycetota; class Nitriliruptoria; order Nitriliruptorales; family Nitriliruptoraceae; genus T1Sed10-7. Next base: position 6,429 of record JBBDSW010000023.1, read on the forward strand.
CGGTGCTCGGGGAGGTCGGCACCGCGTTGTGGCAGGTCGGGTTCGAGTGCTTCGACTGGGAGCGCTGCGTCATGGTGGCCTCCGCGGTCGGGGGGATGGCGCGCGACCTCGAGGAGTCGGTCCGCTACGCCAGGGAGCGGGAGGCCTTCGGGCGACCCATCGGGCGCCTGGGCGCGATCCAGCACAAGGTCGCGCAGATGCGGATCCGCCTCGAGGTGGCTCGGCTCCTGCAGCGCCAGGCGGCCTGGCTGAAGGACCAGGGACTGGAGCACACCACCGAGGCCTCGATGGCCAAGGCCTACATCGGTGAGGCCGCGGTCGACTCCTCCCTCGACGCCATCCAGATCCACGGTGGCTGGGGCTACGTCGATGAGTTCCACGTCGAGCGGTCGCTGCGTGATGCCAAGCTCGCCGGGATCGGTGGGGGGACCACCGAGATCCAGGAGATGATCATCGCCCGTGGCTTGCTCGGCTGAGGGAGCATCGCCGGCTACCGGAGGCCTCTTGCGACCCGGGCCCTCCTCCTTCACCACCCGGCAGGGCCTACCCCGCTCGTATGCGCTGTCCTTGGTCGAGCGTGCGCTGCGTGGTCTGTCCACATCCTCGCGGCAGGTTCCCTTGACTCGAACGTACGTTCGGATACACTCGCAGTCAGGCGATCGGCCACCGGGAAGGTCGATCCACGGACGGACGGAGGCGGGGTGGAGCCCAACACCGGGGGATCGCTGATGGCATCGCGGGCGACGACGTCCAGCCGGCCCCATGCATCGGCCGTCGTCGCCGTCCACCGTGCGGTGCTCTCCTCGCGTGCGGCCCCAGGCCGTGCGGTGCTCTCCTCGCGTGCGGCGTCGGGCCGTGCGGTGCTCTCCTCGCGTGCGGCGTCGGGCCGGTGCGCGGCCGCGCGCCTGGGGCGCCGTTCGCCGACCGGCTCCTACGAGCGGTCGCCCGGCCGCACCGTCACGGCGCGTGAGTCCCAGGCCACCTATGACCTCTCTGCTGTCGAGCACGCGGTCGAGGCGGCTGCCGCTGTCGACGTCGCTGCGCTCTCCGACGATGGTCTCGAGGAGCTCCTGGGTCGCCTGCGGCGGCCCATCGCGCAACTGGTCGCGCTGCGGTCCCGCGCGGCGGCCGACTCGCAGCTACGACGCGTCCGGACGCAACGTTCGGGGCATCTCGGCGGGGAACTCCGTGACCACCAGCGCCAGTTGGCCGATCAGCAGGGCCAGTCCCCAGCGGACACCAAGCGTGAGATCGATGCGGGCCGATCGGCCGAGCGCAACGCGGCGACCGGGGATGCGTTCGCGGACGGAGCCATCGGGCCCGAGCACGCGCGTCAGATCGACCGCATCCTGCGTGAGCTGTCACCTGACCGGCAGGCGGCCGTCGAGGCTGAGTTGCTGACCCTTGCGAAGACGCTGGACCCCGTCGCCTTCGGTCGACGGTCCCGCGCCATCCTCTCCCGTGAGATCCCAGCGGCCGCTGTGAAGGACGAGCGGGTCCGCCACGGCCAGCGGCGACTTCGGGCGACCGACACGGCCGATGGCGGGTTCGCGTTCTCCGGACTGCTGTACGGGGCTGCTGCCGAGCATGCTCGGGTGGCCTTCGATGCCTTCCGGCGTCCCGATACCCCGGGAGAGCACCGCAGCCCCGAGCAGCGCTCCGCCGATGCCTTCGAACAGCTCTGCGCCGCGTCCTTGCGTGTTGGCGACGCACCCACCGACCATGGTGTTCGACCCCATGTGCTCGTGGTGATCGATGCCGATCAGCTCGCCGCCTACCAGGCCGGCGATCTGGGGGCTGTGGCGCGCTTCGGAGGCTCGGCGCAGCCCGTCACCGGACACGAGTTCGGGTCCTTGCTGGCCGACTGTGAGCTGTCTCGCGTCGTCCTCGAAGCTGACGGCACGCCCATCGAGGTGTCAACTTCGACGCGCCATGTCCCCATCGGGCTCTGGCGCGGACTGATCGTGCGAGACGGTGGCTGCGTCTGGGATGGCTGTGACGCACCTGCCTCCTGGTGCGACGTCGCCCACGGCCACACGGCCTTCGCGGCCGACGGCCGCCTCTCGCCGGACAACGCGGCGTTGCTCTGCAGACGTCACCATCGCCGGTTCGACGGCTCGAGCCATCACTTCGAGGTGCAAGGCCGCGACGTGACCATCCGTCCCGCCGAAGGTTCGGCTGGATCGGACGCACCTCCCGTCGGACGGGGTCCGGCTGCTGACACGCGGGGACGTGATCCCGACGGCGATCGTGGCCCGGATCGCAACCGTGGCCCGGATCGCAACCGTGGCCCGGAT
>JBBDSW010000023.1:8825-12885 GCA_040904745.1 Nitriliruptoraceae bacterium
CGGCGATCGTGGCCCGGATCGCAACCGTGGCCCGGATCGCAACCGTGGCCCGGATGGCGACGGTGGCCCGGATGGCGACGGTGGTCCTGAACGCGGATCCCCGGGTGTCGGCAGGCATGCGATCGCCCGATCGGGCGGGGATGCTGGCGACCGACCCGGTGACCCAGATGCGTCCGCGCCCGCACCCGGGCGCGAGCCGCGGTCGGTGGGCGGTGATCAGGCGAGCCTGTTCGAAGGCCCTGCGAAGCTCGCCGGAGAGGCTCCTCACCATCGCAGGCCTCCGTCCTGATGTCGGCCGTGCCGAGCCGTAGGCCAGAGAGCCGTCTCGAGCGCCGGTGGTACCGGACGGCATCGCCCGTACCCTCCGGGCAGTGGCGCTCGCCTGCTGCCATCCGTCGATCGAGAGGACGTTGCCGTGGAGACCTTCGTGGCCCCGACGACGCGACGCCGGATCGACGTGACCGGCGACGACCGTGTCCGCTATCTCGAGGATGTCTCCTCGCAGCATCTCGAGGATCTCCCCGTGACGCACGTGCGCAGCGCACTCGTCCTCGACGGGAAGGGGGCGCCGTCGGCCATGTTCGATGTCGTCGCACTGGGCGACCGCCTCGCGCTGCTGGTGCCCGACGAGGAGGTGGCTTCGACCGTCACCGATGTGCTGGGCGTGCGAACGTTCCTCCTCGATGCCCGATTCCAAGCTCGAGATGACGTGGTGGTCGCCGTGCGTGGTGACGATGCGGCGAGCGTGATCTCCCGTGCCGGGCTCACGGTCGTCGAGGGACGGTGCCGGGTCGCCGGAGACCTCCTCCTCGTCAGTGTCGCCGGCGGGATCGATGTCGCCGGACCGCACGGCGCCGTAGGCGAGGCTGTGGACGGACTCATCGACGCTGGCGCCCAGCGAGGGACGGCGGACGACCTCGAAGCGTGGCGTGTCATGGCGGGGGTCCCGGCCTGGGGACGTGAGGTCGTCGCCCCGCACCTCCCGGAGGAGATGGGCGTGCTTCCGACGCACGTTCACCTCGCGAAGGGCTGCTATCCAGGCCAGGAGGCCGTGGCGCGTATGTGGATGCTCGGGCAGCCGCGCCGACGACTCGCCATCGTGCGGGTCGACGGGGAGGTGGTATCCGGCTGGACCGCGGGGCAGGGGCGCAACGCCTATCAGGTGACCACTGCGTCCCCGGCGGGCGACGCGGCGCTGGCTTTCGTACCCGCCGACGCGTCACCGGGGGATTCCGCCTCAGGTGACGGTGCGACCGTGACCGTCAGCCGTGTCGTGGGCGACGATCCGGTGCCGCCCGGGCACGATCCGTCGGTCCCCCGCCGGAGGGATCGGCGTAGCGCCTGAGCAGCCCGGAGCGGCGTCCTCGCCTGTGCCGCAGGGCCTCAGAGCGCCCGGATCGCCTTCAGGACCGCATCAGCGTGCTTCTTGGGCTGGATCTTCGGCCAGGACGCAGTGATCATCCCGTTCGGGGCAACGAGCACGGACGAGCGGATCACCCCCTGGTACTCGCGGCCGTACATGCTCTTGGTCCCCCAGGCGCCGTACTTCCGGATGACTCGCTTCTCCGGGTCCGCGAGCAGTCGGTGCGGAAGGTCGTACTTGGTGGCGAAGTCGGCGTGGCTCTCGACGGGATCCGGTGAGATCCCCAACACCATCGCCCCAGCCTCCTCGAACTCCGACCACTGGTCGCGGATGCCGCATGCCTGCGTCGTGCAGCCTGACGTGTCGTCCTTCGGGTAGAAGTAGACCACCACCGGCGTGCCCTTGAGATCCCGCAGGGCGACCTTCTCGCCGTCCTGGTCGAGCAGGGTGAACTGCGGAGCACGGTCGCCGACCTCGAGCATGATGGGATCCCTTCGTCTCGTGATGTTGGGGTCTGATCGTGTGCCGGCATCGATCGTGTGTCGCGTGTCGCGGGCGTGGATCGGGGTTCGACCTTCAGGGGGCGGTCGTGGGGGTGCGATCGACCGCCGGCGCCCCGTTGGTACCACGCGTGGCGATCGGGGTCGTGTGCGCCTTCCACCGGCCCTGTGGACGAGCGCCGCCGCCGGCGAACCGGACGCCAGACCGACGAGTGGTGTCCGCGAGATGCTGGAGCACGCCTGGACCGATCGGGCAGGCCTTCACTGAGCGTCGGCATCACCACGTATTAGGGTCACCCGGAGCCGATCCTGGTAGCAGCGTGGCGTCGGAGGCAGGAGTGCATCGCATGGCTGATGAGACGCTCGAGGTGTTCATCGAGGTACCGATGGGCTCCCGGAACAAGTACGAGTGGGACTTCCGTCGCCAGGCGTTCGTGCTGGACCGGATGCTGTTCACGGCCGTGCGCTACCCGGGGGACTACGGCTTCATCCCGGACACGCTCGCGTTGGACGGTGATCATCTCGACGCCATGGTCATCCTGGGGGAGCCGTCCTTCCCGGGATGCACCGTCAACGCCCGGGTTCTGGGGATGCTCGACATGAGCGACGACAAAGGGCCGGACGAGAAGATCCTGACCGTCGCGGACCACGACCCGCGTTGGCAGAGCCTGCGCTACCTCAACGATGTCCCGACACATCTCCTCGACGAGATCGCCCACTTCTTCGGCATCTACAAGGACCTCGAGCAGAAGCTCGTCGAGGTGCGTGGGTGGCGGAGCCGCGAGGAGGCGCTGCAGGTCATCGATCAAGCGCGCGCCCGCTACCCGGGGCCGGAGGAGACCGTCCCCTACCCGCTCTGACGTGACGACGAGACGGCATGAGACCTGACGTGACGACGCGATGCGCGGAGCGCGCTCGGCCAGCCGGCTAGGCTCGCTTCCCTCACCGCCCGGTACCGGGGCCCCTCGCCGAGCTCCTCCCGTCCGTCACCCTCGGCCGAAGAACCCGCGTCGTCTCCGGGCATGGTCGCTGTCCGCGGGACTCGGGGACCTGCGGGCACGCTCGTCGTCCTCCCGCTCCCTGGTGGTCGGACGCGGGGCTTCGGCGGGAGGCGGTGGCTCGACACCGGACCGTCGAGGTGCCAGGGGTGCGTCCTCCCCGAGCGCGAGTCGGCTGAGTTCACGGAGGAACTCGGAGACGTCCGTGTCTTGGTCGGTGGATCTGCGGTCCGCACGGGCATCCGGTGTGGCGCGGTGGTCGGCGGGGTGGCTGTCCGCAGCGTCCGGTCGGTGCGCGTCGGGCCCGCGCGTGTCGGCGAAGAAGGGTGGGGGGTCGATCGGGGAACCGGTCGCCGCGCCCTCGCGCGTGACGGGTGTCGAGCGGCGGTCTGCGTCCGCGTCGTCATCGGAGTGCGCTGCCGGTGTGGTGGTGGGGGGCGGCGCGGTGGCTCCGCCCGCGGACGGTGCGCTGTCGCCTCCACCGAAGAGGTCGTCCCAGGAGACACCGGTCTCGCGGGCCTCCCGGCTATCACGGGCCTCCCGGGCTTCGTGGGCATCCGGGGTTCCGCGAGCGGCGTGGGCCTCGCCGGTAGCAGCGACCTCAGGTCCCGTCGGTGTTCCACGTCCCGCGGTGGCTGGTTCCCCCGGCCCATCCGGGCGATGCGGGAGCTCGGCTTCGATCAGGGGGCCGACGTCATCCGTCTCCGCTGCCAGGTGATCCTGGTCGTCCTCGGCGCCCGTCGCCGAAGGCGAGACATCAGATGTCGAGGTGTCTGGCGGCGAGGTGTACGACGGCGAGGCGTCAGACAGCGCCGCGTGTCCGGAGAGCTGGCGGATCGCGTTGTCCAGTTCGGCTCCGACCGCGTCCGTTGGGCGTTCCAGGTCCACCAGGCCAGCGGTGACCAGTCCGTCCACGATCCGGGTCACCTCGAGCACCCCGTAGCCAACGGTGCCAGCCACCTCCTCGATGCTGCGGTGGCCATCGATCTGGGCGAGGATCGTGGCCGCGTCCGCGTCCGGCACCTCGTCACCGTGAGCGTCCACCGCCGCAGACGCGGGAGCCGGGACGACGGACGCATGGGGGATCCGTGCACGGACCTCGCGCAGCTCCTCCTCTCGCTGAGCGACCGTCCGGAACGCGTCCTCGACGTCGAGGGCGAGCTGGTCGGACCCGTCGTCGATGGATCGGTCGGACCCGT
>JBBDSW010000023.1:12985-19507 GCA_040904745.1 Nitriliruptoraceae bacterium
GGTCGGACCCGTCGTCGATGGATCGGTCGGACCCGTTGTCGGTGATGTGGACGTCGTCGCCCGGTGATCCCTCGGCGTGTAGCTCCTCCTCGGTCAGGAAGAGGAACGTGCCGGTACGCAGCTGCGTGACCTCGAGCAGTGCGTCGAGCATCCGGTCTAGGAGCACCCGGTGCGCGGCTTCCTCGGGCACCAACCCGCGGTCGACGAGCGCGCGATGGAGCGGGCGCGTATGGACGCCGCCGCGCTGTTCGTCCAGCACCTCGTCGAGGGCTGCGCGCTCGAGCATGCCCGCACCCACCAGACGGTCCCCGACCCGTGCGCCCGGTGTCGGGGAAGCGACGCCCACGATCCGGCCCTGGCGGAGGCGGATCAGGCCGGTCCCTTCGGAAGCGTCGATGAGCAGCGCCCCGGAGGCCTCCCGTGTCGCGAGCGACCGGCAGGCCCCCGCCGCGGTCGTCTCGGAGAGGTCACCTCGCATGTCCCGCAGCGTACAAGCGACCCTTCGATCCGGGGAGGCCGGACAGCCAGGCGGGCCCGGAGCAGGTGCCCTCCTCTCACGCGGGCGCTACGGTTGCGTGATGGACACCCACCTCTCCACGTCTGCGGAAGCGGGAGGTCACCCGTGAGCGATCCGGGACAGGACCCGAGCGACGCGGCCGAACTGCTCGCCGCACTGCCCGAGCCGGATGCTCTGGTGCCCGCGGACACCCTCGGCGAGCTCGTATCGCTCCCGACCCCGGAACTCCGCCGGATGCGGAACCTGTGCGAGGAGGCGGAGGAGGGCGTCTCCTACGCCCGCCGCCTGCTCCAGGGGCGACTCGACATCCTCCGTGCGGCGCTCGACGATCGCGACGAGCCCGCAGCCGGCCACCTGCTGTCGTCGTTGCCGAGGATCCTGTCGGATCGCGGTGGTCACGCCGACGCGTCGCATGCACGCTCGACGCGCGTGCGGGTGCCGCCGGGTGCGGACCGTTACTCGGCCGCGCTCGACACCGTGCTCGCCGAGGACGAGGCGGAGGCGCTCGAGGAGCGCAGCATCGATGACCTGGAGCGGCTGGTCGTGCGGCTGGGGGCCTACGAGCACGAGCTCTCGGTGAGGCGCCGGGCACTGTTCGACCGGATCGATGCGCTGCGCTCCGAACTGGCGGACCGCTACAAGGACGGCCGCGCCGATGTCCGGGAGCTCCTCTCGTGAGGCGGGGAGAGCCGTCTGGGCCGGGATCCCGGGGGGGGGATACCGGACGCCGAGCGCGCGTCGCGTGAGGTGCAGCTCCGCGATCGGTGCAGCGCGCAGCGTGCCCACGTGTCCCGGGAACCGCGCGACGCGGATGGGCATGTGGAGCCGCGGTCGGAGGGTGGCTGACCATGGATGTTGACGGCGCCGACGAGCTCGAGTCGCTCCGCGAGGAGCTACGGGTGATGTCCGAGGATCTGGCGTCGGTCATCGAGTCGGAGCGCGCCCAGCGCCGTGAGGCGGAAGCCGCCTTCCGGGAGCTCTCGTCGTCCTATACCTCGATGGTGCGGACACTGGCCGAGGTGTGTGAAGCCAAGGACAGCTATACCCGCAGCCACCTCGACCGGACCTACCAGTACGCCACGATGCTGACGGCCAGGATCGCACCGGAGTACCGCGATCGGGCCGAGATCGGGTACGGCTTCCTGCTCCACGACATCGGGAAGGTCGGGATCCCCGAGGCGATCCTGAACAAGCCGGGTCCGCTCACCGAGGAGGAGTGGGTCCTCATGCGCACCCACCCGCTCCTCGGGGTCAACCTGGTGAAGCCGCTGAGGTTCCTCGGCGACGCCGTCGGGATCATCCGGGAACACCATGAGCGCTGGGACGGCAAGGGCTACCCCGGCGGGTTGCGAGGTGAGGAGATCTTCCTGCCCGCGCGGATCTTCATGATGGCCGACACCTTCGATGCCATGACCACCGACCGCCCGTACCGCCGCGCGATGCCGCTGCATGCCGCCCTCGAGGAGATCGACACCCACGCCGGTACCCAGTTCGATCCCGAGGTCGCCCGCGCCTGGATCGGCATCGTCGAGGAGATGGAACGTTCGGGGCGTTCGATCCGGATGCTCGGTTGAGCGGTCCGCTGAGTGGTCCGCGGACCGAGGCCGGTGACGCCGGGTCCGAGGGTCCGGGTTCCGTGTCGCAACGTGCCGGCGCGTCGTCGCCTGACTCGGTTGCGGCGTCACACGGGGGCGTGCACCCGGTGAGCTTGCACCGTGCGCAACCGGTCGCCGAAGTGACCCGCCGCGACCGCTCGGGAGCGGAGGTCGTGGAGTCAGCGCACGCGGCGCACCTGGTCGTCACGGGCGAGGACGGCGAGGTGCTGGCGAGCCTCGGGGATGCCGAGGTGACGACGTTCATCCGTTCGGCGGCCAAGCCGTTCCAGGCGACCGCCTGCCTCGAGATCCTGGATGCGTTCGGCACCGAGGAAGCGCATCCGAGCGGCCGTGAGCTCGCGGTGGCATGGGCTTCTCATCGTGGGGAAGCCCGCCATCTCGAGGCGGTGGCGGCGCTGCTGGCTCGTTCGGGGACCGCGCCGGAGGAGCTGACCTGTCCCTCGGGGGTGCCCGAGGCGGCTCCGGGCGCGCCGCCGGCCAAGCTCCAGCACAACTGCTCGGGCAAGCACGCCCTGTTCGCCCTGGCCGGGCGGGCGCTCGGGGTCGACCGTGCGACCCTGCTCGATCCCGATGGAGCGCTGCAGGGCAGGGTCCTGGCGCTGCTCGCCGAGGAACTCGGACCGCCGTCGGCCATCGGCGTCGATGGCTGTGGGGCGCCGGCGCTGGCCGTCCCACTTCGCCGGCTGGCGGGCGCGTTCGCGGCCGCCGCCGGCCAGCCCCGGTACGCACGGGTGCGCGCCGCGGGACTCGCCTACCCCGGGCTCGTCGGGGGAGAGGGACGGCTGGAGTCTGCCCTGCTCGGCGTCGGGGTCGTGGCCAAGGTCGGTGCCGAAGGGGTCTATGGCGTCGGCTGGCGTGCCGCGGACGGCGGAGCACGTGGTCTGGCCGTCAAGTCCGTCGACGGCGCCGCCCGCGGGGTCGCCGAAGCCGTGATCTCCCTCCTCACCACGCTCGAGGTCGTACCGCGCGGTACGTGGGCATCGCCCCCACCGCTGGGCGGGGGTGCGCCGGTGGGCACCGTCCGTGGCACCCCGGAGGTCACCTCGTTGGCGCAGGCGTTGGCCGGCCACGTCTGAGGCCACCACGTACCGATGGCCACGGTCGGCCCCGATCGAGACCCCAGTATCGAGCCGGTACGGTAGGTGGCGGCGTTCGCCGGGGGGAGGGCGTCGCTCCGAGTAGGGGAGCCATGGTGAGCCACGGTGGCGACGGCGAGCAGCGAGCCGAGCCTGGGCGCACCGACGCGCGCGAGCCCGGGCGCACCGACGCGGTCGAGCCCGGGACGGAGCAGGAGCCGGCGACCCTGCCACCTTCGGCGTTGGACGAGCTCGGTGGCTACATCCGACACCAACGCGAGTCCGCAGCGCTGTCACTACGCAAGCTCGCCAAGATCGCTGGCGTCAGCAACCCGTACCTCTCCCAGATCGAACGAGGGCTGCGGAAGCCGTCCGCGGAGATCCTCCAGGCCATCGCGAAGGCCCTGGAGATCTCCTCGGAGACCCTCTACGTCAAGGCTGGGATCCTCGAGGAGCGTGAGGTCCTCGTGGACGTCGAGGCCGCCATCGAGGCCGACCCGCAGCTGACGGGCCCGCAGCGCCAGGCGCTGTTGGAGATGTACCGGTCGTTCCGGCGGCTCTCCGAACTCAGGGAACCGCGTCCGAGCCGCCGCCGACAGCTGTTCGAGGTGCTGACACCGGGCGATGTCGACGACGCGGCGATCCGTGCTGCGAGCCCCGTGGAGGAGGCGGAGGAAGGCTGAGCGCGCGGATATCGTTGCACGCACTACCATCACCGGTCGGGTGACGCGCGAAGACCCGCGGTGACGGCCGCGCTGCGGGCCGGTGTACCACCCGCCACGCTCCTGTGGCCCTGATACTCCTCCAGCCGCCCGGTGGCCCCTGGCCGCGCTCCCGTGTCCCAACCGACGTCCCGAGGCCCCCTGTGATCGAGTTGCGCACCCACCACGACCTGCCGACCGGCTCGGATCGTGCTGCGTGGGAGTCACTGGTCGATGAGGACCCGCATGCGACGGTGTTCCACTCGCCGCGCTACCTGGGGGTGTGGGCCAGGACGCTCGGCGCGGGGACCCCGATCCGGGTGCACACGGTCCATCGTGATGGTCGGATCATCGGGGTCGTGCCCGACGCCAACGACCTGCATGGCAGCCCGGGCGGACCGGAGGAGCTCCGACGGTTCCAGGGCGGCACCGAGGTGACCGACTACCTCGGTCCGGTCAGCCGGCGCGAGGACCGGGCGGACGTCGCCGACGCCTACGTCGCCAACCTGGCTGCTGACGTGGACTGGGACGAGTTCGTCGCGGGCGGGCTCGCGGCCGACAGCGGTTGGCCGGAGGCGTTCCGACAGGCACTCTCAGCGCACGACCTGAGGGTCATCGACGACGACCGTGAGGACGTCTGCCCGCGGATCGCGCTCGCAGCGAGCCACGAGGAGTACCTCGCGGGTCTCCCGGGTCGGTTGCGCCAGGAGCTGAACCGCAAGACCCGCAAGCTCGCGCGGGACGCTGGTGAGCTGGAGCTCATCGCGGTTCCCGCCGACGAGGTTGTCGGGCGGCTGGATGGCTTCCTGGACCAGGCGGCCGAGAGCTTCCCGGAGAAGTCCGGGTTCTTCGAGCGCCCGGACATGCACACCTGGTTCAAGGCGTTGGCCGAGGAGTTCGTCGGTGACGCCACGTTCCGGTTGCACGAGTTGCACGTCGGGGGGCTACCGGCCGCGTCGGGTATCTCGCTGGTCCATGGTGGCGAGTGGGGGCTGTACAACACCGTGTTCGACCCGACGCTCGGATCGCTGGCGCCGGGCATGGTGCTGGTGAACCTGCTGATCGGTGCCGCGACCGAGGAGGGGTTGGACACCTTCGATCTGCTCCGCGGGGACGAGGACTACAAGTACCGCTTCGGCGCGGTGGACCGCCCGCTGCAGCGTCTCGTCGTCAGGCGGGCCTGACATGAGCGCCACCGTCATCGAGTCGGTACCGACATCGCTTCCGGTGCCCCCCAGGCGTGGCATCAGCCGCGTCGCGTTGCTCAGCGTGCACACCTCCCCGCTCGCGCAGCCCGGCACGGGCGACGGCGGTGGACTGAACGTGTACGTCCGCGAGGTGGCCTCGCGACTCGCCGACCGGGGGGTCCACGTCGACATCTTCACGCGGCGGACCGATCCGGACCAGCCGGACACGGCCACGCTGGCGCCCGGGGTGGACGTCCACCACCTCACCGCTGGTCCTCTGCACCCGATCGACAAGGGCGCGTTGGCCAACCACCTGTGCGCGTTCGTCCTCGCGCTCCAACGTCACCACACCGCTGGGCAGCACGAGCTGATCCATGCGCACTACTGGCTGTCAGGCTGGGTCGGTCGACGGCTCGCCCCACGCTGGGGGGTGCCCCTGATCCAGACCTTCCACACCCTCGGGGCGCTGAAGAACGCGACGCTGGCCCCCGGGGACACGCCGGAGCCGGTCCTGCGCCTGTTGGCTGAGGAACGGGTGGCACGTGACGCCGACCGGGTGCTGGTACTCACCTGTGGGGAGGCCCGTCTGCTGCACCGGACCTACGGGCTCTCGGGCCAGCGTCTGACGGTCGTCCCCGCCGGAGTCGATCTGGCGCGGTTCGGGCCGGAGGCGACAGCCGATGCGGCATGCGATGCGGCGGTGGTTGCGGGCCCGGCAGCGACGCCGGCGGGCGCACCGGATGCGGTGGCGACGGCCGCGCGGGTCGGCGCGCCGCAGCTGCTGTTCGTCGGTCGGTTGCAACCGCTCAAGGGCCCGGACGTGGCGATCCGCACGCTGGCCGAGGTCCGCCGCACGGTCCCCGACGCCTGGCTCAGGATCGTGGGCGGGACGTCCGGCAACGGGCACGGAACCATGGGCCCCACGGAGCTACGGGCACTCGCCGACGGGCTCGGTGTGGGCGATGCGGTCGTCCTCGAGGATGCGCTCGATCAGGACCGGCTCGCGGATCGCTACCGGGCCGCGGACGTCCTGCTGGCACCATCACGAAGCGAGACCTTCGGTCTGGTCGCGCTCGAGGCGCAGGCCTGTGGCACACCGGTGGTCGCCGCGGATGTCCCGGGTCTGGAAGCGGTCGTCCGCGACGGTGGCACGCTCGTGCCGGGCCATGATGAGCGCGATCACGCCGCGGCGGTCGTCGGTTACCTCCTCGACCCGGCACGGACCGCAGCCACCCGCCGCGCCGGGATGGCGGCGGCACGGGAGGCGTCCTGGGAGCGGACCGCGGACCGCTCTCTGGAGGTCTACGAGGAGGTGGTGGCGACACGGGCCGCCGCACGTGGTAGCGCCCATGACGTGACGATCAGCCGCACGGCCTGAGTCCGTGGCTCCCGTGGCTCCGGTGGCTCCCGTGGCTCCGGTGGCTC
>JBBDSW010000023.1:19607-47150 GCA_040904745.1 Nitriliruptoraceae bacterium
GTGGCTCCGGTGGCTCCCGTGGCTCCGGTGGCTCACTGCTCGTGTGGGTAGTGCCAGACCCGCGGCGCATCCCAGGTCTCCTTGATCGCGCGCGGTGACACGAAGCGCTGCAGGTTCAGCACGGACCCGGCCTTGTCGTTGGTCCCCGACCGTCGCGCACCTCCGAACGGCTGACGTCCCACGATCGATCCGGTCGGCTTGTCGTTCACGTAGAGGTTCCCGGCGGTGTCGCGCAGCGCCGCGGTCGCCTGGGTGACCGCGGCACGGTCATCGGCGAAGATCGCACCCGTGAGCCCGAACCGGGTGGCCTCGTCCACCTCGACCAGGATGTCGTCGTAGCGTGCGTCCTCGTAGAGGAAGACGGTGAGGATCGGGCCGAACAGCTCCTCGGTCATGGTGTGGCTGCGAGGATCGTCGGTGACCAGGACGGTGGGCGGGACGAACCAGCCTTCGCGCTCATCCGGCTCACCGCCGACGAGGACCTCGGCACCGGTACGCCGTGCCCGCTCGATCGCGGCGGCGTGGGTCCGGTACGCCCGCTCGTCGATCACCGCGCCGAGGGAGCAGGACAGGTCGCGCCCGACGTCTCCCATGGACAGCGAGCCCGCCAGGTCGACAAGCCGGTCACGCACGGCGGGCCACAGGCTCGCGGGCAGGTAGGCCCGCGAAGCCGCGGAGCACTTCTGCCCCTGGTACTCGAACGCGCCCTTGCCGAGCGCCACCGCCAGCCGGTCCACGTCGGCACTGGCGTGCGCGACGACGAAGTCCTTGCCGCCCGTCTCACCGACGATGCGGGGGAACGCGTGGTAGTGGCGGATGTTCGTGCCGATCCGCTCCCACAGCGACTGGAGCACGGTCTCAGAGCCGGTGAAGTGCAACGCGGCGAACCGGGGGTCGGCGAGCGCCACCTCGGCGACCGGGGCCCCGTCGCCGTGGAGCAGGTTGATGACGCCATCGGGCAGCCCGGCGGCTCGGAGCAACCGCAGCAGGTGATGGGCCGCGAGCGCCTGATTGAGCGAGGGCTTCCACACCACGGTGTTGCCGAGCAGGGCCGGGGCGGTCGGCAGGTTGCCGGCGATCGCGGTGAAGTTGAACGGGGTGATGGCCAGCACGAAACCCTCGAGCGGACGCATCTCGAGACGGTTCCACTCACCGGCGACGGAGAGCGGCTGTTCGGCGTAGAGCCGCTCGGCGTAGGCGACGTTGAAGCGCAGGAAGTCGATCAGTTCGCAGGCCGCGTCGATCTCCGCCTGCTGGACGGACTTCGACTGGCCGAGGATCGTGGCCGCGTTGATCGTGTCGCGCCACGGGCCGGCGAGCAGGTCGGCTGCCCGGAGGAACACCGCGGCGCGGTCGGCGAAGCTCCAGGTCGACCACTCCCGGCGGGCCGCGATCACACCGTCGATCGCACGCTGGGTGTCCGCGGGGCTCGGGGCGTGGAGCTCGGCGAGGGTCAGGCCGTGATCGTGGGGTGCTCGCTGAAAGAAGGTGTCGCCGCTGCGTACCTCCTCGCCGTCGATGATGCTCGGCGCATCCACCGGATCGGCTGCCATGGCGGCGATCGCGGACGCCAACCGCTCCCGCTCCGCGCTGCCGGGGGCGTAGGCGCGGACGGGCTCGTTGACCGGTTCGGGGACGCGGAAGGTGCCGGCGCTCATGGTCATCTCCTCCAGGCAGGCTGCCACCGGAGCGTGCGCGTCGTGGGGGGTGGCGTCGAGGGGCCGGTCGGCCCTTCTCGCAGGCCCTGCGGCTCGCGCGTCCGGTGTGCCCCACCCCGTTTCCCCACCGCCGGTGGCTGCGGCCCGGTGGCGGTGGCCCGGTGGCGGTGGCCCGGTGGTCGCTACGCTCGCGCGGTCCGGTGGGGAGGGGCACCACGGGAGAGGGCACCACGTGGAGGACGGCGCAGCGGCGGCGGACGCGGAGCCTCGCGAACACGCCCGGACGGTGCTCCTGGCGACGCTGGAGGCGGCCGGACTGGAGGTCACCTCCGTCGGTGAGGACCGCTGGATGACGGTCCTCTCCGGCGAGTGGAAGCGCACGATCCCCGTGCTGATCACGCTCGGGGAGCGACGCCTCACCCTCACCTCGCTATTCGCCGGTGACCCCGACGAGCAGCACGCGGAGGTCTACCGGTTGTTGCTACAGCGCAACCAACGTTCCGGGCCCGTGCACTTCGCCCTGGACGACGAAGGGGACCTGATCCTCACCGGCGGGGTCCTATGTGCCGCCGTGGACGCCGAGGTGGTCGACGAGCTCCTCGGTCGCCTGCTCCTCCTCGCCGACGAGACGTTCAACCAGGTGCTGCGCACCGGGTTCGCGTCCTACCTCGACACCGAGCAGCGCTGGCGTGCCAAGGTCGGTCTCCCGCCCAACCCCGTGGGGGAGCCGAAGCGACCAGGCTGAGCGACGCCCGCCCCCGTTAGGCTGCCCGTCGACATCCGCGACAGGGGCCAGCATGGACGGAACGCTCGCGATCATCGGCACCGGCAGGATCGGTGAGGCACTCCTGCGCGGGCTGCTCAGGTCGTCGTGGGTCGATGCGTCCCAGGTGATCTGCACCGATGCCATCGAGGAGCGCTGCGAGGAGGTGCGTACGGCCTACGGCGTGACCGCCACGACCGACAACGCCGAGGCCGTCGGCGCGGCCGATGTCGTCCTCATCGCGCTGAAGCCCCAGGTGCTGCTGCGCACCATCTCCGCGATCGGGGACGCGTTCCGTCCCGAGCAGACGGTGATCTCCGTGGCCGCCGGGATGACCACGGCCGCGATCCAGGACGCCATCCCCGGTGAGGTGCCCGTCGTCCGGGTGATGACCAACACCCCGGTCCAGGTCGACGAGGCGATGTCGGTGGTCAGCGGCGGCACCCACGCCTCCGACCGCGACCTCGACGTCGCCGAGGAGATCCTCTCCCACGTCGGCAAGGTGATCCGGCTCGAGGAGGAGCACCTCGACGCGGTCACCGCGCTGTCCGGTTCCGGTCCCGCCTACTTCTTCCTGCTGGCCGAGGCCATGATCGACGGCGGGATCCTGCTGGGCCTCCCCCGGGAGGTCGCCACCGAGTTGATCATCCAGACGATGGTCGGCAGCGCGACGATGCTCAGGGACAGCGGCCGCCATCCGGTCGAGTTGCGCGAGATGGTGACCTCGCCGGGTGGGACGACGATCTCGGCGATCCGCACGCTCGAGTCCGCCGGCGTCCGCGCCGCGTTCCTCGACGCCATCGAAGCCGCCGCGAAACGGGGGCACGAGCTGGCCGGCGGCAGCTGATACGGACGGCGTGCGACGGGTCGACCCTCGCCCATGCTGCGCGTGTCACACGGCGCGTCCGACACGGGGCACCCTGGGCTCCGAACCGGGGGGCCGGTGTCGCGGGACCGGCCGGATCCGGGACCGCCCGCCCCGCACGAGGAGCCGACCGTGTCGCACCGCCGTCGTTCCGTCGCCCTCATGGCAGCCCTGGCCATGGTCATCGCCGCGTGCGACGGTGGGGAGCAACCCACCTTCGAGAGCGCGGAGGTCACCAGCGGCGAGGTCGTGCAGACGGTGGCGGCTCCCGCGGTCCTCGAGCCGGCCGGCCGGGTCACCATCTCCGCGCCCGCCGCCGGGGTGCTCGAGGAGCTCGCGGTCGCCGACGGGGACGAGGTCACCGCGGGAGACGTCCTGCTACGGGTCTCCTCCGACAGCCTCGAGCAGCAGCTCACCCAAGCCGAGGCGGCCGTCGAGTCCGCCGGGTCGTTCGCCGGGAGCCCCGGGCTCGAAGGTCTCGACCTGGCGCCACTGGTGGCCTCCTTCCGGGCGCAGCTCGACGCGGTCGTCCCAGGGGTGCTCGGTGCGCTGGAGGACCAGGTGTCCGCCCTGGAGGCGACGGTGACCACGGTCAACCGGACGGTCACGGACACCGGCGAGGCGACCGCTGAGGCGTTGCAGGAGTTGGCGGCGGAACTCGGCGGGCGGTTGCCGCCCGAGCTCGGGGTCGACCCGGAGCTCGTGGCGGGCCCGTCGCCGGAGGATGTCACCGTGCCCGTCGACACGAGTGAGCTCGAAGCCGCGCTGGCGAGCTCCCGGACGCGCCTGCACGACGCGCAGTCGGAGTTCCGCGCGGCGACCGCGCAGCTCGAGGAGCTCGAGGCGCAGGCGGGCGCCCAGGCTGACAGCGCCACCGAGGCGCAACGGGCAGCGGCCGAGGCGCAGCGTGCGCAGGCCGAGCTCGCGCTCGAGACCTTGCAGGGGCGTGCCGAGGCCCTGGAGGTCACCGCGCCCGCGGACGGGGTCGTGCAGCTCGCCCGGGGAGAGGTCGGCGGCGGCTCGTTCGATCCCGGCAGCCTCGGTGATGACCTCGCCTCGCTCGGTGGCCAGCTCGGTGGCCTCGGCGGTGCCGGGGGTGACCTCGGTGACCTGGGTGGCACGGACGGGCTGGGGGCCGGCCTTCCCGGTGAGGACGGGAGCACGAGCGTGAGTGACGGCCCGATCGCGGCCGGCAGCGATGTCGGCGCCGGCCAGGTGCTGCTCACGATCTACGACCTGGACTCCTTCACCGCGCGTGCCGAGGTCGATGAGCTCGACATCGCCGAGGTGGCCGAGGGCCAGGACGTGGTGGTGTTGCTGGATGCGTTCCCGAGCGTGGAGCTGGCGGGGGTCGTCGAACGGATCGCGGTCGAGCCTCGTCGCGCCGGCGCCGGCGGCGCCCTCTACCCGGTCGACGTGCGTGTGACGACGTCACCGGAGAAGGAGGACCTGCGCGTCGGCCTGACGGCCTCGATCGAGGTGCAGGTGCGCGCGGTGGATTCCGAGCTCGTCGTCCCGAGCAGTGCGCTCCTGCGCCGCGGAGAGGACGAGGTCGTCTACGTCGTGCGCGACGGGATCGCCGAGGAGATCCCCATCGAGGTCCTGGCGCTCGGCGACGGGGTCGCGGCGATCGACGGGGAGGTGTCCGTCGGCGACGTCGTGGTGACCGCTGGCGTCGAACTGGTCGAGGATGGACAGGACGTCGAGCCCTCGGATCCCCGGTGAGCGTCTCGGAGCGGCCGTCTGCGGCACCTCCCACGCCGGCCGAGCAGCCGAGCCTGCTCGAGGCGCGAGACGTCACCCGCGTGTACCGGCTGGGCAAGGACATCGAGGTACATGCGCTCAGGGGCGTGAGCTTCGAGGTCGATCGCGGCGATCACGTCGCCATCATGGGCTCCTCCGGGTCGGGGAAGTCGACGCTGTTGAACCTCCTGGGCGCGCTCGACCGCCCGACGTCCGGCGAGGTGCGCTACGACGGGCAGGAGGTCCGTGAGCTCAGCGACACGGCCTTGGCGGAGCTCCGCAACCAGCGGATCGGGTTCGTGTTCCAGTCCTTCCAGCTCCTGCCACGCTTGACCGCGCTCGACAACGTCGCTCTGCCGCTGGTCTACCGCCCGGGCACGCCGCGGGACCGACGTGCGCGCGCTCGGGAGGCGCTCGCCCAGGTGGGCCTTGCCGACCGGATGGAGCACCGGCCGGGCGAGCTCTCCGGGGGGCAGCAGCAGCGTGTCGCCCTCGCCAGGGCGGTGGTGACCGAACCGGCGTTGGTCCTGGCCGACGAGCCGACCGGCAACCTGGACAGCGTGACCGGCGAGGAGATCATGGCGCTGCTCGAGTCCCTGCACACCGAGCAAGGGACGGCACTGGTGGTCATCACCCACGAGCGGGAGATCGCCGAGCGCGCCGACCGCTTGATCGAGCTCCGGGACGGGGCGATCGTGTCATCGGCCACCTCGTGAGCCTCAGGGAGTCGCTCCGTGTCGCGCTCCAGGCGCTGGTGGCCAACCGGCTGCGGTCGCTGCTGACCACGCTCGGGGTGCTGATCGGGGTGATGTCGGTCGTCCTGCTGGTGGCCATCGGCCAGGGCGCCCGCTCGGAGATCACGGGGGCGATCGAGGGCCTCGGCTCGAACCTCCTGTTCGTCCTGCCCGGGGACGGTGAGTTCGGCTCCGGGCCGAGTCGTGCGAACTTCGCGGTCGACGACATCGAGCGCGTCGACCGTGCCCTGCCCGCTCCCGATGGTCGCACCGCGGGCTACGTGGTCGGCGCTGAGTCCGTCCAGGCCGAGGGGCAGCGGGTCACGGCCACGGTCTTCGGGGTCACCGCCAGCTACCTCGATGTCACCGACCGCAGTGTTGCCCGTGGGCAGTCGTTGACGTCCTCCGACGTGGTCACGGGCCGGCGGATCGCCGTGATCGGCGCCTCGACGGCCGAGGAGCTGTTCCCGGGACAGGATCCGATCGGTCGCAACGTCTCCCTGGGGTCGATCCGCTTCCGGGTGACCGGGGTACTCGAGCGGGTGGGCACGACCGCGTTCGGCCCGGACGTCGACTCGCAGGTGATCGTCCCGATCTCGGCAGCGCAGCGGCTGTTCGGCACCAGCAGGGTCGATGCGATCTTCGTCCGCGCGACCTCGACGGCGGGGATCGAGGCGGACCGGCAGGCGGTCGAGCGGGCACTCACCGAGCGTCTCGACGCCGAGGAGTTCAGCGTCCTCACCCAGGACGAGATCATCGGCGTCGTGGGGGACATCCTCCAGATCCTCACCTGGGTCCTCGCTGCGATCGCCGGCATCTCGCTGCTCGTCGGCGGGGTGGGCGTCTCCAACATCATGCTGGTATCGGTCAGCGAGCGGACCCGCGAGATCGGGCTGCGCAAGGCGCTCGGGGCGCGGACCCGTGACATCACCCGGCAGTTCCTGTTCGAGGCCATCGCGCTGACGGGGATCGGGGGCCTGGTCGGCCTCGCGCTCGGTGTGGCGCTGGCCCAGATCGTCGCCGCCTTCGCGCCGGTCCCTGCCGAGGTCACCTGGTGGTCGGTCGCCCTCGCCCTGGGGGTCTCGGTCCTGGTCGGCCTCGTGTTCGGGGTGCTGCCGGCGCGGCGTGCTGGCCGCCTCGATCCCGTCACGGCACTCCGGCGGGAGTAGCGACGACGAAGTGGGCCCAGTGCGGTTCTCGGTAGGCTCCCGACTCGCGCTTCTCGACGTGGGATGGACACCGGGGGGTGTGCCGGAAGGAGCGATGGGTGGCCGGAGAGGGCAAACACGCGTCCGGGCGTGTCGCGCTCGTCTGGGACGAGCGTGCCGCCTCCTACGACCTCGGCCCGGGGCATCCGTTGGCGCCGGTACGGGTCGAACTCACCGTCGACCTCATCCGTCGGATCGGACTGCTCGGCTCCGGTGTCGACGAGGTGCTGCCACGCGAGCTCGACGAGGTGGAGTTGCTCCGGCGCCATCGGGAGGACTTCGTCGACACGGTCAAGCGGCTGTCGGCGGATCCCACGGCGTCCGCCGAGGCCCGCTACGGGCTCGGAGCCGGGGACACCCCCGCCTTCAACGGCATGCATCCGGCCTCCTTGTTGATCTGCTCGGCCTCCGTCGAGGCGGCGCGGCTGGTGTGGGAGGGTGAGGCGGACCACGCGTTCAACCCGGCCGGTGGTCTGCACCACGCGATGCCTGACCGCGCCTCGGGCTTCTGCATCTACAACGACCCGGCCATCGCCATCGATTGGCTGCTCGAGCAGGGGGCGGAACGCATCGCCTACGTGGACGTGGACGTCCACCACGGTGACGGCGTGGAGCTGATGTTCGCCGACGACCCCCGGGTGCTCACCGTCTCGTTGCACGAGTCGGGACGGTTCCTGTTCCCCGGGACCGGACGCGCGGACGACATCGGTGGCCCACAGGCCCGTGGCAGCGCGGCGAACCTGCCGCTGCATCCGGGCACGACCGGCTCGGTGTGGCTGGAGGCCTTCGACGCGGTCGTCGAGCCGCTGGTACGGGCCTTCGATGCCGATGTCCTGGTGACCCAGCTCGGGTGCGACACGCATGCCACCGACCCGTTGGCGCATCTGGCCCTGACCATCGACGACATGGCCCGCATCTACGCGCGGCTGCACCGCCTCGCGCACGAGACGACCGACGGGCGCTGGGTGGCGTTCGGCGGGGGTGGCTACCAACTGGTCCAGGTGGTGCCGCGCGCGTGGACGCTCGCCTTCGCCGAGATGACCGGCCGCAGCGTCCCGATCGAGACCCCGATGGGGTGGCGGGAGCTCGCGGTCGAGCGCACCGGCGATCATCCGCCGATCGCGTTCACCGAGGATCCGATCACCGTGTCCGAGGCGATGAGCGAGCAGGCGAGGGACACCGCCAACGCCTCGATCGCCGCGCTGCGCGAGCTGCTCCTGCCCCTACACGGCCTGCGCTGAGCGCCTCCGACCCGACGTGCCCTCGTGACCCGGGCGTCGGTAGGGACGGGCCGCTCGTCCGCTGTCGCGCGCTCCTCGCGCACGCTCGAGGAGCCGCCCGTGTGGTAGGTGGGGCTCACGAGGCCAGTGTGCTCAGCGAGCAGGATGTGATATGAGCTATGCGGAGTCCGACGATGGTGGGCTGGGTGCTGTCACGGGGGAGGTGTAGCGTCGGGTTCCGGGTCGCCGGTCTGGGAGCGGATCCGGTCGCCCCGCGCACGAGGAGAGAGCAGATGTCACAGCGACTGCTGACCGCCGCCGAGGTGGCTGACCAGCTCCGCGTGTCCACCATGACGATCTACCGCCTGATCCGGCGGGGAGAGCTGCCCGCCGTCCGGGTCGGGCGCAACTACCGGGTCCGTGACGAGGACCTCACCGCCTACCTCGATGCACAGGCCGTGGACCCAGCCTCGATCGACCTTGACGACCTCCCGGGCGAGGGCCCGGTGGGCGGCGGCTGAGCCCCACGGGGCAGGGCCCATCGGGCGGTGCCTGCACCTCGCGGGCGTGAAGCCCACCGAGGTGGAGGCGTGAGCCGGCGGGGCGCGGTCCGCGGCCGTACGGCCCCTCGCGTCCTGGCCCGGTCCGCGCTTCACTGGTCCCTTGCACGTGGCAGCGTGCACAGGCGGACACGGCGGCAGGGGTGGCACGGTGGTCGAGGGACGTCGGGTGCTGATCACGGGCATCGCAGGTGAGTTGGCCGGGATGGTCGCTCGCGCCCTCGAGGATCGTGATGACGTGCTCGAGATCGTCGGCATCGATGTCCGTGAGCCGCAGCACGACCTTCGTCGTACCGAGTTCGTGCGGGCCGACCTCCGCAATCCGCTCGTGGCACGTGTCCTGGAGGCGGCGGCGATCGACACGGTCCTGCACCTGTCGACGACGTCTGCTCCCCGCGAGGCCGGTGGTCGCTCGTCGATGAAGGAACGCAACGTCCTCGGCGCGATGCAGCTCGCCGCTGCCTGCCAGACGGCGCCGTCGCTCCGGCGTTTCGTCCTCAAGTCGACCACCGCGGTCTACGGCTCCGACCACACCGACCCCGCACTGTTCCGGGAGGAAGCCACGCCCCGGACGCCTGCGCGGGGTGGGTTCGGGAAGGACGCGACGGAGATCGAGGGCTATATCCGCGCGCTCGGGCGACGCCGGGATGACGTGGCCGTCTCGATCCTGCGGTTCGCCAACCTGGTCGGGCCGCAGGTCGACAGCGCGTTCCACTCGCTGTTCTCCCTCCCGGTCCTACCGACCGTCGCCGGCTTCGACCCGCGCCTGCAGTTCTGCCACGAGGACGACGCGGTGGCGGTGCTGCGACAGGTCGCGCTCGGTGATCATCCCGGCGTCGTGAACGTCGCGGGCGACGGTGTCCTCTACCTGTCTCAGTGCGTCCGTCTCGCCGGGCGGGTGGCCGCCCCCGTGCCCTGGCCGTTCGTGTCGGGATTGACGCGACTGCTACGCCAGGCCGGCCGGGCTGACGTCTCCCTGGATCAGCTACGTGTGCTCCAGTACGGGCGGGTGGTCGACACCCGGCGCTTGCGAGAGGAGCTCGGCTTCACGCCGAGCTACTCCACGAGGGCGGCGTTCGAGGACTTCCTCCACCACCGTCGCATCCAGGGCGTGATCGATCGGGGCGACGTCGTCCGTTGGGAGCGCGAGGTGTACGACTTCCTGCAACGCAAGGGCCAGGAGCGGTTCCTCGATGCCCAACGCGCGCATCAGGAGGACGTCCGGTGAGCGAAGCCGCACACGACGAGGCACGTGTCTACTCCATCGCCGAGGAGCGGGCGGCCCGGCGGGAACGCGACCTCGCGGGGGCCGTCGCCGACGACACCCGCCCGCGGTGTGGGGCGGTGACCGCCGCCGGACGACCGTGCCGCAACTACGCCGTCACCGGTGGCCGGTGTCGGGTCCATGCCACGGAGCGCTCGGCCGCCCGCGGGCAGCCACCTCGCCGTCCGGTCGGCCTCGCCGGCGCCACGCCGTCGTCTCCGCCACCCACGGGCGAGCGCACGCCGGCGGGGGAGGGGGCCGCCGCTGCGTCCGGCGGCAGCGAGCGGGCGGGCTCGGCGACCGAGGGCAGCTTCGCGTGGGCGGAGCAGGAGCTCAAGCGGCGCGGGTTCGGGGCGGCGGTCGATGGGCTGGAGCTGCTGCGTGACGCGGCCGACGACCGCTTCCTCGACGCCCTCCGCGGCCTGGTCGCCTTCCTCCGGCGGCGGGTGACCGGGGACTACGAGGTCGACACCTTCGGGTTCGACGAGGATCTGACCACCCACGTCCTGATGCCGCTGCTCCGGCCGATGCACCGGCGCTACTGGAGGGTCACCTCCCACGGGATCGAGCACGTGCCGACGACCGGGGGGGGCCTCCTGGTAGCCAACCACGCGGGCACCCTGCCGGTCGATGCGCTGATCACCCGCCTGGACGTCTTCGACCAGACGGGTCGGCACGCCCGTGAGCTGGGTGCCGACCTCGTGTTCCGGACCCCGTTCGTGGGGGAGCTCGCCCGCAAGACCGGTGCCACCCTGGCCTCCGGCGACGACGCCGATCGCCTGCTGGCCGACGGTGAGCTGGTAGCGGTGTGGCCGGAGGGGTACAAGGGGCTCGGCAAGCGCTGGGCCGATCGGTACAAGCTGCAGCGCTTCGGCCGGGGCGGGTTCGTCGCAACGGCCCTCAGGGCCCAGGTCCCGATCGTGCCAACCGCGATCGTCGGCAGCGAGGAGATCTACCCGCTGCTGTTCGATCTGCGCGTCGTCGCGCGTCTGCTCGGCCTCCCCTACTTCCCGGTGGTCGCGCAGATGCTGGCGGTCCCGGTGCTGGGACCGTTCGCGCTGCTGCCCCTGCCGAGCCGGTGGATCATCGAGTACGGCGAGCCCATCGAGACGGCCAGCTTGAGCCCGGAGGTCGCCGAGGACCCGATGGCGCTGTTCGACCTCACCGATCAGGTCCGCGAGCGGATCCAGGGGATGCTGCACCGCAACCTGATGGGTCGCCGCTCGGTGTTCCTCTGAGACGCGTCCTGCGACGCCGCGAGCCCGGGCTACAGCGACGCGGCCTGGAGCAGCTGGACGACCGCGGCGGCGATGATGAGGAGGAGCAGCGCGGCGAGAGCGATCGCGGTGCCGTGACGCATGGGTTCCTCGAGGTGGTGGGCGGTCAGGTGCCGTCAGGACCGACGGTCGGCTGGTCGGCGTCGTCCTCGAAGGCACCCGGGGCGATCGCGACCACGTCGGGACGCCCCAGGATCTCCTCCGCCGGAGCGCCGGCGAGCAGCGCGCGTGCCTTCTGCTGCTCCTGTCGGAGGTAGCCCACCAGCGCTGACCGATCGTCGAGGTAGCGGCGGCAATCGAGCTCCAGGGTCATCGACGCGGACCCCCGGCCGACGGCGCCACGGCCGGTCCGCTCATCCTCGCCGACCTGGTGCAGCAGGGACGCCAGGGGGAGCCGTCCGTGTCCGAGGGGGGCGTGGCTGTCGCGGGGACCGCCGCGCTGGTCCGAGACGTGGAGATGGGCCACCCGCTCGGCGAGTTGGGCGTAGGCCTCGCCCAGGTCCACGCCGGACACCCCGAAGTGGCTCGTGTCGAACACGACGTGCTGGAACGGCTCGAGGTGCCGCGCCTCGGTATAGCGATGGAACCGCACCGGGCGGCCAGCGACCGCCACCGGGTAGAGGTTCTCCACGCCGACCCGGGTCCCGAGCGCCGCGGACTCGTCGTCCGCTTCGGTGACCAACCACCGATGGAAGCCGCGCTGCCAGCGGTACGGGGGATGGACGATCATCAGGTGCGCGCCAACCGCGGCAGCGAGGTCCAGTGAGCGGCGCGCCTTGATGATCGGATCCGTCCCGAACACGCGGCGGGTCAGCAGCAGGAACGGACCGTGGACGACCTCGGCCGCGATGCCTTCCTTGCGGGCCGCTTCGGTGACGCGGTCGGCGTCCTGGGTCGCCGGATCCTGGGTCACCATCAGTTCGACGGCGTCGTAGCCGGCCTCGACCATGACTGCGAACGCCCAATCCAGAGGACGGGCGAACAAGGGGCCGGTGGAGGCGAGCAGGCGCATACCGCCACGCTAGCGGGCAGCGGAACGGCCGGATCGAGGACGACCCTCGGGGGTGTCGTGCTGGCTCGGCGGTCAGCCGAGGAGGTCGGACAGGACCTCGTCGAGGGTCACACCGACCTCCGTCGCGGTCTGGCGCGCGAGGAGCAGGGTCGTTCGGTCCAGGGCGAGTGGCTGGTCGCGGACCTCGTGTGGTTCGGGCGTGGCCGGCTCGACCTCGGAGGCCTCCGGCTCTGGGTCGGCTGCGGGCTCCGAGGGCGCGCTCGCCGTGGCCGTGGGTTCGCTGGCAGGCTCGGCCGCGGTGCTGCTCCCCGTGTCCGCGGTGGCGGCCGTGGTCGACTCGGCGGCGATCGGGTCCCGGAACATCTCGGTGACCCAGATGGTGTTGCCGGCCTCGACGACCCCGACGCCGACCTGTTTCCAGTCGGGATCGAGGATGTTGTCACGGTGCCCGGGGGAGGCCATGAAGGCGTTGTGGATCGCCTCGACCGAGGGGCCTCGACCGACGTTCTCGCCGATCTTCCGCCAGCCACCGACGGAGCCGCCCAGGTCGGGGTTGTGGTGCAGGTCCGATGCTGCGGCCATCACCCCGGCGTGCCGGCGGGCGGCCGCGGTGAGATCGTTGGCGACCACCACGTCCGCGAGTCCAGCCGCGGCACGTTCACGGTTGACCGCGGCGATGAAGGAGGACTCCACCCCGCTGGAGGCGACAGCGGGTGCGGCCTGGGGCGGGAGGAAGGCGAGCAGCAGCGCGAGCGCGATGCCGCCGAACAGGGCACGCCGCCGGCGGTGCGGGGCGGAGAGGAGCACGTCCACGGGGCCGTCCGATCTGGGTGGACGGAGCCCCACGTGTCTGTGGAGGAGGAGTCCCCTTCGGTGGCCCGGCGATCATGGCCGCGGTCGCGGCGGTAGACCCGTGGCTTTGCGGACCGCCCTTTCGGGCGGGGTGCCTTTGTCCGGAGGCTCCGTCGGTGCTGTGCTTCTGGTCGACGGTGCTGCGGTTCGCTCCAGGTATCGGCACACCGAGCGGCGGTCTTGACCCCGTGGTCCAGCGACCGAACGGCGTCGTGTCGGCGCTCCCCCGCGGGCGGACCCGCAGTGAGAGCGGGAGAGGGCGGTAGTTTCGGCGCGTGCTGCGTCGCGCAACCGCGAGCCGCCGAGGGAGGTCGAGGTGTTCGGGCGCCGACGGCAGCGGCCAGTGGTCCGCTTCTACACACGACGAGGCTGTGGCCTCTGTGGTCGGGCCGCCGACCTGGTCGCCCGTGAAGCCCGCCGGGCCGAGGTGCGGATCATCGACGTCGACTCCGACCCGGAACTCGAGCGCCGCTACGGGATGCGGGTGCCGGTGGTGACGATCGATGACGTCGAGGTCGCCGAACTGGGGCTCGCTGCGGGGCAGGTCCGTCGCGCCTTGCGCGCCAGGAGGTGAGGGCGTTGCGCGCCAGGAGGTGAGGGCGTTGCGCGCCAGGAGGTGAGGGCGTTGCGCGCGATGGCCACGCTGCCCCTCTCGGCACGTAGCCTGCCCTCGTTGGTGGGCGCAGGGACGTGGGCGGGAGGTCGCATCGGTGCGTGAGGGACGGATCCCCGAGGCGACCGTCGCGCGTCTGCCGACCTACCTGCAGGTCCTGATCGATGCGGCCGAGGGCGGGGTCACGACGATCGCCAGCGATGAGCTCGCCCGTGGAGCCGGGTTCAACTCCGCGAAGGTGCGCAAGGACCTCTCGCACCTGGGGACCTACGGGACACGCGGGGTCGGCTACCGCGTCGAGGAACTCGCCCGTGAGATCTCCCTGGTCCTCGGGTTGACCGAGGACCGGCCGGTGGTGCTCGTCGGGGTCGGGAACCTCGGTCGCGCACTCGCCAGCTACGACGGGTTCCGTGCACGTGGCTTCCGCATCTCGGCGCTGGTCGATGCGGACCCCGACGTGATCGGTCGCGAGGTCGCCGGTCTGCCCGTCGGCTCCGTGGACGACCTGCCCGCGATCGTCGCCGAGCAGCGCATCGGGCTCGCCGTGCTGGCGATCCCGGCTGCCAGTGCACAGGAGGTCGCCGATCGACTCGTCGCGGCCGGTGTGCGTTCGATCCTGAGCTTCGCTCCGACACACCTCGAGGTCCCCGGGCACGTGACCGTGAGGCGGGTCGATCTGTCCACCGAACTGCAGATCCTGTCGTTCTACGAGCAACTCGCGGGTGACGCGTCGACGGCTGCGGCCACCCAGCCCGGTCCGTTGTCGACTGATACCAGTGGCCCGGTCGATCCTCGGCTCCGCGGTCAGGAGCCCTAGCCGAGCTCGTCGAAGTGGGTCCCGCCGCCGGTGGTCGGTACGCTGCCCTCGGCGTTCGACGCGAAGGGTGGGACCGCACCCCGCTCGATCCCCTTCGACCGGCAGGTGTCCGGTCGCTGACCATGACCCCGTCCCGTGACCTCGGAGCCTGAGCCCGGACCCGGGCACGCGCTCCGTCGAGAGGCCAGCGCGCCCATGTCGCTGCTCGTCGTCGGCTGCAACCACCGCAGCGCGAGCCTCGCGCTGCTGGAACGGCTTGCGGTGCCGGGCGAGCAGTTGCCCAAGGCGCTCGCCGACGTCATGTCGCTCGAGCACGTCACCGAAGCGGTGATCGTCTCCACCTGCAACCGTGTGGAGGTCTACGCCCAGGTCACGCGCTTCCACCTCGGTCTGCAGGAGGTTCGCGGGTGGCTCGCGGCCCGTGGCGATGTCCATCCGCAGGATCTCGACGAGGTCCAGTACAGCTTCCACGACGAGCGTGCCGCCGCGCACCTGTTCTCGGTGGCCGGCGGACTCGACTCCATGGTCATCGGTGAGCGTCAGATCGCCGGCCAGGTGAAGCAGGCCATGGAGGTGGCCCGGGCCGAAGGGTCGGCTCGACGCGTCCTGCAACGGCTCTTCCGTCAGGCGATCACCGTCGGACGTCGGGTCCGCAGCGAGTCGGCGATCGGCGAGGGCGCCTCGTCGATGGTCGATGTCGGTCTCGCCGCGGTCGCGGCGCGCCGTCAGGACGACCTCGTGAACGCCCGTGTGGCGATCCTCGGGGCCGGTGAGCTCGGTGGTCTCGCGGTCGCCCGGCTCGCCGAGGGTGGCGCCCGCACGGTCACCGTGTGGAACCGCAGCCCGGACAAGGCGGTCAGGCTGGGCTCCAAGCTCGCTGGGCGCATCCCCTACGAGGTCGAAGATGCGCTGGTGCCCGCCATCGTCGATGCGGACGTCGTCGTCTGTACCACCGGCGCGACCGAGCCCGTGCTCGACCTCGATGTCGTCACCCGGGCACTTGCAGAGCGCGACGGGGCCGCCGGGTCGCTCGTCCTGCTCGACCTCGGCGTGCCTCGGAACGTGGACCCCGCGTGCGGTTCGCTCCCCGGCGTCGAGTTGATCGACGTGTCCGACGTCCGCCAGGTCGCGGATCAGGGTCGGGCGGGGGAACTGCTGGCCGAAGCCCGTGTGATCGTCGATGAGGAAGCCGCCCGGTTCGCGACCTGGACGAGGGCTTCCGAGGTGGAGCCGGCCATCCGCGCGTTCCGCGACTACGCCGAGGAGATCCGTCAGTCGGAGCTCGCGCGGCTCGACAAGCGCCTGTCGTCTCTGGATCGGGACGAGCGCGCGGCGGTCGATGCCGCGACCCGCCGCATCGTGAACACGCTCCTGCACCAGCCGACGGTGCGGCTCAAGGAGCTCGCCGAAGCGGGTGGGGCCCACGACGGTGTCGAGCTGGTTCGCGACCTGTTCGACCTCCCCGACGACGAGGGTTGAGCGGTGGCCGAGTCGTCCGTGGATGCCCCGCGGCCCTGGCGCATCGCCACGCGTCGCTCGGCCCTGGCACGCACGCAGGCCGCGGAGGTGGGGCTGGCGCTGACGGAGGCCACCGGGCGCCAGGCCGAGCTCGTGCCGCTGGCCACCACCGGTGACGAGCATCCTGATCGGGCGGTCGAGTCGTTCGATACGAAGGGGTTGTTCGTCGATGGCACGCGACAGGCGGTGCTCGACGGTGATTGCGACCTGGTCGTCCACTCCCACAAGGATCTCCCGAGCGAGCCACACCCCGACCTGCTCGTCGCGGCCATCCCGCCCCGCGTGGACCCCCGCGACGCGCTGATCTCCCGTGCCGGCTGGCGACTGGCCGAACTCCCACGCGATCGGCAGGTGACGGTCGGAACCTCGGCCCCGCGCCGGCGGGCGCAGCTCCAGCGACATCGTCGCGACGTCCTCGTCCAGCCGCTGCGTGGCAACCTCGACACCCGTCTCTCCAAGGTGGCCGATGGCACGTTGGATGCGGTGGTGGTCGCCCTCGCCGGCCTGTTGCGTCTGCGACCGCAGACCGACGGGCTCATGGCCGTCCCGCTGGAGCACGGTGAGCTCCTGCATGCACCCGCGCAGGGCGCCCTGGCACTCGAGTGTCGGCGCGATGATGCGGCGACGCGCGAGGCGCTCGCGCGGATCGACGACGACCTGACCCGGACCGAGGTCGCCGCCGAACGTGAGCTCCTGCTCCAGCTCCAGGGCGGGTGCACGACACCGATCGGTGCACATGCGGAGCTGCGGACGGCCGCCGATGGACGGCAGCGCCTGGTCCTTCTCGGGATGGTCGCCGACCCGAACGGCACCGCCCTGCACCGGGCGTCGCACGAGGCGGCACCGGAGGAAGCGCTGGCGCTCGGACGTGCGATGGCGTCCACGCTGCTGCAGGCCGGGGGCGAGCGGATCCTGGCCCGGCTGCGCGCCGAACAGGGTGGGTGAGGATGGCAGGGGGTCCGCTCGCCGGCAGGCGCGTGCTGGTCGCCCGGGCGGCCGGGCAGGCGGCCCCGCTGAGCGAGCGCATCGCCGCGCTCGGCGGTGAGCCGGTCGAGGCACCGGTGCTCGAGATCCGAGCAGGGGATCGGGATGGGCTCATGGCCGCCGTCCGCGCCGTCGCTGGGGCACAGGTCGCGGTCGTCGCGATCACCTCGCCGAACGGGGTCGATGCGTTGGCCGAGGCACTGGCGGGAGCCGGGCTGCCGGCAGACGCGCTGCAGCAGGCCGAGATGCTCGCGTGCGTCGGGCCAGGGACCGCCGCACGGCTGCGTTCGCGTCTGGCGATGACACCTGATCTCGTCCCACCACGAGCGACGACGCGGTCCCTCGGGGAAGCGATCCCGAGCGGGACCGGGCGGGCGCTGTTGCCCCGCGCCGATATCGCCAGTGCCGAGCTGCCGGATCTGCTCGCGGCCAAGGGCTACGAGGTGGAGGAGGTGGTGGCCTACCGGGTGGGCCGCCCGACGGCACTACCGGAGGAGGTGCTGGACGACCTGGCGCAGGGCCGGATCGACCTCGTGGCACTCGGCTCACCATCCACCGCCCGCAACCTGGTCTCACTGCTGGCCGACAGGCCCTGGTCGGCCCGGGTCGTCTCGATCGGCCCGGTCACCAGCGCCGCATGCCGTGCGCTCGGACTCGATGTCGCTGCCGAGGCCGACCCGCACGACCTCGATGGCCTCGTCGGCGCGTTGGTGGCCGCCGTCGACTGACGGTGGTGCCCGTGGGCGCCGTCGGGTCCTCAGCAGGCGTGGGGACATGTCCCCGCCGACCTCGGCGGGCGGTAGCACTATCCTCGCGCGATCACCGAGATCCTGCCCAAGGGAGCACGTGTGAAGGAGCGGCTGGCGTCGCTACCGGTCATCGGGACGGCCCTGGCCGTGCAAGAGCGCTACAAGGCCGACGCGGCGGACCCACTCGCCGCCGCGATCGGGTTCTTCGGCTTCCTGTCGCTGTTCCCGCTGCTGTTGCTCGCGGTATCCGCCGCAGGGTTCATCCTCGACGACCCGGCCGCGCAGGTGGCGATCGCGGAGCAGATCACCGAGGCGATCCCGGGGTTCGAGCAGACCGTCGACGACGAGGGCGGCGGCGGCGTGCAGGAACTGGTCGCCGGCGTCGTCGAGCAGCGTGGGACGATCGGGCTCGTCGGGGGTGTCGTGCTGCTGCTGTCCGGATTGCGGGTGGTCAACGGGGCCATGATCGCCTCGCGTGTGGTCTTCCGGGGCGAGGTGCTGAAGGGCGTCGCGGCCAAGGGCCGGCAGCTGCTCGCGCTGGTCGCTCTCGGGCTGTTGGCACTCGGCGGCGTGGTCGCTTCCGGCATCGCCGGTAGCGGGCTCGGTGACCTCCCTGCGGCCGCGTCCCTGCTGGTGTCGGTGGCGGTCACCTTCGTGCTGGATGTCCTGTTGTTCCTCGGGGCCTACCTCCTGCTCGCACCGACCGCGACGCTGACCACCCGCGAACGGCTGCCGGGCGCGCTGTTGGCCGCCGCCGGATGGACGCTCCTCAAGGTGGCCGGGGCCTCCTACGTGGGCAACCAGGTGGACAGCGCGAACGCGTTGTACGGGGCGCTCGGTGGGGTCATCGCGCTCCTCCTGCTGCTCTACCTCGGCGGACGGCTGTACCTCTACGGCGCGGAGCTGTCCGCGGTCCGCTACGAACGGGTCCATGGTCCGCTGATCGCGCCGCACCACCTGGAGGCCCTCGGTGTCGACGAGGCCGCATCGGTGGTCGGCGGCCCCCGTGGGACCGTCGATGGGGATGCCGATGGGACCGCCGATGGGGATGCCGCCGGTGACCAGGGCGTGACCGGGGAGCGGGGTGGCGACGGTGACGACGGTGACGACGGTGACGATGAGGGTCCGCCGCCGATCCCGCGGGCCGCGTGGTTGCTCCCGCCGGACGATCCCGGTCCGGGGCGCGCGGCACCGACGGTGAGCCCGGCGACCCGCGCGCGGTTGGCGGCCGGCGATGCGCCCGGCGCCGTGCCCGGCGACGGTGTCCGCGGGCCGGGCCGCGACCTCCGGACCGCCGCGGGGTTCGCCCTGGCCATCGGTTCGCTGGTGGCTGGCTGGCGCTACCTCGGTGACCGCACCCGCTGAGTCCCGCGGCGCCACCTCGTTACCCTGGGCTCTCGAGGCCCTCGGGACCAGCGATCCTGGAGGTGTCGCCCCGTCCATCGGACCGTCAGGAGCTGCGGTGGCCACCGGCCCAACGTTGCGCCCGCGGCGACTGCGTCGCACGCCAGCCCTCAGACGGGCGTTCGCGGAGACGACCCTGCCGCCTGGGGCGCTCGTCCTGCCGATGTTCGTCCGGGCCGGTCTGGATGGATCGACCCCGGTCCCCTCCCTCCCCGGTGTGCACCAGCACGGGACCACGTCGGCGGTCGCGGTGGCGGAGCGGTGCGTCGCCGCAGGTATCGGCGGGGTGATGCTCTTCGGCATCCCCGCGACCAAGGATGCCCATGGCACACCTGGCTGGGATCCACGTGGTCCGGTCCCCGAGGCGCTCCGGGCGATCCGTGCCGCCGTCGGGGACGAGCTCGTCCTGTGGGCGGACGTGTGTCAGTGCGAGTACACCGATCATGGGCACTGCGGGCCGTTGGACGACGACGGCCAGGTCGACAACGACGCCGCGGTCGAGGGCTACGTCCGGGATGCGGTGGCCTACGCCGAGGCGGGCGCGGACCTCGTCGCTCCCTCCGGGATGATGGACGGCCAGGTCGCGGCCATCCGTGCCGGGCTGGACGCCGCGGGGCACCATCGGGTCGGCATCGTCGCCTACGCCGCGAAGTTCGCGTCGGCCTACTACGGCCCGTTCCGTGACGCCGCCGGCTCGTCGATGCTGGCGGGCGACCGTCGTGGTCACCAGCTCGATCCCGCGAACGCGCGCGAAGCGAACCGCGAGCTCGACCTCGATGCCGCCGAGGGGGCGGATGCGCTGATGGTCAAGCCGGCGCTGGCCTATCTGGACATCGTCGCGGCCGCCCGGCGACGCCACGAGCTGCCGGTGGCCGCCTACCACGTCTCCGGGGAGTACGCGATGATCCACGCGGCGGCCGAACGGGGCTGGATCGACGGCCCCGCTGCCATGCGAGAGGCGGTCACCTCGATCCGGCGCGCGGGCGCTGACCTGGTCCTGACCTACGCGGCACTGGAGCTCGCGGGGGGCCCGGAGGACGAGGCGTGAGCCAGGCGCTCAGCGACGCCCATCCGCACCTGGTCCCCCGGGAGCAGGCCCCTGCCTGGCTGCGCGACGTCCCCCTGGCGCACCGTGGACTCCACGACGCCCACACGCCGGAGAACACCCTGGCGGCGTTCGCCGCCGCGGCGGGGGCCGGGTACGGGGTGGAGCTCGACGTCATGCTGAGCCGTGACGGCGTCCCCGTGATCTCGCACGATGCGTCACTGGCCCGCACCACCGATCGCGCCGAGAAGGTCACCGCGCTCACGGTGGCCGAGCTGTCAGCGGTGCGGGTGGGGGGCACCGACCAGCACGTCCCGACGCTTGCAGCCGCGCTGTCGGTCCTTGCCGAGGTCCCCGTGATGGTCGAGCTCAAGCAGCCGAGCCTGCGGGCAGGGGCGCTCGAGGAGGCCACGGCCGCCGTCCTGGACGCGCATCCGGGGCCGTGGTGCATCGCGAGCTTCAACCCGGCCAGCGTGCGGTGGTTCCGCAACGAGCGGCCGGACGCGATCCGCGTCCTGACGGCGGGACCACTGGAGGGGGTGAGGCTGCCCGGGGTCCTCAAACGTCGGCTCGCGGCGCTCCAGGACCTGCCGAGCGTGCAACCGCACGCGGTCAGCTACGACCTGGCGGGGCTGCCGAACGCCGCCTGTGCGACCTGGCGGGCACGGGGGGGCACGCTCGTGACCTGGACCGCCGTCGGTGAGGAGGGCCTGGCTCGTGCCCGCTCGCTGGCCGACAACGTGATCTTCGAGCACGTCCGTCCCTAGATCGTCAGCTCCGGGGGTGTGCCGCCGGGTCGCGCTGGCGCGAGGAGAGGGATCGCCATGCACACCGAGGTATCCGACGCCCTGTTCGCTCGCGCCCAGGAGGTGACCCCGGGTGGGGTGAACTCGCCGGTGCGGGCGTTCACGAGCGTCGGTGGCGTTCCGCGCTTCATCGCTCGAGGGGAGGGGGCCGAGCTGATCGATGTCGACGGGAACCGCTACCTCGACCTCGTGGGTTCCTGGGGACCACTGCTGTTCGGCCACGGACGGGCCGAGGTCGTCGCCGCGGCCACCGAGGCGCTGCAACGCGGGTCTTCGTTCGGTGCCTCCACGGAGGGGGAGGTGCGCCTCGCCGAGGCCATCATCGATGCGGTCCCCTCCATCGAGAAGGTCCGGCTGGTCAACTCGGGCACGGAGGCCGCGATGAGCGCCCTGCGCCTGGCCCGCGGGGCGACCGGCCGATCGAAGCTCCTGAAGTTCGTCGGGCACTACCACGGCCACGCCGATGCGCTGCTCGTGGCCGCTGGCTCGGGCGTCGCCGCGCTCGGGATCCCAGGATCACCGGGGGTGACCGCCGGGGCGGTGGCCGACACCATCCTCGTCCCGTGGAACGATCGGGCAGCCGTCTCGGCGGCCGTCGATCAGCACGGCGCGGATCTCGCCGCGATCGTGGCGGAGCCGGTCCCGGCGAACATGAACCTGGTCCCACCCGAGGAGGGCTTCCTCGCGTTCCTGCGCGGCGAGGCCGATCGGGTCGGTGCGCTGCTCGTCTTCGACGAGGTGATCTCCGGGTTCCGGCTCGCGCGCGGGGGTGCCCAGGAACGCGAGGGTGTCTCCGCCGATCTCACCGTCCTGGGAAAGGTCGTGGGGGGCGGCTTCCCGCTGGCCGCGTTCGGCGGTCCGGCTGCGGTCATGGATCGTCTCGCACCGGACGGTCCCGTCTACCAGGCGGGGACGCTGTCCGGGAACCCGGTGGCGGTGGCGGCCGGACGGGCACAGCTCGCGCTGTTGACACCCGCGGTCTACGCGGAACTCGAACGAGCGAGCAGCGTCGTTGCCGACGGGTTCACCGCGGCGTTCGTCGAGGCCGACGTCGCCGCCACGGTGACCCGCCACGGCACGCTGCTGGGCGTGGTGTTCGCAGCGAGTCCGCCGCGTCGCTTCGAGGACGTCGCCGCCGCCGACCATGCGGCCTACGGGCGGTTCTTCCACGCCATGCTCGACCGTGGCGTCTACCTCGCGCCGTCGGGCTACGAGGTGGTGTTCACCTCACTGGCCCTCGACGCCTCGATGTTGGACCGGATCGTCGAGGCTGGCGGGGAGGCCGCGCGGGTCGTGGCCGGCGGTTGAGGCCGCTGGTTCGGCCCGCTCGCCGCGACCACACGGCCACACGAAGCCGAGGTGGCGGTCACCGCCGTTTGTTCGGCACTTCGGCCGGTTGGTACCTTCGCCCCCACCGGAACGGGTCGGACGGCCCTGGATAGGGTCGGATGGCCCAGGGGCGGTCAGTTGTCGAGCCAGCGACCCCGGGCGGCGGCCCGTACCAGGGAAGACAGGAGCGCACGTGATCGAGTGGTTCGGCGAGTTCTTCGCCGCCGTGCCGGAGGCGGCGCGCGCTCTGTACCAGTTCGGTGATCCGGCCAGCGGCGGCCAGGGTTGGGTCGGGGGCGCCATCACGCTCCTGTGGCTCGGCCCGCTCGGCGTCCTCCCGCTCTACCTCGCCAAGCTGACCTACGGCGAGCGTGAGTGGTTCTCCGCGGCGATGGGGGTCATGGGCGCCGGCAGCCTGTTGTGGTGGCTCCATGGGGTGCTGCCACACGTCTGGATCCAGTTCACGGAGTCGAACAGCGGCCTGCTCTCCGGGACGATGATCCCCGCCTCGGCCGGGATCGACGTCTCGGAGGATTACCGTCTCGACATCGCCTCCGACCTCTACAGCGTGATCACCGAAGGGATCGTCGGCGGGTTGATGATCGCGGGCATCGTCGTCACGATCTGGGGCCTGCTGCGCGTGCAGCGACGCCTGCCGAAGACGATGGCCGCCGGAGAGACGAAATCGGGATCGGGTGGCTACAAGTGAGCCGACCAGACGAGGGCTCGGGTTCACGAGCCACCATCACCGCCGACCGACGCTGAGAGGAGGTGCACCGTGGGGAAGACCGACCGGGGGGAACACCCCCTGATGTTCGATGACTACACCGTCCAACAGGTCGACCCGCAGTGGCTCCAGGAACGCGTCAAGCCGAAGCGTCACATCGGTTTGACCGCGGAGCTGTGCATCCTGTGCCGCGCTTGCGAGGACGTGTGCCCCTGGGAGTGCATCTTCATGATGTCCCCGGACATCATCACGGGGGCGGACTCCGGGGCGCTGACCACCCTGGCGTCCCAGTCGCATGCGGTGTTCATAATCGATGACAACGAGTGCACCCGTTGCGCGATCTGCGTGGAGCGGTGCCCGTCGGATGCCCTGTGGCTGGGGCGGGTCGACGGCTGAGCGAGTGACGAGGACGGAGCGCCCGGACGGCGTCCCGTCGAGGACCGACCGAGAGAGGGACGAGCGTGCCGAAGCTCCCCACGTTCAAGGACGTCCAGGGGACGGTCCAGGACAACGTCATCTGGAAGTCGATCTTCCGCCCGGGGTCGATCTACCGGAAGGGCTACCGCGACACCTCACGTGACCGCGCCCTGGCGGCCATGAACAACGTCCTCTACCACCTGCACCCGGTCAAGGTGAAGCGTCACGGCCTCAAGTTGACCTACACCTACTGCCTGGGGGGCCTCAGCTTCTTCCTGTTCATCCTGCTGACCGTCACCGGCATCTTCCTGATGTTCTTCTACACCCCGGCCGCTGGTGCCGGGACGGAGGTCGCCTACCTCAACATGCGGGAGCTGTCCGCCTCGGTGACCTTCGGCCAGCTCGTGCGCAACCTGCATCGATGGGGGGCGCACTTCATGGTCTTCACGGTGTTCCTCCACATGGCGCGGGTCTTCTACCACGGTGCCTACAAGCCTCCCCGCGAGTTCAACTGGGTCGTCGGTGTCGTCCTCCTGCTGCTCACCCTGCTGCTGTCCTTCACGGGCTACCTGCTGCCCTGGGACCAGTTGGCGCTGTGGGCGGTCACGGTGGGCACCAACATGATGGGATTCACCCCCGTGTTCGGTGACCAGGTGCAGTTCGTCCTGCTCGGCGGTGTCGAGATCGGCCCCGACACCCTGCTGCGCTGGTACGTGCTGCACGTGCTGTTCATCCCCTTCATCCTCGTCGTCTTCCTCGCGGTCCACTTCTGGCGGATCCGCAAGGACGGCGGGATCTCCGGCCCGCTCTAGACCGCCACCGCCCCGCCGGCAGCGGCGGCACCCCTCGCAGAGAGGTCGCAGCATGAGCGACGAGGTACAGCCAGATCAGGAGGTCTACGACCGCCTGATCGCGGAGGGCAAGAGCGAGCGCATCGCTCGTGCCAAGGCCAAGGCTGCCGCGGTCCGGGCCAACAAGATCTCCGAAGGCGCCTCGCTCGGGCCCAAGCCCGCCGAGGAAGCATCCAAGGCCCTCGAGGACTTCAAGGCCAGCTCCGACTCCGGCGGGCTCGCGACCAAGACACAGGCGCCGGCCGAGGCCGAGGGCAGCTCCTCCGGACGTCTGACCCCCGAGGAACGCGCCGCCCGGGTCGCGGCCTCGCTCGGCAACGGTGGCGACCAGCCGGCATCGCTCGGTGTGCCCACCTCCTCCGAGCACACCCACCGACTGCTGGCGTTGGTGCCGCCGTCGGGCATCCAGCAGGTCCAGGCCAAGCAGGCCGACAAGGTCTACACCTGGCCGCATCTGCTGCTGGTGGAGTTCGTGTCCCTGCTGGCCGTCGGCTCGATCCTGTTGATCATGTCCTTCTTCCTGGACGCGCCGCTCGGCTCGCTGGCCAACCCCCAGGAGGTGCCGGCCATCAACAAGGCGCCGTGGTACTTCATGGGCCTCCAGGAGCTCCTGGCCTACTTCCACCCCATGATCGCCGGAGTGACGTTGCCGGGCGTGTTCGTCGTCATGCTGATGGCGGTCCCGTACGTGGACAAGAACCCCTCCTCGGACCCGGAGAACCGGAAGGCCGCCAACCTCGCCTTCACGTTCTTCGCCACCTTCTGGGGGATGCTGGTGCTGATCGGCTCCTTCCTCCGCGGTGCCGGGTACGAGTGGGTCTGGCCGTGGGTGCAGGGGTTGGGTTTCACGCTGTAGCGCACCACTCGAGGTGGCACGCCACCCTGGGTACCCCGACGACGAGGACGAGACATGGCAGACGACGGCAAGCGCCGCTTCGAGCTGAAGCCGGTCGAACGCCGCACGTTCCTGCGCTACAGCCTGATCGGATCCGTCAGCGCAGGTCTCGGTGGGTTCGGCCTGTCCGCGCTCGGGTTCATGTGGCCACGTCCCGGGGACGAGCTCGCCGGCGAGATCGCGTTCGGGGACGCCC
Organism: Nitriliruptoraceae bacterium; assembly: GCA_040904745.1. Lineage (GTDB taxonomy): Bacteria > Actinomycetota > Nitriliruptoria > Nitriliruptorales > Nitriliruptoraceae > T1Sed10-7. The sequence goes on from JBBDSW010000023.1 coordinate 45,115, forward strand.
GTGAGATCGCCACCCAGATCACGGAGGAGCGGGCACCGCGCAGGATCCCCGAGGGGGGGATCTCGGTGGTCGTCTGGGATCCGTCCATCCCGGCCGCCATGCGGGCCTACGGGGACGACCACGCGCAGCTCGACGACACGACCGGGCTCATGGCCGTCAACTCCCAGTCCTGTCCGCACCTGGGGTGTGCCGTGCCGTGGTGCCAGTCCTCGCAGTGGTTCGAGTGCCCGTGCCACGGCTCGCGCTACAACCGTTACGGCGAGTGGGTCGGCGGTCCGGCCCCGCGCGGCCTCGACCGCTACTCGTCCTTCATCGACGAGGAGGGCCAGTTCGTGGTCGATCTCAGCAACGAGCTGACCGGCCCTGCGCGCACCGCCAACGTGCTGGAGCAACCACAAGAGGGGCCGTCATGCGTCGACGCTTGAGCGTGGGGGTCCACGCATGATCCATCCTCTCATCGCCGCCGAGGCGGGCGGGTCCGGCACCGTCCCGGTCCTGATCCTCATCGTGGCCCTCGCCGGCTTCGCGCTGGCCTACTTCATCGTGGGTCCGGGCAAGCGCACGGGCCCCAAGCGCCACGCCGACATCCCGCTCTCCAAGCGCCCCTACCACTCCGACGAGGAGCTGGAGACCACCGGGCTGGAGCGGGCGATGTCCTGGGGCGTCGCGCTCGCGGTGTTCGCGTCGCTGTTCATCCCGCTGTACTGGCTGATCGAGCCGACCCGGATCAACAACGCGGTCGACGACTTCTACGATGCCGACGTCGCCGCCGGCCAGGCGGAGTTCCAGAACGCCTGTGCGTCCTGCCACGGCACCGATGGCGGGGGCGGGTCCGCCCCCCATCCGGACTCGGACATCGACGCACCGTGGCCGGCACCGGCGCTCGACAACATCGATGCTCGCTACGAGGGCTCGGAGATCGTCGACGACGTCTACGAGCACATCCTGCTGACGCTCCGCTACGGCCGACCCGGCACGCCGATGAACGCCTTCAGCGTCGAGAACGGCGGGGTGTACTCCGACAACCAGCTCGAGCAGATCGCCGCCTACATCCTCTCGATCCAGACCGGCGAGGTCCCCGAGGCCCAGGCCTTCGAGGGCCGCAGCGGTGCGGACGTCTTCGACGCCAGCTGCAGTCAGTGCCACGGCCCGGCGGGCGAAGGCTACGTCGGGCCGCAGCTGCTCAACGTCTACGAGCGTTACGGGTGGTCCGGGGAGGACGACGAGACCCTCGAGGAGGCCCGCGCGGTCATCCGCCAGACGATCGAGCAGGGCCGCCTCGTCCCCGGGTACGCGCCGATGCCGCCCTTCGAGGACGAGTTGACCGATGACGCGATCGAGCGGGTGATCGAGCACCTGGAGTCGTTCCAGGTCACCGGTGGCCCGCGGACCGGGCAGATCGGTGGCACCCAGAACCTCGAGGAGGACAACTGATGCAGGGGCTCATCACCTTCCTCGCGGTCGAGGAGGCCATCCCGAGCGACCACCCGGTGGCGATCCTCGCGATCCCGCTCGGGCTGTTGTTCCTGTCCGGCTCCATCTACCTCCTGCTGTGGTCCAACTACGGGGCGAAGAAGGCCGCCGGCATCTACGGCATCGCCTTCTTCGGCTTCGCGCTCTTCCTCGGGGTGTTCTGGTGGTTCGGGGGACCGGGGATCCCCCCCAACCGTGGGATCAACCACCTCCCCGGACAGGCCAGCGACCACTACGCCCCGCAGTGGTACGCGTTCGAGGAGGGCTCTCCTCGGGCGGAGTTCTTCCCCGGGGGCACCGACGCCGATCAGTTCCAGCCGATCGCTGAGCACCTCGGGCTCGGGGACCTCGACGAGCAGGAGCTCGAGTCCGAGCCGGCGTTCGGCCAGCTCGCCGGATCCGTGTCGCGCGCATCCAGTGAGATGCAGGAGCAGTTCCTCCCGGTCGACGACAACGGCGTGGCCCAGATCGGGGTGAGTCGGCGGGAGACGTTCGAAGAGGATGCTGCGGCGGGCGAGCCCGAGGACGCGGACGGCCGCGCGCAGCCGTTCTACACCTCGCTG
>JBBDSW010000023.1:47250-59719 GCA_040904745.1 Nitriliruptoraceae bacterium
GAGAAGCGCCTGGCCTACGACGAGGTGGAGGAGCCGGAACGCATCGCGGAACCGATCGCGCAGTAGCGTGCAGGCGGAGCGTCGTTCTGCTCGTCCCGCGATGGTCGGGTTGGCGTGACCCGCAGCCACCCGGCACCCTCGCTCCGCGGCTCCGCTGCTCCTCCGCTCCTCCCGCCCGATGAGGCTTTCGATGCGATCGCAACTCCTGCTCGTGGCGCTCGCTTTGCTGGCCGTCGGATGCACGGGGGGTGCATCCGCCGCGGAGTGCGATCTCCCCGGTGTGCGCTCCGGCCTGTGCCCTGTCGCCGAGGAGGACCGCCGTCCGGCCCCGCGGGAGTCGATGCCCCTGGTCGGTGAGGACGACCGGGAGTTGGGCCTCGCCGGGTTCGCCGGACAGGTCGTCGTCGTCAACTTCTGGGCCTCCTGGTGCGGGCCGTGCCGCCTCGAACAGCCGGACCTCAACGAGGCCTACGAGGCACTCCCGCGCGAGGACGTCGCCTTCCTCGGCGTCAACATCGAGGACACCGAGCCGAACGCCGTCGCCCACCAGCGCGAGTTCGACATCCCCTACCCGTCGCTGTTCGACCCGACGAACGACTACGCCTCCCGGTTCGCCGACATCGGTCCTCGCAACATCCCGTCGACGATCATCATCGATCGTGACGGCCGCGTCGCGGTCCGGGTCTTCGGCGTGATCGGCGGACGGGAGACGATCGAGTTGGCCACCGCGGTCGCGGACGGGAACTGAGGATGGCGGAGGCGATCCAGGCGACCATCCTCGATGCCAACGTCCTGTTGGCGGCGGTCATCGCGTTCACCGCGGGGCTCGTCTCGTTCGCCTCGCCCTGCGTGCTGCCGCTGGTCCCTGGCTACCTCTCCTACATCACCGGGCTCTCCGGGCAGGACCTCGCGCAGGCGGATACGCGAGCCCGCGGACGGGTCCTGGTGGGCTCGACCCTGTTCGTGATCGGGTTCGCGATCCCGTTCACGATGCTGGGGTTCGCCGTCGGGCTGGTCAACACGCTCGCGCGCTCGCCCGTCGCGCAGGTGCTCATGGGCGGGACCGTGGCCGTCCTCGGGCTCCTCATGGCCTTCGGGCGGCTGACCCGCGAGTTCCGCCTCGCCGGGCGGGCGCCGTCCGGAGGTCTCGGGACCGCCCCGGTGCTCGGGTTCGTGTTCGGCGTCGGTTGGACGCCGTGCATCGGGCCGGCCGCGGGGGCGATCCTGACGTTGTCGTTGAACGTCAGCTCCGGGGTGTCGGGCCGCGGGGCGTTCCTCGGTTTCGTCTACGCGCTCGGGCTCGGGCTGCCGTTCGTGCTCTTCGGGCTGCTCTTCCGCCGCCTGTCGGGGACGCTCTCCTTCCTCAAGCGCAACGCACGCGGCCTCCAGATCGCCGGGGGGAGCCTGATCACCGCGGTCGGACTGTCGATCGCGACCGGGCTCTGGGATCAGCTGATGTTCCTCCTGAGACCGCTGATCCAGGGGTTCGAGGTCCCGATCTGAGCACGATCTGGCGTGGCCGCCGGGCCACGTCCCGGACCGGGCCACCGCGACCCCCCGGTACCTTCCCCGCGTGAGCGACTCCGCACTCCCGCCGCAGCAGAACCCGCCCGTCAGGCGCGGGCGTCGGCGCCCGTCCGGCCCGTCCGGTTCGTCCGGCCCGCTCGGCTTCGTCTGGGCGTCCACGCTGATGGCCTGGCGGTGGCTGACCCGGATGCGGACCGCCCTCTACCTGCTGTTCACCTTGGCGCTCCTCAGTATCGTGGCCACCGCCGTGCCGCAGGAGCCGAACGTGCCCTCCACGGTCGCCGCGTGGCGGAGCGGCGAGGAAGGGCCGGGGCAGGTGGTCGCCGGTCTCCTCGACGCGTTCGGGGCCTTCGATGTCTACGGCTCCGGGGTGTTCCTGGCCCTCCTCCTGCTCCTCTACATCAGCCTCACGGCCTGTCTGATCCCGCGGATCCGCGCGTGGGTGCGCCTGGTCCGCCGGGGCCAGCCACCGATCGTCCGCCGGCTCGGTGCACAGGACGAGCGTGCGAGCTTCACCACCGCCCTCTCCCCTGCAGCGGTGCACGAGCGGGCGTCGCGGGTGCTCACCCAGCGCCGGTGGCGGGTCCGCCGCCACGAGCCGGGCGACGATGACCGGCGCCCTGCACAGGTCGCCGCCGAGAAGGGCCTGTGGCTGCGGGAGGGCGGCAGCCTGTTGTTCCACCTCAGCTTCTACGTACTGCTCGCCGCGATCGTCGTCGGCCAGCTGGTGACGTTCGAGGGTCAACGTGCGGTGGTGGAGGGCGAGCCGGGGTTCCGTGACACCGCCGTGTCGTACTGGTCCTACAACCCGGGTCGTTGGTTCGGCGAGGGGGACCATGACGGCTGGCTGCTGGAACTCGAGGAGTTCCACGTCGACTGGGTCCGCGACCCGCTGGCACCCGGGGCCGGGCAGCCCACCGAGTTCCGCTCCGAGGTGCGGATCACCCCACGCGACGGGGAGCCCTTCGACGGGGTGATCGACTCCAACGCACCGCTCAACCTCGCTGGTATGCGCATCACGCAACTGGACTGGGGGTACGCGCCCCGCGTGGTCGTCGAGGTGGACGGCGAGGTCGTCCACGACACGTTCCTGACCCCCGTCATCACCGATGGTGGCTTCTTCCGCGGAGCGGTGAAGGCGCCGGCGGCCGATCCCGATCTCGGGCTCGACATCTTCCTCTACCCCTACGCCCCGAACGACGACGAGGGACAACCGGTCCCGACCGGGGCCCCCTGGGCGGAGGCGCCACTGCTGGTCATCGAGCAGTACCGCGGCGATCTGCAGCTCGGCGCGACCCAGCAGACGATCAACACCCTCGACACCTCCGCGCTCACCTCCGAGGGGTTCGCGGCGCTGCGACCCGGCCAGGAGATCGAGGTCGGTGACGCGACGATCCGCTTCCCCGAGCTGCGTCGCTGGGTCGGATTCCAGGTCAGCTCCCGACCCCAGGTCCCCTACCTCCTGTTCGGGGCGTTGCTGCTCCTCGGCGGCCTGATCGGCTCGCTCTACGCCTCCCGTCGGCGCCTGTGGGTCGTGGCCGCCGCGGACGCCGCGTCGGGACGTACCCTGGTGACCGTCGCCGGACGGGCCTTCCAGCGTCCCGAGGCCTTCGAGGAGGAGCACCAGGAGCTCGTCGCCGAGATCGCGTCGGTGACCGACGCCGACCCGGACGACCCGGACGACCGGGACGAGCCATCCGCCTCCGACCCCGACCACGCCGGCGCCAGTCCGGCAGAGCTCCCTACCGCCTGACCCGAGATCCACCGCCGCGAGGTGCCGCCCAGATGAGCCAGGACCAGCTCGCCGAACTGTCCCGCCTCCTGTACTCGCCGACGACGTTGCTGCTGTACCTGTCCGCGGCCTTCGTCTACCTCTACGCGCTGACCACCACGGTCGGCCGGCGCGCGGAGCAGGAACGCGGTCGTCGGGCCCGGCGCCTCGGCGGCGTGCTGGCCGTGCTCGGGATCGCGGCGCACGTGACCCACGAGGTGGTCCGCGGACTCGCGCAGGAACGGCTGCCGCTGGGGAACATGTTCGAGGTGACCTCGTTGATGGCCCTGGTCGGGATCGTCGTCGGCCTGTTCTACCTCCGGTTCGTCCGGGGACGCCCGGAGCTGAGCGGGTTCGTGCTCCTCGGTGGGTCGCTGGTGCTCGGTATGGCCATGCTGATGTACGCCGAGCCCGGGCCGTTGATGCCGATCCTGGACACCTGGTGGCGACCGTTCCACGTGTCCCTCCTGGTGGGGGCCATGGGGATCTTCGGGGCCGCCTTCGTGTTCAACGCCCTGCATCTCCTGCGAGACACCGCGGAGCGTCGCGTGGGTTCGGGCGGCCCGGCACCCGCCACCCCCGACGGTCGCGGACAGCCCCCGGCTCCCACCGGCGACGACGGCCCGCGCGACCGCGCGGGTGCGAGCACCCCGACGGGTGGTGGCTCGGCCGTCGCCGTCCGGGCGGACGCCCCCGACGATGCCACCCACCGGACGCAGCTCGCGGCCTCGCACGCGGCCCTGCGTGCCGCGGTCCCCGTGACCAAGCTGGTCGTCGGGACGTTCCTCGGCACCTCGCTGGTGTCATGGGTGTGGCTCGTCCGCGCCGACACCGTGAGCGGCGGGATCGGTCGCTTCCTGACCGTCAACCTGACGATGGTGGCCGCCGCGCTGCTGGCACGCTGGTTCGTGCCGTTCCTGCCGTCCCCGGCGACGCTGGACGGCATCGCGCACCGCACGATCGCGTTCGCCTTCGTGATGTGGACGGTCGGCACGATCGCGGGCGCCATGTGGGCGGAGGTCTCCTGGGGCCGGTTCTGGGGTTGGGATCCCAAGGAGACCGGTGCGTTCCTGACCTGGGTCGTCTACGCGGGCTACCTGCATGCTCGCGCGACCCGCGGGGTGAAGGGGCGTGGTGCCGCCTGGATCGGGATCGCGGCGTTCATCGTCCTGCTCGGGACCTACCTCATCGCGAACTACGTCGTGGTCGGCCTGCACTCCTACGCCGAGCTGTAGCCGCCGTCCTCGGGGTCAGGACTCACCCAGGGTCCTGAGCAGCCCCCGCAGGTCCCGGTCGCTGAGCTTGCCCATCGCGTCCCGTGGCAGCGTCTCCACCACGTGCACCCTGGCAGGGGCGAACGCGGCGGGCGCGTCCCGACGGACGTGGGCGCGGAGCTCCTCGAGACCCGGTACCGCCTCCGGGTCGCGGGGAACGATCACGGCGACCGGGACCTGTCCCCACCGCGGGTCGAGAGCGGCGGCGACCGCCGCGTCCGCCACGTCCGGGTGGCTGCACAGTCTCGTGGTGACCGCGGCGATGGGCACGTTCTCCCCCCCGGAGACGAGCACCGCGTCCGCCCGCCCGAGCACCTCCAGGCGTGGCCGGGCCGCGGGGTCGCGGAAGGCTGGCGGCACGAGCCTCCCCAGATCACCGGTCGTGAACCAGCCGTCGGCGTCGACGCCCGAGGTCGAGGTGACGGTGCCCTCCGCCGTGCGGGTGCGGTAGCCGTGCAACAGGACGGGACCTCGCACGCGGATACGCCCGGCGACGTCACACGGCTGGCGGTCGGCCGGGGCGTCCGCGCCCACCACCTCGACGTCGACCGGGTCCAGCGGCACGCCGTCGTAGACGCATCCGCCGCACGTCTCGGTCATCCCGTAGGAGAGCACGACCCGCGCGCCGACGTCACGGGCCCGGGCCACCAGGCCAGCCGGCGGCGCCGCACCCCCGAGCAGGATCGAGGTGAACCGGTCCACGGGCGCCCCGCGCTCGAGCAGTCGCGCCAGCTGGGTGGGCACCAGGGCGACGTGCTCGACGTCGAGGTGGCCGACGCTGTCGGTGTCCGGCGCCGTCACGGCAGCGGTTCCCAGCGCCCGTGCGCGCAGGTGGACCAGGACGCCGGCGACGTGGTGGGTCGGCAGCGCGAGCCCCAGGCGCTGACCCGGCACGGCACCGAGGCGGTCGAGGCTCGCGGTGACGGAGGCGGCCAGCGCGTCGTGGGTGAGCTCGACCCCTTTGGCGGCGCCGGTGGTCCCCGAGGTCGCCACCACCAGCGCGACCCGTGCGTCGATCGGTGCCGGGTCCGCTCGCGCCATGCGCTCCTCGCGTCCGTCGGGGCCCACCGTGACCACGGCCGCGGGACGCAGGGCATCCAGCTGGGCCTCGCTCCGTCGCGCGCTGGCATCCTCGGGCAGCACCAGCGCGGCGTCCCCCTCCGCCCACACCCGCTCGAGCGCTCGACCCGTCTCCGCGCGGGAGACCCGTAGCGCGATCAGCTGTTCCACCTCGCCGCTCCTCGACGCCCGTCTCCCGCCGGGGTCCGGGCAGGGGGGTGCGGTAGCGTACGACGCCGCACCGGCCCCGATCAGGAGCGCCTCGTGGTTTCCGAGCTGTTCGATGCGCGTCGCTGGCGGGTCATCGACACCTTCGAGGACCTCACGGACCTCACCTACCACCGCGCCGTCGACCCGGAGACGGGTGAGGACCAGGCCACGGTGCGGGTCGCCTTCGATCGTCCGGAGGTCCGCAACGCCTTCCGTCCCCACACCGTCGACGAGCTGCTCCGCGTGCTCGAGCATGCCCGCACCTCCTCGCGGGTCGGATGCGTGCTCCTGACCGGCAACGGCCCGTCACCGCGGGATGGCGGCTGGGCGTTCTGCTCGGGTGGTGATCAGCGGATCCGGGGACGGGACGGCTATCGCTATACCGGGGGGCCCGACGAGGAGACCGCGGAGGCGATCGACCCGGCCCGGTCCGGCCGTCTCCACATCCTCGAGGTCCAGCGGTTGATCCGGATGATGCCCAAGGCGGTGATCGCCGTCGTCCCGGGGTGGGCGGCCGGCGGCGGCCACTCGTTGCACGTGGTGTGCGATCTCACCCTGGCCAGCCGGGAGCACGCCCGCTTCAAGCAGACCGACCTCGACGTGGCCTCCTTCGACGGGGGGTTCGGATCCGCCTACCTCGCCAAGCAGGTGGGACAGAAGCTCGCCCGGGAGATCTTCTTCCTCGGCGAGGTCCACTCCGCCGAGGATGCCCATCGGATGGGCATGGTCAACGCCGTGGTGGAGCACGAGCGCCTCGAGGACGTGGCCCTGGACTGGGCGGCCCGCATCACCGCGAAGTCCCCGACGGCGCTCAGGATGCTCAAGTTCGCGTTGAACGCCACCGACGACGGGCTGGTCGGCCAGCAGGTCTTCGCCGGGGAGGCGACCCGGCTGGCCTACATGACGGATGAGGCCGAGGAAGGCCGTGACAGCTTCCTCGCCAAGCGTGAGCCCGACTGGTCGGCCTACCCGTACCACTACTGATGAACGCCTTCGTCGAGGCGGCCCGCCCCCGCACGCTCCCCGCTGCCGTAGCACCCGTCGTGGTCGGGACGGCGGCCGCCTCCCGTGGGGTCGGTGAGCTCGATCCGCTGCGGGCTGGACTGGCACTGGTGGTCGCGGTGTCGCTGCAGATCGCGGTGAACTACGCCAACGACTACTTCGACGGTGTCCGGGGTATCGACACCGACGCCCGGATCGGTCCGCGTCGGGTCGTGGCCGCCGGCCTCGTCACGCCGCGGGCGATGCGGGGCGCCATCGCCGTCGCGCTGCTCGTCGCCGGGGCGGGAGGCTTCGTGCTGGCCGCGCTGGCCGGCTGGGAGCTCCTGCTCGTCGGTGTGGCCGCGATCCTCGCGACGCTCCTCTACAGCGGCGGGCCGAGGCCGTACGCCTCCGCAGCGCTCGGGGAGGTCATGGTGTTCGTGTTCTTCGGGGTGGTCGCCACGGCTGGCTCGGCCTACGTCCAGGACGAGCGTCTCACCGTGCTGCCGCTGCTGGCCTCCCTGCCGATGGGGGCGTTCGCGGTCGCTCTGCTCGTGGTCAACAACCTCCGCGACATCCCGACCGACCGCGCCGTGGGCAAGCGCACGTTGGCGGTGATCCTGGGGGAGGGGCGCACCCGAGCGACCTTCGGTCTCCTGATCGCGGGCGCCTACCTGAGCCTCGCGCCGATCGGTCTGGTCGCCGGGAGCCCGTGGATCGTGCTGCCGACCGTGAGCGTGCTGCGGGCCCGCCGTGCGCTCGAGGTGGTCCGGGACGCGCCGATCGGCCGGGAGCTGATCGCCGCGCTCGGGATGACCTCGCGCACCCAGGTCTCGTTCGCCGTGCTGCTCACGATCGGGCTGCTGCTCTCCCGATCACCCGCCTCGGGTGGTGCCGCATGAGCGTGGTGGGGATCGACGAGCTGCGACCGTTCCGGGTCCCGATGCGTCTGCGGTTCCGCGGCGTGACGGAACGCACGGGGGTGCTCCTGCATGGCCCGGCCGGCTGGGGCGAGTTCTCGCCGTTCCCGGAGTACGGGCCGGCGTACGCCTCCCGGTGGCTCGCTGCCGCGATCGCCGCGGCCACGGCACCCTTCCCGGAGCCCGTGCGTCACCGGGTTCCGGTCAACACCACCATCCCTGCGCTCGCACCGGCCACGGCACACGCCTTGGCCGCCGGAGCCGGTTGCCGGACCGCGAAGGTCAAGGTGGCAGAAGCGGGACAGGACCTCGCCGCCGACGTCGAGCGGGTGGCCGCGGTCCGTGATGCACTCGGCCCGGGGGGCCGTATCCGCATCGATGCGAACGGTGCCTGGGACGTGGAGGGTGCCGTGCTCGCGATCGTCCGCCTCGACCGTGCGGCCGGGGGGCTCGAGTACGTCGAGCAGCCGTGCCGCACGCTCTCAGAGCTCCAGGAGGTCCGTTCACGGGTGGCGGTGCCGCTCGCCGCTGACGAGTCGGTGCGCACCGCAGAGGATCCCCTGCGGATCGCCGGCCTCGATGCTGCCGATGTGCTCGTGGTGAAGGTCCAGCCCCTCGGTGGGGTCGAGCGGGCGCTCGAGGTGGTCGCAGCCGCCGGCCTCCCGGCCGTCGTCTCGTCCGCACTGGAGACCTCCGTCGGCCTGTCCGCCGGGGTCGCGTTGGCCGCTGCGCTGCCGGAGCTGCCCTACGACTGCGGCCTCGGGACGGCGACGCTGCTCCGCAGCGAGGTGACGGATCGGCCCCTGTTGCCGCAGGATGGCCACGTGGAGGTCCGTCGGGTCGCCCCGGAGGGCGCCCTGCTGGACCAGCACACGCCCGATCCCGACCTCGCCGGGGAGCTCCTCGAGCGGCTCGGCCTGGCCAGCGCTCACCTCGATCTCGGGAGCTCGTAGATGGACGCCCTGAACCCGTCCCAGGCCGCTGCGCTGGTGCTCGTGGACGAGTTGGCGCGCTGCGGCGTGACGGATGCCGTGCTGGCGCCGGGCTCGCGGTCCGCGGCCCTGGCGATGGTCCTGCACGATGAGCCGCGGATCCGGCTGCACGTCGAGATCGACGAGCGTTCGGCCGGCTTCCTCGCGCTCGGGTTGGCCCGGGCGACCGGTCGCATCGCCCCCGTGGTCGTGACGAGCGGGTCCGCGGTCGCCAACCTCCACCCCGCGGTCGTCGAGGCGGACCGCGGCCACGTGCCGTTGCTCCTCATCACGGCCGACCGGCCACCGGAACTCCGCCACACCGGGGCGAACCAGGCCATCGACCAGGGCGGCATCTTCGGCTCCGCCGTGAGGTGGCACGCGGACCTCGGGGTCCCGGAGGACCGGGAGACCTCCAACGCGCTGTGGCGCAGCTCGGTCTGTCGGGCGGTCGCGGCGGCGACCGGGAGCGGGGGTGCGGCGGGGTCCGGTGCCGCCCCCGCCGGGCCGGTGCATCTGAACCTCCCTCTGCGTGAGCCGAGCGTGCCGCTGTCCGACGATGGACGGAGCCCGGCGTCACGACCGTTCGCCGCCACGTTGGAGGGTCGCCCACAGCGTGCTCCCTGGACGCGGGTCACCGCCGCCCCACGGCGGCTCGAGGACGAGGAGCTCCGTGGGCTCGCCGCGCGCATCCTGGGCACCGAGCGGGGGATGATCGTGGTCGGTGCGAGCACACCGGGTAGCGGCGTCGCCGCCGCGGCGCCCGCGATCCACGAGCTGGCGCGGGCCGCCGGCTGGCCGGTCATCGCCGAGCCGTCGTCGGGAGCGCGGACCGAGGCTGACACCGTCGCCGCGCACGCGCCCCTCCTGCTCTCCCACCCGCGTTTCGCGCGCTGGGCGACCCCCGATCTGGTGCTCCGGATCGGGCGCAGTGGGCTCTCCCGCGAGCTGGCGGCGCTGCTCGGCCCACACGTGCCGCAGCTGCTGCTCGGTGGGGACGGCGCCTGGGACGACCCCGACCGGGCCATCGGCGAGTTCCTCGTGGCCGACGTCGCGGCGACGTGTGCGTCGCTGGCGGTCTCCCTCGGCCTGCCGGCGAGCTCAGCCTGGAGCCAGCGGTGGCGGGCCGCCGACGACCTGGCGCGCCGCACGATCGATCCCCTGCTGGACGCCCGCGAGCAGCCGAGCGAGCCCCGTACGGCGCGGGACCTTCTCGCGGCGTTGCCCGACGGGGCGAGCTTGGTCGTGGCCTCGTCGATGCCGATCCGTGACGTCGACCGGTTCGCTGCCCCGCGCGAGCAGGTCCGTGTGCTCGCCAACCGGGGGGCCTCGGGCATCGACGGGTTCGTCTCCACGGCGCTGGGTGTGGCGTTGGGGGTGGGGGTCGACGGTCCGGTGGTGGCCCTGACCGGTGATCTGTCGTTGTTGCACGACGCGAACGGGTTCCACCTCGCGGCGGCCGCCGACCACCTCGACGTCACCTTCGTCGTGGTCGACAACGACGGTGGTGGGATCTTCTCGTTCCTGCCGCAGGCCGGGTTCGAAGGCTCCTTCGAGCGGGTGTTCGGCACGCCGCACGGCCGGGATCTGTCCGCGCTGGCGCGGTGGCACGGCCTCGGCTACGAGCGGGTCACCGATGCCGCACGGCTGCCGGCCGCGGTGGGCGAGGCGATCGAGGCCGGTGGCCTGCGGCTCGTCCACGTACGCACCGATCGCGCGGACAACCGCGCGTTGCACGAGGAGCTGCGGACCGCGGTCCACGCCGCGCTCGACGACCTGGACGTCGAGTGAACCGAGCGGTCCCCCGACCCTGGCAGCGTGCTCAGCTGCTCCGGGGCGAGGCGCCGAGCGCGTCCTGCATCGCCAGCAGTTTGAGACGCGTCTCCTCGAGCTCGGCTTCCGGCAGCGACGCGGCCACGACACCGACCCCGGCGAACAGCCGCGCACGTGCGCCGCTGAGCTCCGCGCAGCGCAGCGCGATCCCCCACTCGCCGTCCCCGGCAGCGTCGGTCCAACCGACCGGGGCGGCATAGCGGCCGCGGTCCATCCCCTCGAGTTCGCGGATCAGATCGAGCGCGGTACCTCGTGGTGTGCCCCCGACCGCCGCTGTGGGATGGAGCTCGGCCACCAGCGCGAGCCCCGAGGTGGCAGTCTCGTCGAGATGGCCCGCGAGGGTCGTCGCCAGGTGCTGGACGTTGTCGAGCCGCAGCAGTCGCGGGCCGGGGGCGCCCGCGAGATCGGCGCAGTGGGTGCGGAGGACCTCGCGGACGGACTCAACCGCGTAACGGTGCTCGGCCAGGTCCTTCTCCGAGGCGAGGAGATCGGCGCCGAGCGCGGCGTCCTCGACCTCGTCGTCGCTGCGCCCGGTCGTGCCGGCCAGTACCCGGGAGCGGACCGTGCGGCCATCGCGGGCGAGCAGCAGCTCGGGGGTCGCGCCCACCAGCCCTTCCACGACGAAGGTGTGGCAGCGGGGGAACCTCGCCGTCAACCGTCGTGCGAGGTCGAGTGCGTCGAACGGTTCGCGCGACCACAAGGCGTGGTCGCGGGCGAGGACCAGCTTGTCCAGTTCCCCGGCGCGGATCCGCTCGATCGCCGTCGCGACGGCATCCAGCCAGTGCAGGTCCGGGAGCGATGACCCCGCGTAGCGCGGACGGTCCTGGTGGCGCGGCCGTGGTGGCGAGCTCGCTGGCTCATCGACCGGGTCCGCATCCGCGGGCGTGATGTCGGTCCGCCAGGTGTGGCCCTCGCGGCGACCGATCACGACCCGCGGGACGAGGAGGACGGAGCCGTCGGCGTCGGCGTCGAAGGTGAACGAGCCGACGCCGATCAGCCCGGAGCCCGCCCGTCGCACCGGATCGTCGATGTCGGCGGCATCGGCGAGTCGGCGGAGCGCCTCCTCGGCACGGACGAACCGCTGTGGACCACGTCCGGGTTCGATGCGCGCGGTCGTTCCCCAGGCGACCACACCCTCGTCGCCCTGGACCCAGATCAGGGCATCATCGACGTCGGGGACGAGATCGAGCAGCGGACGGTCCTCTGCGAGTGGGACCGAGCGGACGTGCAGTCTCACGGTCGCGGCCCGGACCGGTCGTCGTCCGCGGCCAACTCCTCGCTGACCCGGGACGCCGCCCGGGTCAGCAGACGCCGACGGAGATGGTGGGCGACCAACCGCTCGGTCGCCGGCAGCATCTCCTCGTACGCGGTGACCAGACGGGCGGTGGCCTCCTCGTCCGAGCCGGCCGTGCCACGCACGGGATCGCGGACGAAGCGCAGGAAGGCCTCGACGGCGTGGTCGGCGATCTCCCCGATCGCGGCGTCCGTTCGACGTGCCAGATCGAGGAGTTCACCGAGCGGCAGCCCTGCATCGAGCAGGGTCAGGCCGGCCTGGACGGCAGCCGCGTCGGCAGCGGAGTAGCGCGCGGAGCCATCGGCGTCGACGTGGTGGGGGACGAGCAGCCCCGCGCGCTCCACGGCCTCCAGGAGGCTGCGGGTGGCACCGGTCGCGGCGAGGAGACCCGCCAGGTCGTGAGGGGCGTCCTCGTCATCGACAGCCGCGGCCGCCAGCGCCGCATCGGGCGCATCCAGCGTCAGCTCCGGCGAGGTGGCATCGCTCGGTCCACCGTCCGTGTCCACCACGGTCGGTTCATCGGCATCGCGCGCGGGGCTCATGGGCTCCAGCCGGGGTTCAGGGACGGCCCGGCCAGGCTAGGTCAGCGCGGCCCGGTTGGCCCGCTCGCGGCGACCCCATCCGTCATC
>JBBDSW010000024.1:0-12250 GCA_040904745.1 Nitriliruptoraceae bacterium
GTCCTACATCGGCGGGTGACGGCGGCGGGTGACGGCCGACGACATGCACGAACGCTCGCGCGCCACGCGCTCATCCAGTGGCGGTCGCACCACGCTGCGACGCAGGCGCCGCGGGACGAACGTACGGTGACCATCCCGCACAACGGGAGCAGGGATCGGTACCGGTCGGGAGCCCGGTGCCGGAGCACGGTCCACGGCCGGCCGGTGGTCGGGAGCCCACCGGACGGACGACGGACCGCCCCACATCCCGGGATGCGGTGAGGCTCGGGCCGGCGCATCGCGCCGGCCCGTCTTCACGCCACGGGGTGGTCGCTGTCCTCGCCGGCCAGGAGCTCCAGGGCATGGGGCAGGAGTGCCAGGACGGCCTCGAGGCTCTCGGTGGCGCCGCGTGGGCTGCCCGGCAGGTCCACGAGGAGGGTCCGGCCCCGCACCCCGCAGACACCGCGGGAGAGATCGGCGAGCGGTGTGCTGTCGCGGCCGGCGGCGCGCATCGCCTCGGCCAGTCCGGGAGCGGGCCGCTCGACCACGTCGGTGGTCGCCTCCGGGGTGACGTCGCGAGGTGCGAAGCCCGTGCCACCCGTGATCGCGACGAGAGCCACCTGCTCCTCGTCTGCGAGCCGGCGCAGGCAACGCGCGATGGCATCCCGGTCGTCGGCAACCACCTCGAGGTGTCCGACCACGAAGCCCGCCTGCGTCAGTTGCGTGGCGACGGCCGGACCGGAGGCATCGTCGCGCTCACCGCGGCTGACCGAGTCACTGGCCGTCACGACCGCCGCACTCCACGGCTTCCGGCCGCTGCCGTGGTGGTGGCTGTGCTCGTTCCCGGGGTCGGTCACCAACCCTCCACTGTTCCGCATGCGACGGTTCCTGACGCGCACCGGAGCCTACTGAGGTGCAGACTGGCCCGACCGGTGCAGCTCGACAGAGACCTCGACGAGCGCAGAGCGCACGAATAGCGTGACATCGCCTCCTACGCGCATAGTAGGGTCGCGGGTCCCGAGCCACTAGAGAACGATGGCCCGGATCTGTCAGGCCGGGGTTGCCCGGCGACGACGCGTCCCGATCGGGACCAAGGGAGTAGGTCATGAAGCGATCGATGTGGATGCGGCGGATCGCCGCCGCGACCGTGCTCGCGCTCACCCTCGCCGCCTGCGGCGGGGACGACGAGCCCGAGGATGATGGCACCGACGACACCGAGGAGCCGGCGGACGACGACGCCGACGACGGCGAAGACGAGGGTGACGACGCCGAGGACGTGGACGAAGGTGAGGACGAGGAGGCGATCGAACGTCCGGACCGCGATGACGTCCTGGACCTCGGCTACATCCTTCCCGAGACCGGTGACCTGGCGACCCTCGGTGTGCCGCAGATCGAGTCGGTCAACCTGGCGATCGAGGACATCAACGCCGCGGGGGGCGTCCTCGGCGCCGAGGTCACGCTGGCGACCGGTGACGAAGCCGGGGACGGCGCGATCGCCCGTGAGACCGCAGCACGGCTGATCAACGACGGCGTCGACGGCGTCGTCGGGGCGGCCGCCTCCGGGATGTCGCAGGAGATCATCCAGACGCTCTATGACAACGAGATCGTCCAGTGCTCGGCCTCCAACACCTCGCCGGCGTTCTCCGATCAGGACAACAACGGCTACTACTTCCGCACCGTGCCGCCGGACGAGGCGGTCGCCCCGATCATCGCCAACGAGGTCGTGGGTGACGGCTACGCCAACGTCGCCGTGCTCGCACGCGCGGACGACTACGGCGATGCGCTGCGCACCCTGGTCGTGGAGAGCCTCGAGGAGCAGGGCGTCGACATCGCGGTGGACGAGGGTTACAACCCCGACACCGACGACTTCTCCTCGCTGGTCAACGACGTCACCTCGGCCGGTGCGGACTCCGCGGTCGTCATCGGCTTCGACGAGTCCGGCCCGCTGTTCGCCCAGCTGATCGAGGGTGGCATGTCGCCGAGCGCGCTCTACGGTGGTGACGGCGTGTTCGGCCCGGGCCTCGAGGGTCTGGTCGGGACCGACATCACCGGACTGAAGGTCATCGGCGCTGCCGGCGGTCAGGACTTCAACGATCGCCTCAACGGTGTCCTCGACGACCAGAACCAGGGAAACCTGATCTACGGCGGGCAGGCCTACGACTGCGCCATCGTGATCGCCCTGGCTGCCGAGGCCGCGGGCTCCGCGGACCCGGCCGTGTTCAACGGTGAGATCGAGAACGTCACGAGCGGTGGCGAGGTGTGCACCTCGTTCGCGGACTGCAAGGAGCTGCTCGAAGCCGGTGAGGACATCGACTACGACGGTGTCTCCGGCCCGCTGGCACTCGAGCGTCCGGACCCGACCCAGGGTCGCTACGCGGTCGCGCAGTTCACCGAGGACGGCTTCCAGATCGTGGGTGATCAGGACGTCGACCTCAGCGAGCTCGAGTAGTCCCACACGTTGACGCACGGCGAAGGGCCGGCTGCTTCCGTAGCCGGCCCTTCGCCGTGGAGCCGGACCGCTGTCGCTCTGCGGTCACTTCCCCGCGAGGGTGCCGAGGTAGAGCTCGGTGACCTTGGGATCCTCGAGGAGCTCCTGACCGGTGCCGGTGTAGGCGTTCTGTCCCTGGTCCAGGACGTACGCCCGGTCGGAGATCTGCAGGCACCGGCGCGCGTTCTGCTCGACCATGATGATGGAGACGCCGGCCTTGTTCGTCCGTCGGACACGACGGAAGACGTCCGATTGGTTCACCGGTGACAGCCCGGCGGACGGCTCGTCGAGCAGGAGCACCGACGGATCCATCATCAGGGCACGGGCCATGGCGAGCATCTGTCGTTCCCCCCCCGACAGGTTGCCCGCACGGCTACTGGAACGCTCCCGGAGCACGGGGAACAGCTCGGTGACGACGTCGTAGCGCTCCTCGAACCGCTCGGGCTGCAGGAACAGCCCCATCTCGAGGTTCTCCTTGATGGTGAGCGCCGGGAAGACGTTGTTGTTCTGTGGGACGTAGCCGACGCCGCGTGACACGAGCTCGTGGGCCATCAGGTTCGTGATGGTCTCTCCCCGGAGCGTCACCGTCCCCTCGCGGATCGGGACCAACCCGAACAGGGCCTTGATCAGCGTCGACTTGCCGGCGCCGTTGGGGCCGATGATGCCGACGATCTCGCCTTCAGCGAGCGTAAGGTCGCAGCCCGTGAGGATGTCGATGTCGGGGAGGTAGCCCGCTCGAACCCCCTCCGCGCGGACGAGTGGATCCCTGGGCTTCGCGTCGTTGTCATCCACGATCACTGGGCTCCGTCCGTGTACCGGTCTGTCGCTGGCATCCGTGTCTCCCGTGGGTCCTACTCGCCGTCGAGGAACCCGTCCGCTCCCTCGTCCGAGCCGAGGTAGGCCGAGATGACGTCGGGGTTGCTGAGGATGCTCGCCGGAGGCCCCTCGGCGATCACCCGACCTTCCGCGAGGACCGCCACCCAGTCGCTGATGTTCATCACCACGTCCATGTCGTGCTCGACGAAGATGACGGACATGCCGTCGTCGCGTAGTTGGGTGACGTGTCGTAGCAGGCTCTGGACGAGGGCGGGGTTGACACCGGCCATCGGCTCGTCCAGCAGGATCAGCTCCGGGCCGACCATGAGCGCGCGGGCCATCTCGAGCAGCTTGCGCTGGCCGCCGGAGAGCTCACCGGCGTAGTCGTCCTGCTTGTCGAGGAGCTGGAAGCGTTCGAGGATCTCCGTCGCCCGCCCCTCGATCTCCCGCTCCTGGTCCCGCCACAGCGCGGAGAAGACCGCGTTCAACAGCCGCTCCCCGCGCTGGTCGACCGCGCCGAGCTTCATGTTGTCCATCACGGTGAGCCGTGACAGGGCCTTGGTGAGCTGGAAGGTACGCACCAGGCCCTTGCGCGCGATGTGGTGGCTGGCCTGTCCGGTGAGATCCACGCCGTTGAACGACCAGCTGCCATGGTCGGGGGAGTCGAAGCCGGTGAGCAGGTTGAAGAAGGTCGTCTTCCCGGCGCCGTTCGGACCGATGACCGCGGTGATCACCCCCCGCTGGACCTCGAGGTGGTCGACGTCCACGGCGGTGAGGCCGCCGAAGGAGCGGCGCACCTCGTCGGCGACCAGGATCGGGTCGGGCTTGGCGACGCACGGTTCGTGCGCGACGTCGGCGAGCGGGCCGGGGGGCATCGGTGAGGTATCAGGCATCGAGGGCGAGCTCCCGCTTGTTGCCGAAGATCCCCTGTGGTCGGAAGACGACGAGGAGCATCAGCCCGATCCCGGTCAGCGTCAACGCCGCGCCCCCGATCGCCCCGCTCGAGAAGAAGTCCGGGAGGAGGTCCGCGCTCTGGGCCTGGCGGACGAAGCCCTGCACGAACGAGAACAGGAACCAGAAGATCACGGCGCCGACGATCGGGCCGAGCCGGCTTGCCGCACCGCCGAGGATCAGGATCGCGTAGGCGTAGAAGGTCACCTGCGGACGGAAGATGTCGGCGTTGACGGTGGAGCCGGCGATGGCGTACATCACGCCACCCAAGGAGCCGATCACCCCGCCGAGGACCAGGGACTGCATCTTGTAGCTGAACACGTTCTTGCCGAGGCTGCGGGCGGCGTCCTCATCCTCGCGGATCGCGCGAAGGACACGGCCCCAGGGGCTCTTCATCAGGAGGGCTACGAGCACGGTGGCGAGCACGACGAGCGTCCAGGTGACCAGCAGTGACCACGTCACCGCGACGGGGTAGGTCAAGGGCCCGAGTGACAGCCCGGCGGGCAGCGGGTTGACCGCGTAGAACTCGACGGCGACCGATTGGAGGCCGAACGGGCCTCCCGTGAGATCAGTGGCCGGGGAGGACCGCACGAGCAGACGCAGCACCTCGGCGATCGCGATGGTGGTGATCGCGAAGTAGTCGGACCGCAGCCGGAGCGTCGGGGCGCCGAGGAGGAGCGCCAGAGCGATCGCGAAGACGATCGCGACGCCGACCCCGGCCCACAGGGAGAGCCCGAAGGTCGCCACGGAGATGCCGACGCCGTACGCGCCGACGAGCATGAACCCGACCTGCCCGAAGTTCAGGAGTCCGGTGTAGCCGTAGTGGACGTTCAGCCCGATGGCGAGCAGGGCGTAGAAGGCCGCCTGCGGGCCGAACGCGGACCGCAGAGCGGTCTCCGCGACGCTGATCAGGTCCACTTCTCCTCCGTCCTCAGCCGATGCGTTCGCGGCGGCCGAGCAGACCTTGCGGTCGGAACAGCAGCACGATGACGAGGACCCCGAGCGCCCAGGCGAACTTGATCTCGTCCGGGAACCAGAGCACGGACAGCTCGGTGATGATCCCGACGACGAGGCTCCCGAACATGGCGCCGTAGGCGGTGCCGAGCCCCCCGAGGATGACGCCGGCGAACATCAACAGCAGGAGTTGGAAGCCGGAGAAGTAGTTCACCCCGAGGCTGGTGCCGTAGAAGATGCCGCCGAGTCCCGCCAGGCCCGCGCCGACGATCCAGACGATGCCGATGATGCGCTCGACATCGATCCCGGAGGACTCCGCCAGATCCCGGTTGTCCGCGACGGCACGCATCGCCTTGCCCAGGCGGCTGGTCCGAAGCATCGTCGCGACCAGGACGAGGACGACGATCGACAGGGCCATGATCGTCAGATCGCGTGGTGTGGCCGACAACGGCCCCAGGCTGACCTGCTGCTGGCCGACGTAGTCGGTGTAGCGTCGGGTGCTCCCACCGTAGAACATCAGCAGGGTGAACCGGATCGCGAGCGACAGGCCGATCGTCACCACCAGCAGCTGGAACAGGCTGAGGCCGCGTCGCCTGAGCGGTCGGAAGAGCACCCGGTCCACGCCGGCGCCGAGCACACCGCTGAGCACCACACCCAGCACCGTCGCGAGGATCAGGTTGACGCCGGCGCTGACGTTGATGAACCAGGTGAGGATCGCGCCGAACACGACGAACTCGCCGTGCGCGAAGTTGATGAGCCCGGTCGTGCCGAACACCAGGGAGAGCCCGACCGCGGTCATGGCGATGATCAGGCCGAACCGCACGCCACTGAGGAGCTGCTGCGCGGCCTGCGCGCCGAACCCCGCGGTCTCCGCAGCCTCCCCGAGCCGGAACACCACCGCCTGGCGCTGTCCCTCGTCCACACTGGCTTCGGCCGTGGATCTCTCGCCTTCGCGCAGCGAGATCCCCTCGGGGAGGGACTCGACCGTGACCAGGTAGGTCCCGCCCGCCGGGACCTCCACCTCCCACTGCCCGTTCTCGTCGGTGGTCACCGTCTCGATGACGGTGTCGTCCTCGCTGCTGACCGACGCTTCGATCCCCTCGACGGGACCTTCCTGGTTGCGGAAGGTGCCGAACAGCAGGGTCGGGGATCCCTCGTCGTCCTCGGACTGCGCGAGCACGAGGTCGTCCGGTTCGGCCTGTGCGGGGGCGGTTGACACCAAGGTCAACGCGAGGCCGAGCAGGAGGGCGGCCGTGACCGCGCACACCAGTGATCGCGGCGTGGCGTGGCTGCGAAGAGGCTCGTCCACCCTGGTCATCTCCGTCGGCACGTGAGCGCCGTACCCGGGGGCACGGCCGCGCGCAGCCTAGTCAGGTGTGCCTGCACGGCGGGGGCTCGGTCGCCGGATGCGCCCCTGAGGGCCCCTACCATGGCGGGCCAGCAGTGGTCGGAGCGAGGAGGTCGGCGGTGGTGCTCACCGGGCTCGAGCTGCTCTCCTCCGGCAAGGTCCGGGAGGTCTACGCCGTCGACGAGGAGCACGTCCTCCTCGTCGCCTCCGATCGCGTCTCCACCTACGACGTCGTGCACCCGACCGCGGTCCCCGACAAGGGGCGTGTGCTCACCGGCCTCAGCGCGTTCTGGTTCGACCGTCTCGGCGACCTCGGTCCCCACCATCTCGTCACGACCGCGCTCTCCGAACTCCCGGCGACGCTGCGCCGGCGCATCGCCGGCCACGAGGAGGAGCTCCGGGGACGCCTGATGCTCTGCCGCCGGGTCGAGATCATCCCCTTCGAGTGCGTGGTCCGCGGCTACCTCGCCGGCTCCGGCTGGCAGGAGTACCGCGACACGGGAGCGATCTGCGGCATCGCGCTGCCGCCGGGGCTCGCGGAGGCTGGCCGCCTCCCGGAGCCGATCTTCACGCCGGCGACCAAGGCGGAGCGTGGCGAACACGATCAGAACGTCTCCCGGGACGTGGTCGCAGACGCGGTGGGCGCGCCACTGGCCGCTGCGCTCGAGCGACGCGCGATCGCGCTCTACCGGGCGGGTGCCGCGCATGCCGAACGCCAGGGGATCCTGCTCGCGGACACCAAGTTCGAGTTCGGCCTCTTGGACGGCGAGGTGGTGCTCGCGGACGAGGTGCTGACGCCGGACTCCTCGCGGTACTGGCCAGCGGACTCCTGGGAGCCGGGCACGTCTCCACCGAGCTTCGACAAGCAGTTCGTCCGGGACTACGCCACCTCGACGGGGTGGGACCGTCAGCCCCCCGCCCCCGAGCTTCCGGACGAGGTGGTGGCGGCGACCCGCGAGCGGTACGTGCAGGCCTACGAGCGCTTGACGGGGGAGCCGTTCGAGGCCTGGCTCACCCGTCGGTGACCGCCGTCGTTCAGGCATCGAGAGGGACGGCGTAGACGATGTCGATGCTCTCGTAGGAGCCGGTCGACGGATCGAAGGCGCCGCCACAGGTGTCGATGACCAGGCCTGGTTCGCCGTCGAAGCGGAAGACCTGGTCCAGTGGGTAGGCGCCCTTGGTGATGCGTTCGCGCCGGACGATCTCCCAGACGCTCTGCGAGCCGTCCTCGTGGTCGATGAGGATCGTCTGGCCGGGCTCGGAGCGGCGGAGGTCGAAGAGCACGCCACGCCCCTGGGTGCGGGAGTCGACGTGGCTGGTCATGAAGGCGTTGCCGGGCTCCCCCGGACGTGGGCTGCGGCGGTACCACCCCACCTCCTGTACGTCATCGGGGATCTCGACCGCCCCGGTCGCATCGAGGCCGACATCTGCCACCGAGGCGTCCTGCACCCCGATGCCCGGCAGCGAGACGCGTACCGGCGGTGAGATGCGGTCCTCCCCGCCGTCGAGGGGCCCGCGCAGCCCTGCGCTCACGGTCGGTGGCACCGGGGGAGCGACCCCACCGTCCGCCACGGCCTCAGCTGGCGACTCGGCGGGTTGCTCTGCAGGTGGCGGTGACGACGGGGTCTGGTCGCTGGCGGTGTACGAGTCCGGCAGGTCGCCCACGACGGGCGCGGGCTGGCTGCCGTACCAGGCGAGCGGGGTGCCCACGAGCAGCAGCGTCCCGATGGCCAGCAGCGCCCTGGTCAGCGTGCGCGACATCGGGGCCTCCTCGGTCCATCTCGTGTGGGTGATCCTCGCAACGGTGGGGAGAGGCCGCCAGGCCTCCCCCCACCGATCGGTGCGAACCTCGTTCAGCGGCGGCGTGCCGTGGCGACGGTCGGGACGGCCAGCGACAGCGCGCCGATGGCCATGAGCGCCATGGCCCATGCCGGCAGGCTGCTCGAGGCGAGGCCCGCCTCGCCTGGCGAGTGCTCGGCGGTCGGGGCGTCACTGGTGACGTCGACCGCGGCGGTCACGACCGACGGGAGCTCAGCGCCCTCGTCCGGACCGATCGCGTAGACGAGGACCAGGGTGTCCTCGGGGACGTCGACGTCGCCGAGCTCCAGGGCGGCCTCGCCGCTCCCGGCGGCGCCGATGCCGACGGCTTCCACGGTGGTGCCACCATCGACGTCGATGCGGGCGGTCTGCCCGTTGGTGACGCCTGCGAGGACGGCGGTGTCACCGGAGAGGATGTCGACGGCGGGGAAGTTGGCGACGTGGAAGGGCTGGATGCCGGTCGCGTCGGTCTCGTTGGCGAAGGCCTGGAGCTGCGGGTCACCGTTGGTGTCGAGGTAGGCGACGGCCGAGTAGCTCGCGCCGGCCTCCAGGGAGGCGTCCAGCTCGAGGACCGCATCGGTGGTGCCGGTCGCGGCGACGCCGAAGGTGTAGCCGTCGGCCGGGACGTCGATGACGACCGGGTCGTCACCGAAGTTGAAGCCGGTGACGTCCGAGGTCTCGCCGTTCACGAGGATGTCGACCTCGAGACCGGGGACGCCGTGCACGATCACCACTTCGGCGGTGTCGTGGCCATCGGCCAGGGCGGTGGTCGCCGGGACGACCGCGAGCGCGGCCGCCGCCATGGCGACGGTGAGTGTCTTCTTCATCAGGAGTCATCTCCGGTTGAGGGACGGGCACAAGTGACAGCCGAGGTACGACGTGCGCGGCCGGCCCGGATGGAAGGACGTTCGGCTCCCATCCACGCCTCGCCGCGTGCCGAAAGAGCCGTCATCCGGCCAGAGGGGAGCGTGCGCGGCACATCCGGGTCGGGGAGCCCACCCCCGTCGCACCGGATCGCTGCCCGGCAGCACGTCGGTGCGTGCGTTGCCCGCTCGGAGCTGCTCGCCGGCCCAGCGGTAGAGTGACGCCTCGCCGGCCCGATCCGACCGGCACGCCGAAGCCAGCATGCACAGCGGAGAGACACGTGACACTCGATCCGGACCTGGTGGCGGTCCTCGCGGTCGTCGCGACCGTCGTCTCCGCCCTGCTGCTGGTGGCGGTGGTGGTGCTGGCGTTGCGGCTGCGTGTCGTACGGCGGAGCCAGGTCCGCGCGTTCGGCGGCGTGGAGCGAGACCTCCTCGACGTGCTAGGGGAGCAGGGAGGGTCCATCGCCGGGCTCACCGCTGCGCTCGGGGCGCTCGAGGCGCGCACCTCCGAGCTCCGCGAGCGGATGCGGGCGGACGTCTCCCGCGTCGCCGTGACCCGCTACGACGCCTTCGATGACATGGGTGGAGCGTTGTCGTTCTCGGCGGCGCTGCTCGACGAGGACGGCAACGGGTTGGTCCTCTCCGCGATCAACGGTCGTTCGGAGACGCGGGCCTACGCCAAGCCCGTCAGCGCCGCACGGAGCGAGCACACCCTGAGCGCGGAGGAGGAGGAGGTCATCGACGCCGCGATGGCAGGCCGCGCTCCCGGTCCGCCAGCCCAGAAGCGCCGTCGCCGGAGGGCTTCGTGACCACCGCCTCCGACCTCGTCGCCTACCTCGGCCCGCAGGGGACCTTCACGGAGACCGCAGCTCGGATGATCACCGGCGCCGCCGACGACGCCGCCCTGATCCCCTGCGGTGACATCGGAGAGGTGCTCCGCACGGTCGAGGAGGGCCGCGCCGGCCGCGGGGTGGTGCCCATCGAGAACACCCTGGAGGGGTCGGTCACCGCGACCCTGGACGCCCTCGCGTTCGACACGGAGCTGTTGATCCACGGTGAGCTCGAGATCCCGGTCTCGCTCGTGGCCGCAGCGGTCGAGGGAGCGACGCTGGACGACGTCGTCCAGGTCCACTCGCATCCGGTGGCCCTGGCCTCGAGCCGACGGTGGCTGTCCGCGCAGATCCCCGGTGCCGAGCGGGTCGCCGCGGCCTCGACGGCACGGGCCGCCGAGGTGGTCGCGGAGCAGGGCGCAGGCCACCTCGCCATCGTGAACCCCCTGGCGGCCGAGCGGTACGGGCTCGAGATCCTCGCCCGGGACATCGCTGACAGCGCCCGCAACTCGACCCGTTTCATCGTCGTCGGCGACGAGGTGCCCGCGCCGACCGGGTGGGACAAGACGTCGATCGTGGTCTTCATCGAGGCGAACCGTCCCGGTGCCCTGCTCAAGCTGCTGGAGATCTTCGCTGAGCGTGACCTCAACCTGACCAAGATCGAGTCGCGCCCCACCAAGGACGAACTCGGTGAGTACTGCTTCTTCCTCGATGTCGAGGGGCACCTGGCCGATGAGCGGGTCGGGGACGCCCTGGCTGCGGTCAAGCGCACCCACCGGGACGTGAAGGTGCTCGGTTCCTACCGGCGCTCCGGCGCACGACGCACCGACGAGGCCGAACGCATCCAGGCCGACGATGCCGCTTACCGCGAGGCGGCGGCGTGGTTGGCCGGGTGGCGCGAGCGGGTCTCGTCCACGCGTTAGCCTCACCACCATGATCGATCCACGCCGACTGACCGATGACCTCGAGGCGACCGCCGCGGCGCTCGCCCGCCGTGGCTTCGACCGCGCCGAGCTCGAGCGCCTCCGTGACCTCGACGGACGTCGACGCTCGCTCGTGGCCGACGTCGATCGGGCACGCGGTGAGCAGCGGTCGGCTTCCAAGGCGATCGGAGAGGCGACCGCCGAGCAGCGGCCACTGATGATCGAGGCGGCGCAGGAGCTCAAGCACGAGGTCGCCCGACTCGAACAGGAGCTCGCTGAGGTCCAGGCCGACCACACCGCCGCGTTCGCCCGGGTCCCGAACCTGCCGCATCCGGATGCGCCCGATGGTGTGGAGGGTGACGGGGTGGTCCTGCGCACGATCGGGCCACCGAAGCCCGAGCCGATCGACGCGAAGGACCACGTCGACCTGCTCGAGGCGGCCGGCGCTCTCGATCTCGGTCGCGCGGCCAAGGTGTCCGGCTCGCGGTTCGCCTACCTGATGGGTGAGGGTGCCCTCCTCGAGTTCGCGCTGGTCCGCTACGCCATCGAGGTGGCGGGGCGTCACGGACACATCCCCGTGATCCCGCCGGTGCTGGTCCGCGAGGAGGCGATGTACGGCACCGGGTTCCTGCCCACCGACGAGCAGCAGCTGTTCGCCACCCGTGACGACGACCTCTACCTCGTCGGCACCTCCGAGGTCCCGCTCGCGGGCCTCCACCTCGACGAGCTGCTCGAGCCGGAGGACCTGCCCCTGCGCTACGTCGGTTACTCGCCGTGCTTCCGGCGCGAAGCTGGCGCACACGGCAAGGACACCCGCGGGATCCTGCGTGTGCACCAGTTCGAGAAGGTCGAGCTGTTCTCGTTCGTCTCGCCGGAGGCCTCCGACGAGGAGCACGAGCGCATCCTCGCCACCCAGGAGGAGATCTTCACGGGCCTGGAGATCCACGCCCAGGTGGTGGACATCCCGGTCGGCGACCTCGGCGCCTCGGCCGCCCGCAAGTTCGACCTCGAGGCCTGGATGCCGGGCCAGGACGCTTACCGCGAGGTCACGTCCTGCTCGAACACCACCGACTACCAGGCGCGCCGGTTGAAGACCCGCGTCCGGGGCGTCGGCGGCGACAACGTGCTGGTCCACACCCTCAACGGCACCGCGCTGGCGGTCCAGCGGGCGATCATCGCGCTCGTCGAGCAGCACCAGCGGCCTGACGGCACGGTCGTCGTGCCCGAGGTGCTGCGCCCCCACCTCGGCTTCGAGGTGCTCTTCGCCCGGTGACGGG
>JBBDSW010000025.1:0-12019 GCA_040904745.1 Nitriliruptoraceae bacterium
CCGCCCCCGCACATCCGCGGCCGCCCCCGCACATCCGCGGCCGCCCGCCGAACCCGCGAGGCGGGAACGATCTGCACCCTCGACCGCGGGGACGCCCACCGAACCCGCGAGGCGGGAACGGATCACACGCTCAGGCACCACGGTGCCCGGCCCGTCACGGATCGCGGGCGACGATCCCACGCTCGAGGACGACCGTGACCTCCGCCACCTCGCCGGTGTCGATCATCCGGTCGAGGTCGTCGCTCGCGGGATCGCCATCGATCGCGACCCGGGCGAGCCCGGCCGTCACGGCCTGCTCGAAGGCGGCGACGAAGCGGTCGGCATCCAGCACGCGGGGGGCGCCGACGCGATGTCCGTACGAGTAGCGGATCGAGCCCTCGGGCTGCACCACTCCGACGTAGGTCGGCCCCGGATCCACGTTGTAGGCCGCCACCTCGGCCCGGATGCGAGCCGCCAGCAGCACCCGGAGCGTGATGCGCGGCGGCAGGTCATGGAGCTCGGCTGACCCGAGCTCGTGCCCGGCCCGGCTGACGTCACGGATCCGCACGTCGCCCTCGCCTTCGGTGTGGCCGCCGGCTCTACGACCCGGACCGACAGGGTGCCCACTGCGGCGCGTTCCCGCAGAAGGGGGCTCCCGCACCGGTTGCCGTGGTCCGCACCGCGCTGGTACCGTTCGCCTCCGTCCGCCGCGCGCGGCCGTCTCGTCCTGTCCGACGACCCGCGCACTGGCGCCCTGGCATGTCCGCCGAGCGACGTGTCCCGCCCCGCGCCCCGTGCGCAGATACCTGAGGAACGAGCCTCCGCATGGCGAACATCAAGTCCCAGATCAAGCGCAACCGCCAGAACGAGACCGCGCGCGCGCGCAACAAGACCGTCCGGTCCAAGCTGAAAACCGAGGTCCGCGGCTTCCACCAGGCGGCCGAGACCGGCGACGAGGAAGCGGCCACCGCCGCCTACCGCGAGGCCGCCCGCGAGCTCGACAAGGCTGCCACCAAGGGCATCATCCATCGCAACACGGCGGCCAACCGCAAGTCCGGCATGGCCAAGCGGCTCGCACAGCTCTGAGCGCTGAGCGCCGACGCGTCCTGGATCCACCCGCGCGTGGCGCCTCTGATGGGGCGCCACTTCGCGTTGATGGGCGGCCGGGACGGGACGCCTTCCTCGTCCGTCACGTCACGTCGGCCTAGGGTCGAGCGGGTACGGACATCGACCCTCGGTGGATCCACGTGACGGAGTATGGACCGGCAACGCGCGAGGTTCTCGCCGCACTGGCGGCATGTGACCACCCCCGCCCAGACCTCGTGCGGCAGATGGCGGAGGCGGCACTCAGGCGTGCACCGGACCACCTGCTGTCGCGCCCACCGGATGAGGTCGCCGAGCGGCTCGTCGCGGCCTTCGACGGCCTCGATCGCCGGCGACCCGGTGAGCTCGTCGTCGAACTGCGCCGGCGGGACGACGTCGTGGGCATGGGGACGGCGGTGGTCATCAGCGAGGATCGTCCGTTCCTGCTCTCCAGCGTGATCGCCGAGCTCGGTGCCGCTGGCCTGACGGTGCGCGGCAGCTTCCACCCCATCGTCGGCGTGGAGCGCAGCGAGGATGGGCGGATCACGGCCATCACACCGGCCCGCCCGGCCCATGCTCGGGCGTCGATCATCCACGTCGAGGTCGCGGGACTACCGCCCGAGGACGATGGGGACCCGGTGCTGCTCGACCGGCTGCGTGCCTGTGTCACCGATGTACGGGCCGTCACGGATGACCACGAGCCGATGCGGGAACAGGTGCGGCGCGCGGCCACGGCGCTGGGTGACCACATCGAGCGTGGCCAGGGCGACGACCGTGACGCCGAGGTGGCTGCGCTGCTCACGTGGATCCTGGAGGACAACCTGGTCCTGCTCGGGGTCCAGACGGAGCCGCCCAGCCCCAGGAGCGAGCGCGCCACACCCGGTTGCGGACTGCTGCGGGAGGAGGACCGCCGTCGGCACCTGCTCGCTGGCGTCCCGATCGCACGTGCCGACGAGGACCTCCCGCGGCTGGCCGTCTCCCGGAGCCGTGTCCGCGCCACCGTCCAGCGCCGGGCTCTGATCGAGATCGTGACGGTCACGCTGCCCGAGGACGGCGCCCGCGTGGTGATCCTCGGGCTGCTCACCCGCAAGGGGGTCGCTGAACCGATCCGGGACACCCCGGTCCTGCGCCGGCGCCTCGAGCAGGTGTTCGAGTCCGAGGACATCGTGGAGGGCTCACACGATGCCATCACCCTGACCACCATCGCCCAGGCCATCCCCAAGGACGAGCTGCTGCGGGCTGACACGACCACCGCCCGGGACCTGCTCCTCGGCCTGCTGCAGGCCGAGGAGCACCGGGAGGTGTTCGCGATCGCGCGCCCCCATGCCCCGAGCCGGACCATCTCCGTCCTGGTCTCGGTCCCGCAGGAGCGGTGGCGACCCGGGCTGGAGCGGCGCATCGGCAGCCTCCTGCGCGCCCGCTTCGGGGCCGACACCGTCGAGACCGATGCGGCCGTCGACCTGCGGTACGGGACCCTGGCCCGTCTCGTCCTCACGCTGCCGGGCGAGGAGGACCCCGCGGCGCGGGTGACGGACCGGAACGGCGCTGGTACGGACCTCACCGAGGCCATCGCCGACCTCGCCCGCCCCTGGGAGGATGCGGTCGTCCGCGAACTGACCGCGCGCAGCGGACCAGCGGTCGCAGAGGCGATCGGCCGCACCATCGTCAACAGGCTGCCCACCTCCTACCGGGACGTCACGGATCCGGACGAGGCGGTCGCCGACGTCATCCTCTTCGACGAGGTCGTTCGCGGCGACGAGAGCCTCCTGGTGGCGCTGCGGAGAGCCGATCAGGGGCGGGGTATGGCCCCTGGCGACCGACACCACGGTGACCGGTCACACCTCGCCCCGTTCCGGCTGCTCGTGGCCAAGCGCGGCCCCACCTTGGAGTTGTCGGCCTTCCTCCCGATCCTGGAGAGCCTCGGGCTCACGACGGTCGACGAGGTCCCCCACCCCTTGGTCTATGGTGAGGGGCCGGACGCGACGCTGCACGACTTCGGTGTCCGGACCACCGGTCTGGACCCCACCGTGGACGGTCCCCGCCTGGCGGAGGCGATCCTGGCCGCCTGGCGCGGTCACCTCGAGGTGGACCCACTCAACCAGCTGGTCGTGGTCGCCGGACTCGGCTGGCACGACCTGCAGATCCTCCGCGCCTACCGACGGCTGCGTCGTCAGCTCGGGACCGCCTACACCCCGGCCTACGTGGACACGATCCTCGTCGATCACCCCGTCACGGTGCGGTCCCTGGTCGAACACATCCATGCGCGCTTCGATCCACGCCGAGCGGCGGATGCCCCGGACGAGGAGGCGACCCGTGCCGAGGTGCTCGCCGCCCTCGATCGTCTCGAGCGACTCGATCACGATCGCATCCTCCGCCGGATCCTCGACCTCATCGACGCGACCCTGCGCACGAACGCGTTCCGGCCAGATGCCCGCGCCGACGGTTCCGGTGAGGCCTACGTCGCCATCAAGTTCGACCCCAACCGCATCGCGGACGCTCCCCAGCCACGTCCCTACCGGGAGATCTTCGTCCACTCCCCCCGGGTCGAGGGCGTCCACCTGCGGAGCGGACCGGTCTCCCGCGGGGGCCTCCGATGGTCGGACCGGCGCGACGACGTGAGGACCGAGGTGCTCGACCTCCTCAAGGCCCAGGTGCTGAAGAACGCCGTGATCGTGCCCTCCGGCGCCAAGGGCGGCTTCGTGGTCACCCGTGAGCCAGCCGACCCTGCCGAGCTCCCGGCCGAAGCCGAGCGGCAGTACATCACGTTCATCCGCGGGTTGCTCGACGTCACCGACGACCTGGATGGCGACGAGGTGGTACCCCCACCCGATGTCGTCCGACACGACGGAGACGATCCGTACCTGGTCGTCGCCGCCGATCGCGGTACCGCCACCTTCTCCGACACCGCCAACGCGGTGGCCAGACGCTACGGCTTCTGGCTCGATGACGCGTTCGCTTCGGGCGGCAGCCACGGCTACGACCACAAGCGTTTCGGGGTCACGGCGAAGGGAGCCTGGGTCGCGGTCGCCCGTCACTTCCGTGAGCTCGGGATGGACGTGGCGACCGAACCCGTCAGCATCGCCGGCATCGGAGACATGTCCGGCGACGTGTTCGGCAACGGCCTGCTGCGCTCCCGGGCGGTGCGGCTGGTCGCCGCGTTCGACCACCGGCACATCTTCCTCGACCCGGACCCCGACCCGGAAGCCAGCTACCAGGAACGGGCCCGCTTGTACGCCCTGCCACGATCCGGCTGGGACGACTACGACCGGTCCGTCCTGAGCCCGGACGGCATGATCGTCTCCCGGACCGCCAAGAGCGTGGCGCTGACCGAGCGGATCCGGGAGCTGCTGCGCACCGACGCGGTCGAGCTGACACCACCGGAGCTGATCCGAGCCGTGCTGTGCGCCCCGGTCGACCTCCTGTTCGCCGGCGGTATCGGCACCTACGTCCGTGCGACCGACGAGCGGGACCAGGACATCGGTGATCGGGCGAACGACGACGTGCGGGTGGAAGCATCCCGGGTCCGTGCCCGGGTCTACGGCGAGGGCGCCAACCTGTCGATCACGCAACGGGCACGCATCGAGCTCGCCCGGCGCGGGACGCTCCTGAACCAGGACGCGGTCGACAACGCCGCCGGGGTGGCCACCTCGGATCTCGAGGTGAACCTGAAGATCCTCCTGCGCGCCGCCGAGGACCGCGGCGAGCTGACACGAAAGGCTCGCAACCAGCTGCTCGAGGAGCTCGCCGAGGACGTGGTCGAAGCGGCCGTCCGCGTGGTGGAGCACGGGACCGTTGCCATCTCCAGGGAGCTGGACCGCAGCAGCCGGTCGCTGGCGACCTACGACGCGCTGCTGACCCGCCTGGAACGCGAGGAGGATCTCGATCGGGTGGCCGAGGCCCTCCCCTCCACCGCCGAGTTCGCGGCCCGTGCGGACGCCGGGGCCGGGATGACCCGTCCCGAGCTCGCGACCCTGGTGGCCTGGTCGAAGCGGGACCTGAAGGACGCCCTCCTGGCCTCGCGCGTGCCCGACTCGGCGTTGTGTCGCCCGGCCCTGGCCCGATCGCTGCCGCCGCGGGCCGTCGAACGCTTCCCCGAGCTGCTCGCTGCACACCGCCTGCGCCGCGAGTTGATCACGACCGTGGTGACGAACGAGATCGTCGACCGTCTCGGGGTGACGATCGTCTCCCGACTGGCCGATGAGGCCGGGGTGCCGCTCGCCACCGTGGTCGAGACGATCCAGGCGACCCGGCACATCGTGGATGCCGACCGTTGGTGGGCCATGCTCGACGAGCTCGCCACCGAGCAGGAGCCGGCGCGCCTGCGTGAGCTCGAGCTCCCGCTGGAGGAGCTGGTGACGACCCTGACCCGGGTGCTGCTCACGGACCCGACCGCGCCGCCGCCCGAGGCTACCGCCGACCACCAGCATGCGATCGCGACCGAACTGCTGCGCAGCCTCGACCGGCTCGGCTCCTCGGCTCAACGACGGGCACGAACGGCGCACGCCCGCTGGCTGGTGGACGATCTCGTCGAGCCCGAACTCGCCCGGTTCCTGGCGGGGGCCCGCGACCTCGCACTCGTCCCAGACGTCGCCTCGGTACGCGGCAACCTGCCGAGCGATCCCGGGGACCAGCCGGTCGCCGACGCGCTCCTGCGGCTCTCGGAGCGCCTCGGGATCGACCGGCTCGAGGACGCGCTGCGGCGGGCCGAGGGCGGAGGCGAGTGGGCCCGGCGGCAACGTCTCGGCCTCGGTATGGATCTTCGCCGTGCCCGCCGAGCCGCAGCCGTCAGCGCGCTGACGCGCACGCCGGTCGGGACCGCCACCGACATCGTCGGTACCACGGGTTCGGAGGCGGCCGTGGAGCGCTTCCTCGAGGGTCGACGGGAACCGCTCGAACGGGCTTGGGAGACCATCACGGCCGCGGAGTCCGCCGACGTGGCCGGCCTCGAGGCTCTGGGTGTGGCCGCACGCACGGTCCGCGAGACGATCGAACGGCGGCCACGAGTGCGGTGACCACGCCCGGCCCGCCAGCCGGATCCTGACTACCGCTTCGTCGCCAGCGGGTTGAAGGGCGCCCCGACCTCACGGGATGTGGCAAGCTCGAGGACCGCGAGTTCGAGGACCAGCGCATCCGGTAGCTCGGAGCCCTTGAGCGCGAGATCGAGCGTGGCCAGGCGGTCGTGGCACCAGGCCAACTCCCCCGGGTTGAACGCCCGTGCGCGGGCGAGGGTCTCGTCGTACATCCGGCCCGGCCGCATCCCGGCCTCCTTCGCGCTCGCTCCGGAGCGCACCTGGAGCAACTGGCGCATCCGGTAGGCGATGGCCCCGGTGATGGCCAGCGGCGCATCGCCGGCCTCCAGCGAACCCCTCAGCGCGACGAGCGCCGCACGCGGGTCGCGCTCGGAGATCGCGTCGGCGACGGCGAACCCGGACGCCCGACCGTGCCCGACGACGGTGGCATCGACCTGCTCTGCGGTGACGACGGCCACCCCGTGGTGGGTCGCACACACCGAGGAGACCTGCGACGCGATCGCCGAAGGCTCCGTACCGGCATGGAGGCGGATCGCGGCGATCGCGGTCGCATCGGCCTTCCGACCGAGCCGGCGGAACTCCTCGCCCACGATGCGCTCCCACGCCCGGTCGTCCCAATCAGGTGGCCGCTTGACGTCGATGCGTTCGCCGTGCTCCTTCGCCAGCTTGGCGACCTTCTGCACCTTCCCGGTGCCACGGGCGACCAGGAGGAGGACCGCATCCGGTGAGGGAGCCTCCACGTAGCGCTCCACCTCGTCCTTGAGGTCCCCAGCGAGCGCCTCGACACCCCGCAGCACGATGCACGTCCGCCCGCCGAACAGTGAGGTCGTCCGAAGCTCGGGCAGATGCTCGAGTTCGGTCACGTCGTAGCGGTCGACGTGCAGCTCGGGATCGTCCCGTTGGAGCGCCTCGAGCCGCCGCTCCGCCTCCCGCAGCAGCAGCAGGTCGTCGTCGCCGGCGAGCAGGAGTACGGACATGGGTCGAGCGTAGCGAGAACCCGAGACCGTCCCGCCGGCGCCCCTCACCCCGGCCCCCCGGGCGGCACGTCCACGGTGACGGTGCCGTCGCGATCGGTCCGGTGGACCTCGACGCCGGCGTTGGTGAACCAGTCGAGCACGTCGGCGTGCGGATGCCCGTGCCGGTTGTCGACCCCGACGCTGATCAGCGCGATCCGGGGCCGGACGGCGTCGAGGAACTCGGGCCCCGTGGTGCCGGAGCCATGGTGGGGGACGGCCAGGACCGCCGCTTCCAGCAGCTCGGGGGCGCGCGCGAGCAGCGCGTCCTGCCCCTGGGCCTCCACCTCGCCGGCCAGCAGGACCCGGCGGTCACCGGAGCGGACCGCGAGGACGTAGGAGGACTCGTTCAGCTCGCTGTCGGCGTGCCGGTACGGCCGACCAGGCGGGGGATGCAGGACGGAGATCTCGATGTCGGCGAGGGTCACCGTCTCGCCGCGGACCGGCGCACGGACGGGGACGCCGGCGTCCGCGGCGGCGTGGCGGACGTCCACGGCGGCGGCGAGGTCGGTGGGGACCGGCGCGGCCCAGACCGCCCCGACCTCGAGGTCGCGGAGGACGGCGGGCACTCCACCGACGTGGTCGCGGTGGGGATGGCTGACGACGACGAGGTCGAGGTGGCGTCGACCGGTCCGCCTCAGCCACCGCAGCGCGGTGTCGTCCTCCCCGGCGTCGACCAGGATCCGCGCTCGCGGCGACTCGACCAGGAACGCATCGCCCTGCCCGACATCGATGGCGGTCAACCGGAGCCCCTTCGGCGGCGGCGGTCCGACCACCGCCGGCCACGCGCTGACCGCCAGGGCGACGGCGGCGACCACGGCGACGACCGGCCGGCCGCGCGCCCGCCTGCCCAACAGCAGCCAGGCGCCGACGCTCAGCGCGGCGACCACGGTGCTCGGTTGCGCCACCTCGACCATGCCGCCCAGGCCGCTGAACGTCCCGGCGACCCACAGGACCACCCACGCGAAAGGGCTCGCGAGGACGAAGCAGACCGCCGCGAGCTCGACGCTGATCACCGCCACGGCCGTGCCGAGGAAGGCGAGGCTCGCGGCGACGATGGCCACGGGGACCGCGATCAGGTTCGCGGGCACGCTGGCCAACTGCACGGACCCGAACGTGACGAGCAGGATCGGGAGCACCGCCAGCTGCGCACCGACGGTCACCGCCGCGAGCTCGGTCAGTCGGCGCGGCAGTCGCCCCTGGAACCGCTCCCGGAGGACCGGCGCGGCCACCAGCACGCCCGCCGTGGCGGTGGCCGACAGCAGGAGACCGAGGGATCCGGCCAGCAGCGGATCCAGGAGGAGCAGCACCAGGAGCACGGCGGCCAGCGCGTGCCGAGGTTCGCGCACGTGCCCGCGCGTGCTGGCGAGCACCAGGAGGAGCGCCATCGAGCTCGCTCGGAGCACGCTCGGTTGGAGTCGGGTGAGGAACGCGAACCAGGGCACCACCAGAGCGATGGCCAGACGCTGCGCACCGGCCGGGAGCCCGAACACGGCGACGAGGGCGACCACCCCGGCGAGCACGATGGCGACGTGGGTACCGGAGACCGCGGTCAGGTGTCCGAGCGAGGTGGCCCGCATCGCCTCCCGGTCCTCCGCGGGGAGGAGGCGGGTGTCCCCGATCACGAGCCCGACGAGTAGACCGCCGACACGGTCGTCGAGGTGGCGGGTGCCGGCCGTGCGGACGCGGGCACGGAGCCACTCGGTGG
This sequence comes from Nitriliruptoraceae bacterium, assembly GCA_040904745.1. GTDB lineage: Bacteria > Actinomycetota > Nitriliruptoria > Nitriliruptorales > Nitriliruptoraceae > T1Sed10-7. The sequence goes on from JBBDSW010000025.1 coordinate 8,814, forward strand.
CCCGCGCCGCCGGTCCTGCGTCAGCCAGGGGCGACGACCGGTGGACGTCGAGGATGACGCGGGCGTGCTGCTGTGCGAGCCAACGTCCGTAGCCGTCGTCCGGCAGGGGGCGCGCGGAGACCGACGCCGACCAGCGCTCCCCGAGCGTGGGCGGCTCCGCCGGGAGCGTCCAGGCGGCCCGCTCGCGGATCCGGGTTCCATCGATGCGCTCGACCCTCCCCAACACCTGCCAGCCCCCGGCGATCGGCCGCGGTTCGGCGACCACCGTGACCTCGACCTCGGAGACACCACCAGCCGCTGCGAGCGCCGGCAACCGGCCGGATCCGGCCGCGTCGCTGCGCAGCGACACCCCGCCGACGCTGGCGGCCGCGACGACCAGGAGCGCCAGGAGCCCTACCCCCACACCGAGATGGTCGCGGTCGCGGCCACCAACCGCGACGACGGCCAGAACCGATGCACCCAGGAGCGCGCCGGCCAACGCCACGGCCCCGACGGCCGGCAGGTGCGGTGCCGCGCCACCCAGACCGGCGAGGCCCGTCAGGCGCCCGCCACCCGCGCCCGGACCATCGGGAGGGGTCGTGCCGATCCGGGCAGCCACGCCCGCCGCGACCAGCGCGACGAGCGCCCAGCCGCCGACGGGACCGACGACCCGGCCCGCCGGCGCCGGGGTCATCGGACGACGAGGTCGGGCGCGAGACGCTGGAAGGTCTGCTCACCGATGCCGGAGACGTCCCGGAGGTCGCCGGGGACCGCGAACGGGCCGTGACGCGCGCGATGCTCGATGATCGCGGCCGCACGGGCGGGCCCGATCCCGGGCAACGACTCGAGCATCGCCGCATCCGCGGTGTTGAGGTCGATCGGCCGCCCGTCGGCCGGGTCCTCGGCGTCCTGACCGGACCCCGGCGGTGGGACGAGAGGCCCCTCTCCGACCGCCGGGACGTGCACCTGCTCCCCGTCGGCGACGATCCGGGCGAGGTTGGCCCGGGTCGGGTCGGCATCGGCGGCCAGCCCCCCCGCCGCCAACACCGCATCGCCGACCCGGGCATCGGCGGGCAGGGTCACCAGCCCGGGGGTCCGCACGGCACCGGTGACGTGCACGGTCACCCGGGCGAGCACCTCGCCATCGACCCGAGGGACCGCGCCGGGGTCCTCCTCCTCGACCCCCCGCGCGGGTCCCGCGGCCACCCCCTCCACGTCGATCGCCACGCCTGCCGCCGCCACCTCGGCGATCCCCGCCGGGCCGGTCGCCGCCTGCTGCCACCAGAGGAGGGTGGCGACCACGGCGCCGACGACGAGCACGACCAGTCCGATGAGCTCACCGGGTCGGGGCTGGAGCCAGGCCGCGAGCCGTCCCGCGAGCGGGAGGCCGCCCTCGTCGTTGTGGGGGTCAGTGGAGGCGTCGGTGAGCATCGTGGCAGGCTGCCAGGTCCGACGCCGGCCCCCCGGTTGGGCACCGGACCGCCTGTGGACGACACCCGCTCTCCCGGAGGTTCAGGAGACGGGGACGACCACGAGACCGACGGCTCCGGGGCCGACGTGGGTGCCGACCACCGGTCCGATGAGCGTCTCGAGCCGCTCGCCCACCACCACCTGCCGCTCCAGTGCCGTCCACAGCTGCTCGGCCCGCATCGGCGCCAGGGCATGTGCGACCACGGCATCCACCGGACGGCCCTCACCGACCGTCGCCGCGACCGCGGCGATCCGCTCCAGCGCACGGGACCAGGTCCGGGTGCGCTCGCGGACCTCGACCCGGCCAGCGGAGGTGAGGTGCAGGATCGGCTTGACCTTGAGCGCGGTCCCGATCGCCGCCTGCGCCCCGGTCAGCCGTCCGCCACGACGGAGATGTTCGAGCGTGTCCACGACGATCAAGCTCGTCGAGGTGTCCCGGACGGCTGCCACCGCGGCCAGCACCTCGGCGACGTCGCCACCGGCCTCGGCGACCCGGTGCGCGGCCAGCACGGCCATGCCGAGGGCTCCTCCCACGAGCCGGCTGTCGACCACCTCGACGTCGAGCTCGGCCATGCGGGCCCGGTCGCGGGCCAGGGCGACCGTCCCGGACAGCGCCGCGGAACAGTGGATGGAGACGATCCCCTCGTAGCCGTCGTCCGCGCAGTCGGCGTAGGCCTCCTCGAACCACGCCGGGGCGGGCTGCGAGGTGGTGGGCAACGTCTCCGCGGCGGCCAGCCGCGCGTAGAACGCGGGGGTGGACAGCTCCACCCCGGCCGTCAGGGTCTCGTCCCCGAAGGTCACCGACAGGGGGACGACCCTGAGGCCCAGCTCCTCGACGAGCTCCGGCGGCAGATCGCACGTCGAGTCGGTGACGATCGCGATCCGGGCCACCGGTTACCCGCGGACCACGAAGTTGACGAGCTTGTCCGGGATGAAGACGACCTTGACGACCTCGCCGTCCAGATGGCCGGCCACCCCCTCATCGGCCTCGGCCGCCGCGGAGACCTCCTGCTGATCGGCGCCGGTCGGCACCTGCACCCGACCCCGCACCTTGCCGTTGACCTGGACGACGATCTCCACCTCCTCGTCGACGAGCAGGCGCTCGTCAGCCACCGGCCACAGCTGGCCGTGCACGGAGCCCTGGTTACCGAGGCGGTTCCACAGCTCCTCGGTGATGAACGGGCACACGGGCGCGAGCAGGGTCAACAGCGTCTCGAGCGAGGAGCGGACGACCGGGCCACCAGCACCCTCCCGGGTGGCATCGAGCACCGCGTTGGTCAGCGTCATCATCTGCGCGATGGCCGTGTTGTACTTCTTGGCGGCGAACTCCTGGCTGGCACGCTGGACGGCCTCCGCGGTCGCCCGCTCCAGCGTGGCCGCGGCGTCCCCCTCGAGGAAGGGTGCCTCGTGCTGCTCCCCGGCGATCTGGCCGAGCGTCAGACGCCACACCCGCGAGAGCCACTTGTGCATCCCGGTCGGGGAGACGTCCGCCCAGTCGATGTCGTCCTCGGGAGCGGAGGCGAACAGCATCGTGCTACGCAGCGTGTCGGCCCCGTAGGTCTCCGACACCTCGCCGGGGACGACGAGGTTGCCCTTCGACTTCGACATGGAGGCGCCGTCCATGATGACCTGGCCCTGGTTGAGCAGCGCCTGGAACGGCTCGTCAGCGTCCACGTGCCCACGGTCACGCATGGCCTTGACGACGAACCGGCTGTAGAGCAGGTGCAGCACGGCGTGCTCGACCCCGCCGGTGTACT
>JBBDSW010000026.1:0-1967 GCA_040904745.1 Nitriliruptoraceae bacterium
CCGAACTCGCCCAGCTCGCCGAGGTCGCCCGCCGTGACGGCATGCTCGCCCTCGAAGCTCGTCTCGAGGGCATCGAGGACCGGTTCGTGCGCACCGGCGTGCAACTGTTGGTCGACGGCGTCGACGAAGACGTCCTCAAGGACACCCTCGAGATCGAGACCGCCGCCCTGGACGACCGGCACAGCACCGCCATCAGCTTCTTTCGGTCCCTGGCCGGTTACGCCCCCACCTTCGGCATGGTCGGGACGGTGATCGGCCTGATCAACATGCTCGGCAACCTCAGCGACCCGTCACAGCTGGGCCAGGGCATGGCCCTGGCACTGCTGACGACCCTCTACGGCGTCATGATGGCCAACCTGGTCTTCAACCCGCTGGCCGACCGGCTCCAGCGCATGAACGACCTCGAACTCGCAGCGATGGACGTCGCCCTGGACGGCATCCTGACCATCCGGCGTGGCGCCAGCCCGCGTGGGGTCATCGAACGCCTCGAGTCGTACCTGCCGCCCTCCGAGCGCATCGGCGTCGCCGCCCGCCTCGGTGGCGGCAAGACGACCGAGGAGGCGGCCTGATGGCGCGGCGCAAAAAGCAGGCCGACGCCGGCAACAGTGACCGCTGGCTCGGTACCTATGGGGACATGGTCACGCTGCTGCTGGCCTTCTTCGTGATGCTGTACACGATGTCCACGGTCGACGTGATCAAGTTCGCGGCCTTCGTGCAGGGCCTGTCGGTCCCCTTCGGCAACAACTCCGCCGAGGGCATGCTGCCCGAGAGCAGCGGGCTGCTCCCGGACAACACCGGCCTCGACGAACGACAGGTCGCGGCGATCGACCAGGCCATCGAGGCCATCGACCCGGAGGCCGCCAGGGACTACGCCGAACGCCAGCAGCAACTCGAGGACATCTCCGAGGCGTTGCAGGAGGCCCTGGTCGAGGCCGGTCTCGACATCCTTGTCGAGCAGCGCCGGGAGACACGCGGGCTGGTGGTCTCGATCGCCGCCGACGACGTGTTGTTCGCGCTCGGCTCCACCGAGGTCGGTCCCAAGGGCCGCCAGATCCTGGGTGCCGTGGCCGAGATCCTGGGTGACTTCCCCAACGATGTCATGATCGAGGGCTACACCGACGACATCCCGCTCAAACGGGGTAACGGCTACGACAACTGGAACCTGTCCACCGACCGCTCCGTCGCGGTCCTGAAGCTGATGGTGCAGGAGCACGGTCTGCCGCCGGCAAAGGTCGGCGCGGTCGGCTACGGCGAGTTCCGCCCGCTGCTGCCCAATTCGTCCCCAGAGAACCGATCCAGGAACCGCCGGGTCGACATCGTCGTGCTGTTGGAAGAAGAGGCAACACCATGAGAGAAACCGCCATCGTCGAGGTCGAACCCGACAAGAAGTCCAAGAAACTGCTGCTGATAGGCGCGGTCGTGATCGTGCTGATCGCCGGCGCGGCCGCCTGGTGGCTGTTCCTCAAGCCGGCCGGCGACGAGGTGGCCCCCGAGGCCATCGACGGCGAGATCGTCATCTTCGAGCCGTTGACCACCACGCTGGGGGTCTCGTCCCCGCGGCACGCCCGCGTGTCGCTGGCCGTCGTGCTCACCGAGGACGCCGACCCGACGCTCATCGAGGCCCGCAAGCCGTTGCTGCAGGACGCCCTGCTGCAGGAGATCGCGGTCATGCAGGCCGACCAGCTGCGCAGCTCCGAGGGAATGGCCCAGCTGCGGGCGGCGCTGACCGAGGACGCCATCTCGATCTGGGGCGCCGACACCGTCCGGCGCGTCGTGCTCACCGAGCTGCTCGTGCAATGACCGGGGGCAACGAGGGAACGAAGTGAGCGAGACAGGGGACCCGGCCCAGGTGACGTGACGCAGAGCACCCGAGTGGTGACCCTGAGCAATACAACTGCTTGACCGCCCCGCACTCTGGCCGATGGACTCCACGACCCGTGGAGGCATATGTGAGTCGAGCGCTGGCG
>JBBDSW010000027.1:0-1966 GCA_040904745.1 Nitriliruptoraceae bacterium
CGACGCGGTCACCGACCTGGGTTTCGACCTCGCGCAGGGCTACCACCTCGCCCGACCCGCCCCGCCGGAGGCCGTCCCCGCCTGGCTCGACCGGGGCCTACCCACCGCCGAGGCGCTCCCGACGGGCCGGTCCTGACAGCTCGTGCTACCGCTGCTGTCGACCCGCGTACATCGCCTGGTCGGCTTCGTCGACCAGCTGCTCTCGATGCTCGAGCTCGGCCCTGGCAGACGAAGGGACCGGCCAAGGCTGAGCCGAAGCAGCTCGTCTGGCAGGCCAGCCGCGGTCTCGTCCCAGGCGGCCACGATCGCATCGACGGCTACCTGTCCGGTGTCGTCGAGCAGGACGCAGAACTCGTCCCCGCCCCACCGGGCGATCTGGTCTTCGCGGCGGAACCGCTGCCGGAGCGCATCGGCCGCATCGGCCAGCAGACGATCCCCGGCAGCGTGGCCACGACGGTCGTTGACAGCCTTGAGTCCGTCGACGTCCAGGAACAGCAGCGCTACGCAACGCTGGTGCCGGTCGGCGGCCGCAAGGATGTCACGGCCACGTTCGAGGAAGCCGCGTCGGTTGAGCAGACCGGTGAGCGGATCGCGGATCGCGGCATGCTCCAGCTGTTCACGCAGCCGGCGAGCAGCGCTCACATCCTCCATGTGGACGATGACGCGCACTTCGTCATGGGCGTCGAGGCCGAGGCTGGCGACCGTGATCCGAACCCAGCGGGCATCACCATCACCGCCGACCAGACGCAGCTCGCTGGCGGTGTCGCTCCCCTCGACAGCGAACGCCGCGGCAAGTTCGTCGGCGGCCTCATCGGCGAACAGTGACGCGAGGCGTTGCCCGAGCAGCACCGATTCATCGCTGCCGAGCAGACGGACCAGCGCTGGGTTGACGGCCAGCGTCCTACCGTCCTTATCGAGCAGCGCGGTCCCGATCGGTGCATCGAGGAAGGCGGCCCGGAACCGGCGTTCGCTGCGCTGCTGCTCGACCTTGGCTCGACGCTGGGCGGTGACGTCGAACACCAGACTCCGGCTCTCGACCGTTCGGCCATCTGCGTCGATGACCGGCTGGACCCACAGTTGGCCCCACACGATCTGGCCACTGGCTGTCTCGAAGGCGATCACCTCGCCCTCGATCGGACGCCCCGCGAGGAACCGGGTGCGCAGCTCCTGCGCCCGGGCTCGTCCCTCCGGGATTCGGGCGTACAGCCCGAGCACGTCGCGGCCGAGCAGCGCACCCTCGTCGGCGCCCACGAAGTGCCCGGCGCGTGCGTTCGCCGCCCGAACCAGGCCGTCCCGGGAGACGATGAAGCAGGCGCGCGGCAACTCCTCCAACGCCACGCTCCCGACCTCAGCGATCCGTACAGGTGTCACCGATGGTCGATCCACGGACACGACCTCCAACCCAGAATGGTCTCATGCGGGCCGGCAGCCGCCGAGCCGCACCCGATAACCGCCCAGGCGCACATGCCCTTCCAGCTGCCGGCCCCGGAGGCCATCGCCGGGTTCGCGGGCCGGGGGGACGGAATGGCTCGGACGCACGGGCGGTTGCCACCGTCTCAAGACGCTGGACCCTCGAGGCCACCTGTGATCGACATCGCCATCCGCGACGACGCGACCGTCCCGAGGTTGCAGATCGGCTCGTCCGCGCGGGTCGAACGCGTCCTGTGCCGGGGGGACGCGTGACCCGGCTGCGGAGTTGGGTTCAGGGCTTCGAGGCGGCGACACGATCGGAGGATCCCGAGGTCACAGCCGCGCACGCTGCACGCTGGGCGGAACTCCCGGTCGGGGTACGGACGCCGTCGCAGCTGTTGGGCCGCAAGCTCACCGGTTGCGAGGGAACGCACGGGGTGTTTCCGGCCTGTGACTTCGGGTGCGAGCCCTGCTACCACGGAGCAGAGGCGAACCGCGTCCCGGTCGACGGGACGCACACGGTGGCTGAGGTCGAGCGGCAGATGGCCTACCTGCG
>JBBDSW010000028.1:0-1961 GCA_040904745.1 Nitriliruptoraceae bacterium
GCCGGCCGTCGAAGCGGTCGATCGCCCGGTAGGCACGCAGCAGCGTGTCTTGGACCACGTCCTCGGCATCCTGGCGGTCGCGCGTCAGACGCATGGCGACCGCGAACAGCAGCTCGAGTTCGGGCACCACATAGCTACGGAACGCCTGCTCACGCGAGCCGCTTCCCACCGTCGCGGACGGCGTTCTGGATGGTGCGCCGGTGGCGCGGTCGGACGCCTCTGCGGGACGTAGCGTCCCCCGCATACCATGATCGGGGCGTCTTCCTGCCGGCTGCGCAGACGATCCGGTTGGCGGCAGCAAGGCGGTCATGGTCCTCATCCGGCGGTGGCGGTCGGGGTCGCGGGGGCAACCCGGGTCGCGGTGGGCTTGTTCCGTCAGCGATGGAAGTGACCGACCGCGCCTGGGGTTGCCAGCTCCGAACTCCCGTTCATCAGCCTCGACGAGAGACGCTCCGTGTCGTATCCCTCCTTCCCCCGTTCCGTCTTTGCCGCGGTGAGCCTCGCGCTGGTCGCCTCCGGCTGCGCCGTCGCGAGCGGTCAGGACCCGCCGGCGGGGGAGGCTGCGACGATCGCGTCGCTGGCTGCGGTCGACGACCCCTCTGAGAAGGCCGATGCGTGGGACGCGCTGGTCGCGGAGGCCGAGGGCCAGCGTGTGCGGTGGTGGCTGTACGGCGGCGACGAACGCATCAACCGCTACATCGATGAACGGGTCGTTCCCGCGGCGGCGCAGGTGGGCGTGGAACTCGAACGGGTTCCGATCGCCGACACCGCGGACGCGGTGCAACGTGTGGTCGCCGAGAAGCAGGCCGGCGAGACGGCCGGCTCGGTCGACCTCATCTGGATCAACGGCGAGAACTTCGCCCTCGGTCGGCGGGCCGAATTGTGGCTCGAGAACTGGGCCACGGAGCTGCCCAACGCCCGGTTCGTCGACCCTGCGAGCGTCGCCACCGATTTCGGCGTGGAGGTCGACGGCGACGAGTCGCCATGGAGCCGCGCCCTGTTCGTGTTCGCACACGACACCGACCGGATGGAGCAGCCGCCGCGGACCTTCGCCGATCTGCTCGCCTATGCGCGTGAGCATCCGGGCCGGATCACCTATCCCGCGCCGCCGGACTTCACCGGCGCGGCCTTCGTTCGGCAGGTCGTGCAGGCGCTCGGCGAGGACGCGGCCTTCGATTATCTGCGTGAGCTCCAGCCGCTGCTGTGGCGCGAGGGCCGAACCTTCCCGAGCGACGAGGCGGAACTCAACCAGCTCTTCGGCGACGGTCAGGTGGATCTCGCCATGAGTTACGACCCGAGTTTCGTCGAGACCGCCGTCCGACAGGGGGTCTTTTCGGACACGGCGGTTCCCTTCGTGCTCGACCACGGCACCCTGAACAACGTCAGCTACGTCACGATTCCGGCGAACGCGGGCAGCCGGGCCGGCGCGCTGGTGGTCGCCAACCTGCTGCTCGATCCGCAGTTGCAGGCCGAGAAGGCCGATCCCGACGTGCTCGGGGTCCCCACCGTGCTCGACCTCGACCGGTTGAGCGCCGTCGACCGGGCGCGCTTCCGAGCAGGAGCCGACAGCCGGTACCTGCTCGACGATCCGGAGCCGCTGCTGGCCGAGTTGCCCGTCGACCGCGTGGACGCGCTCGAGCAGCGGTGGCGCGACGAGGTGCTCCCGTGACGGTGGGGCGCGGCGCTGAACTCGTCTGCCGTGACGTGGCGGTGACCGTCGACGGGGCCACCATCCTCCGCGACCTCGACCTCGAGGTGCCCGCGGGGCAGTTGACGGCCGTCGTCGGTCCGTCGGGCGCCGGCAAGACCACGTTGCTGCGGGCGATCGCCGGGCTCGAGCCGATCGGTCGGGGCACCATTCGGCTCGGATCACGCGACGTGGCCGAGGTCCCGAGCCACCACCGGCGGCTGGCCGTCGTCTTCCAGGAACCTCGGCTCTTTCCGAACCTGACGGTCGGCGA
>JBBDSW010000029.1:0-1954 GCA_040904745.1 Nitriliruptoraceae bacterium
CGGGCGTCGTCATCGGCCGTGTCGCCCGGACCGGGCAGCCATCGCCCGGACCGTGTCAACCGGCGGGTCCCTCGGACAACCCCACCCAGCGGTCGGTGCCGTCCGCGGTGACCTCACGCTTGAAGACTGGTACCCGGGATTTGAGCTCCTCCAGGGCCTCACGGCAGGCCGCGAACGCCTCGCCACGGTGCGGGCTCGTGCAGGCGACCAGCACCGTGTGGGCACCGACCGGGAGGTCGCCCAGTGCATGCAGCAGCGCGACGCCGGTCACGGCCGGATGGGCGGTGATCGTCTCGCGGGCGATGCGCTCGAGTTCACGCTCGGCCATCGGCTCGTAGGCGCTGTACTCCAGCCGGACGACGTCGGGAAGGTCCGGGGCGTGGTCACGGACGGTGCCGAGGAACAGGGCGGTGGCCCCGGCGGTCGGTGTCGCCAGCTTCGCCAGGGTGCCGGCGATGTCCAGTGGGGGGGCAGCGAGCCCCGTCACGACCACCCGGCCGTCACCGCCCTCGGCGGCATCGGCGCCACCGGCGACCGGCGGCAGCAGTGCGACCTCGGCGCCGGCTGGGATGGTGCGTGACCCCTCGGCGATCTCGAGATCCACGGCGACGGAGACCGCGGGGAGCAGGGTGGACACGCCCGGGTGATGGCGGGAGAGCTCCGAGAGCAGATCGGCGACGGTGACCGTGCCGTCGTCGGGCAGGGCCACCTCGACGTGGGTGCCACCGAGGTGGTCTGCGAGACCGCCGAAGACCCGCACGTGCACCGGTCCATCCTCACTGGTCGGCAGGTGCGGACCGGGTTCGGCCCGTCGGCTATCAGGCTACCGCCAGCAGCTGCCGGATCCCGGGGACCACGGACCTCGAGGACCACAGGTCCCAGGGGCCACAGACCCCGGGGACCAAACCCCCTTGGCCCGGTACGGTTCCGTGCGTGGAAGGACCTGCGGTGGCTGTGGTCGAAGACCGGCTCGATCGGCCGGTCACTGACCTGCGTGTGTCCGTCACCGACCGCTGCAACCTCCGTTGCCGCTACTGCATGCCGCGGGAGCTGTTCGGTGCCGATCACGCGTTCCTGGAGCGCGAAGAGCTGCTGAGCTTCGAGGAGATCACCCGCCTCGTCACGGTCTTCCTCGGTCTCGGCGTCCGCAAGGTCCGGCTCACCGGCGGCGAGCCGCTGCTACGGCGCGACCTGGTGGATCTCGTGCGGATGCTCGCACCGTTGCCGGGTCTGGAGGATCTGGCCCTCACCACCAACGGGGTGCTGCTGCCGAAGCTCGCCGAGCCCCTGGCCGACGCCGGGCTCGGCCGGGTGACGGTCAGCCTGGACGCGCTCGACGATGCGACCTTCCACGCGGTCGCCGATACGCCGCTGTCGGTGGCCGCGGTGCTCGAGGGCATCGCCGCTGCGCGCCAGGCCGGTCTCGGTGTCAAGGTCAACACGGTGCTCCAGCGCGGGGTCAACGACGACCAGGTCGAGGCGCTGGCGGCGTGGGGGCGGGACGAGCAGGTCCCGATCCGTTTCATCGAGTTCATGGACGTCGGGACCACCAACGGGTGGGATCGCACCCGCATGGTCCCCGCCGCTGAGATCGTCGACCGCCTGAGGGCTCGGTGGCCGCTGGAGCCGACGACCCCGATGAAGCCGGGTGAGGTCGCCGAACGGTTCCGCTACCTCGACGGCGGTGGCGAGGTGGGTGTCATCGCCAGCGTCACCCGTCCGTTCTGCCGGACCTGTGTCCGCGCCCGCGTCTCGGCCATGGGGGAGCTGTTCACCTGCCTGTTCGCTGCCACCGGCGCTGACCTGCGAGGCGTGCTGCGGGCCGGTGCCACCGACGGCGAGGTGGCAGAGGCGATCCGCGCGGTCTGGGAGCGGCGCGCGGACCGTGCGTCCGAGCTGCGCACCGCGGGCGGGCTCACCGGCCCCCGCGTGGAGATGTCCTACATCGGCGGGT
>JBBDSW010000030.1:0-1948 GCA_040904745.1 Nitriliruptoraceae bacterium
CTCGCCGAGTTTGCGGCGGATCGTGGACACCTCCGGGGCCCGGTCAAGCGCGAGGACCCTTCCCAGATCGGCTGGGACCACCCGGGTCGCGCCCTCAGCCCGCGGCTCGCGCAGCAACGCGAGCAGCACCAGGGTCAGCAGCACACTGCGGAGCCCGTAGAAGCCGTTGGCCAGCTTGCCGTAGACCGTGTCGGCGACCTCGAGCAGCCCGGTCGCCTCCAAGGTCGGCAGGGCGAGCAGCAGCCCGACCAGCGGCAACTGCCGCCCTTCGGTGAACACCGGCTCGGCCTCCTCGAGCTGCCCGAACCGGGCCGCCTGCCGCTCGTCGGACCGTGACACGGGGGCCGGCACCACCGGCAGGACGTCGTCGTCCTCGTCGTTGACCTGCGGTGGCTGCCCGGCTGCCTTGTCGCGTAGGACCTGCCGGACCGAGAACGTCGACACCCCTACCTGCTCGGCGACCGCCGCTTGCGTGAGCCCCCGGGCGTCGAGCGTCACGATCTGTTCGACGATGTCGTCGGTGAGCTTCCACGCGCCCTTCGGTCCGGGCTTGGCCGGCACCAGCCCCGCCACCCCGTGCTCGTCGTAGGCCTGCGCCCACCGCCACAGGGTCTCGCGGGAGGTGCCGAACGCCGTCGCGATGTCGCTGCGGGTCGCGGCCTTGGCTCGGGCCAGCTGCACCGCGGCGAGCCGCCGGCCCGCTTCATCGCCGTCCTGCCACGACCACCACAACGTGCCCCACACCCACACCGCCCCACCGTGCTCCTCGACGACCAGACAGGCGGCCTCCCCGATCTGGATCGCCCCCTCGGGCCGCAGCGGCAACGGCACCTGGCCGGTCATCCCCACCATCCTGACACGCTCCCACACCGGAGAATCTGTTGCAGTGATTCTCTCATACTCGGGGTGTGGAAGCGAGCACCCTCGACCACGCAGAAGCGCCCCAGACAGCCTGTCAGACGCAGATCTCAGCCGTTCTGGCCCGCCAGCAGGAAGTCACGGTCCCAGGAGTCCTGGATTCGTTGAGCACCTCCGGTAAGCCGTGGTGTAGCGCCTGTGCTACGGCGGGGGTATGGTGGCGTCATGACCAGGACCATCAGTCAGCGTGAGCTGCGCAACGACAGTGGAGCGATCATGCGCGCGCTCGACCGCGGTGAGGCGTTCTTGGTGACCCGCAACGGCATCCCCGTTGGTGAGCTGCGTCCGGCCCGTCGACGGTTCGTGAGCCGCGACCTGCTCCTCGCGGCGTTCGCGAGCGCTCCTCACATCGACGCCGAACGGTTCCGCGACGAGCTCGACGCGGTCCTCGATCAGAGCCCCGAGCCCCGGGCGTGAGCGATGAGGCGACGACCCCCGTCACCCAGGGGCTACTCGACACCTCCGTCGTCATCGCCCTCGAGCAGGTTCCCGCCGACGCACTACCCCTCGAGCCCACGATCGCGGCGATCACCCTCGCCGAGTTGGCCGCCGGCCCTCACGCGACCGACGACCCGGAGGAGCGGGCACGTCGACAGGACCGGCTCCAACGCATCGAGGCGCTGCTCGATCCGTTGCCGTTCGACGCTGCCGCTGCACGCGCCTACAGCCGCATCTACGCCGCGACCCGCGCCCGGGAGCGCAAGCCCCGTGGCGCCCGAGCAGTGGATCTGCTGATCGCTGCGACGGCGCTGGCGAACGACCTGCCGCTGTTCACCCGCAACCCCGCGGACTTCGACCACCTCGGAGCAGTGGGTCTCGACATCCGACCGGTCTAGACCGACGTGACGTTGTCAGGTTCCTCCCGGGGGGGGGGTGACGTGGTCACTCGATGGTGATCGGCGTGTAGATGTCGTCGGCTCTGGTACCGGTGCAGATGCGGTAGTCGCCGGGTGTGAGCTCGTCGGTGATGAGCGCGATCGTTCCCGACAGGTGCCCGCCCGCATCGAAGTAGGGGGTGACGGTGACCAGC
>JBBDSW010000031.1:0-1902 GCA_040904745.1 Nitriliruptoraceae bacterium
CACGACCCCCTCCATGCCATGGAGGTGCGCTGCCGGACTGCGCTACCGGCCCGAGAGGCACGCACAGCGAGCGTACGTGCGGCGCGGGAGCGTACCGAGCGCCGGGTAGCCGTGCGAACGCGAGCCCGCCCCCGGGCGCGTGCACGAAGGTCGGCTGCGGGTCGCTCGCTACCCTCCGCGGGTCCGCTCCCGGAGGCCGAACCGCCCGATGTCCGACGTGCACGCAGGTGAGACAGAGCGCTACGACCCGCTGGCCATCGAGCCGCCGATCGCGGCGCGCTGGGCCGAGGAGCACACCTACTCGCTTCGGCCTTCTCCCGCGGCTCTCGGTCCGGACGACGTCGACGACGCCTACTACGCGCTCACGATGTTCCCCTACCCGTCCGGCGACCTCCACATGGGGCACGCCGAGATCTTCACGATCCACGACGCGCTGGTGCGGCACCTGCGGATGACGGGCAAACGGGTCCTCAACCCGATCGGTTGGGACGCCTTCGGACTGCCGGCGGAGAACGCCGCCCGCAACCGCGGCGCGGATCCGAAGGCGTGGACGTACGACAACATCGAGGAGCAGCGCTCCACGATCGTCCGGCTGGGCTACTCCTTCGACTGGGACACGGTGCTCAGGACCTGTGACCCGGAGTACTACCGGTGGACCCAGTGGCTGTTCCGCGAGCTGTTCGACGCGGGACTCGCCTACCGCAAGGAGGCGCTGGTCAACTACTGCCGTTCCTGCTCGACGGTGCTCGCCAACGAGCAGGTCGTCGACGGACGGTGCGAACGGTGTGGCACCGAGGTGTCCCGTGAGCCGCGCACCCAGTGGTTCTTCAAGATCACCGACTACGCCGATGAACTGCTCCACGGACTCGAGGACATCGACTGGCCGGAGCGGGTCAAGAACTCGCAGAGGGCCTGGATCGGCCGTTCGGAGGGCGCGGAGATCACCTTCCACACCGCCGACGGCGAGGACGAGGTCGTGGTCTACACGACCCGCCCGGACACGATCTTCGGCGCCACCTACTTCGTGTTCGCGCCCGAGCACCCGCTGGTGCGGGAGCGGATGGCTGGAGATCCGGCCTACGACGCCTACCTGGAGGAGGTCGCTCGCCGCTCCGACGTGGAGCGCCAGTCCGGCAAGAGCGGCTACCGCCTCCCCTTCGACATGGTGAACCCGTTCACCGGGGAGGACATCCCGGCCTACGCCGCCGACTACGTCCTGATGGACTACGGGACCGGCGCGATCATGGCGGTCCCGATCGGTGACCAGCGCGATTTCGAGTTCGCGCGCCAGGAGGGTCTGGAGATCCGTCCGATCATCCAGCCGACGGGGTCGGACGGTGAGCTGCTCGAGCCCCTCGATCCCGAGACGATGACCGAGGCCCACGTCGGTCCCGGCGTGATGGTCAACTCCGGTGCGTACGACGGCCTCGGTTGGGAGGAGGCCAAGGCACGCATCATCGCCGATGTCGAGGACAAGGGGTGGGGGACCGCGAAGGTCAACACCCGGCTGCGCGACTGGCTGATCTCCCGGCAGCGTTCCTGGGGCGCGCCGATCCCGATCGTGCACTGTCCCGCCTGTGGCGAGGTGGGCGTCCCGGTCGCGGACCTGCCGGTCAAGCTCCCCGACGGCCTCGACTTCACGGTCGCCGGTTCACCGCTCGATCAGCACGAGACGTTCAAGCACGACGTCGTCTGCCCCTCGTGCGGATCGGAGGACGCCACCCGCGACGTCGACACGATGGACACCTTCGTCGACTCCTCGTGGTACTTCCTGCGCTACCTGTCCCCGCAGGACGAGTCCCGGGCGTGGCCGTCGGACGTGGCGGGGCGGTGGCTTCCGGTCGACCAGTACACCGGCGGGGTCGAGCACGCCGTGCTGCACCTGCTCTACAGCCGGTTCGT
>JBBDSW010000032.1:0-1898 GCA_040904745.1 Nitriliruptoraceae bacterium
GCCGCAGCGTCTCCAGGCCCATCTCCGGGGCGGGGTTCGCCTTCGAGCGCGTGCCGTAGATCGGCCCCACGCCGATGTAGTCGATGTCGGTCGTCCACACGCGCGTGGCCTCCTCGTAGGAGTTTGCGGTGCCGCCAATCACGGCAGCGTCGCCCAGGATCGCGCGCGTCGTAGCCACGTCCAGGTCGTTGCGGCCGAGGTGGGTCGCCGGCGCGCCCACCGCCCGCGCCACGTCGGCGCGGTCATCGACGACGAGCACCGCGTCGTATGCGGCGCAGGCCTCGAGGCAGGCGCGCGCGGCATCGACCAGTTCCCGTGTCGTCCAGGGACGCTTCTCGCGCAGTTGGATGCCACCGGCGCCACCGCGCGCGGCCAGCTCGGCCAGCGCGGCGTGGGAGTGGCGTGACTGTACCGTCTCGTCGGTGATCACCTGCAACCGGGGGATCCGCTTCATTGCGATGCTCCACTCTGCAATTCACCCGTGATGCCGAGGCGTGAGGTCCAGGCGGCCGGGTCGGCCTGCCGCAGGTAGAAGAAGTGGTCGGTCGGCCCTGAACCGGAGCCGAGCGGGACGGCGGAGCGGATCGCCTCGGTGAGGTACGCCTTCGCAAGCGCGACCGCCTCATCCAGGTGGCGGCCATGTGCGAGCTGGGCAGCGATCGCCGCCGAGAACGTGCACCCGGTGCCGTGCGTGCTGCCGCTCTCCACGAACTCTCCCTCAAACAGCCGCACGCCCTCGCGCGTCACGAGTACGTCTGTCCCCGGCTGTTCAGCGAGGTGCCCGCCTTTGACGATCACGGCCCGCGGCCCCTGTTCGAGGATGCGTGCGCCGGCGGTGCGGGCCTCCTGGACGGTGCGGATTTCCATCTCCGCCAGCAACTGGGCCTCGTGCACATTGGGCGTCAGCACATCCGCCAGCGGCAGCAGGTGGGCGCGAAGTGCATCGACCGCGTCTGCGGCGAGCAGCGCGAAGCCGGACTTGGAGATCATCACCGGGTCGAGGACATAATGCGGAGGTGAGTAGCGTCGCAGCGCCGCCGCGACCACCTCGATGCGCTCTCGGTCCGCGAGCATGCCGCTCTTGGTCGCGGCGGGCGCGAAATCGTCGAAGATCGCGTCGAACTGCGCCTCGATCAGGTCCGGTGGCAGCGCCAGGGCGGCCGTGACGGCGCGGGTGTTCTGTGCGGTCACCGCGGTGAGGACGGACACCCCGTAGGCGCCGTGCGCGGAGATCGTCTTCAGGTCAGCCTGGATGCCGGCGCCGGCGCCACTATCCGAGCCGGCCACGGTCAGCACAATGGTACGCACGACACCTCCCGCATCTGACGGGCACGGTCACGCGGGTGTGTGGTGCAGACGGACGGTTGATGGTGGAGCGCGGAGAGGCCGGTGAGCCCCTGAGCACACATCCCTCCGCCGGCATTACCCGGATCAGGTTCGCGGGTCTGATCTCAGGCCGGACCAGTGTCCGACCACCCCGTGTGCAGTGCTGCGGAGCACGGTACCACACCACGCACGGACATGGTGGTTAAAGAGCGGGGCCTGGTCGACGTGACGACGTACTCTTGCGTCAGGTCCGCTGGCCGGCGTTACCTTTCCGCGAGTTCCTCGTCTTAGCGACTGATGGCGGTCGACCTTCGACGGCGAACGAAACGGGGTACAGGTGCTGCGATCCCTCCACCGCCCGATACGTGTGACGAAGCCGGCCATGGACCCTGACACGTCCGACGAGGCGATCGCCTGCGCCGCCCGCGACGATCCGTCTGCGTTTGTGCCGCTCTACGAGCGCTATGTCGTCCGGATCTACCGGTACTGCCGGCTACGGCTGAGCGACCCCACCCGTGCCGAGGATGCCACCAGCGAGGTGTTCCTGCGGGCGATGGAGCGGATCGCCGGCT
>JBBDSW010000033.1:0-1889 GCA_040904745.1 Nitriliruptoraceae bacterium
GCGATGTCGGCTGAGCGCCCGCCCATCGTGGTAATCGGCGCCGGTGCCGCGGGGCTCATGGCCGCGCTCTTCGCGGCCCGAGCGGGCGCGCCGGTGGTGCTGGTCGAGCGGACCGCCAACGGGGGCCGCAAGATCCTGATCAGCGGCGGAGGCCGATGCAACATCCTGCCGTCGACGGTGACGCCTCGCCGTTACGTGACCGACTCCTCGCCCAACACGCTCCGCAAGCTCCTCCTGGATTGGCCGCTCCGCGAGCAGCGTCCTTTCTTCGAGCAAGCGCTCGGTATGCCGCTCGAGCTGGAGTCGGAGACCGGCAAGCTGTTCCCGTCGAGCCACAAGGCGCGGGACGTCCGGGACCGGCTGGTCGCGTGGGTGCGGGACGCGGGCGCCCGAACCTGGTTCGGGACCCGCGTCACGGACGTCTCCCCGATGAACGACCCGAGCGATCCGGCGGTGCGGTGGCGGGTGGATCTCGAGGATGCGCCCCCCATCCCCGCGTCGGCGGTCGTGTTGGCGACCGGCGGGCTGTCGGTCCCGGCCACTGGAAGCGATGGCTTCGGGTTGGGTCTGGCCGAGCGACTCGGCATGGAGGTCCATCCCACTTACCCGGCGCTGACGCCCCTCACGGCGGATCCCCACCCGCATGCCGCGTTGGCCGGGGTCTCCCTCGACGTCACCATCCGGGCGCCGGGGGCGCGTCCCTCGTTCGAGACCCGGGGCGGATTTCTCTTCACGCATCGGGGGTGGAGCGGGCCGACCGTGCTCGACGCGTCGCATCTCGCCATCCGGGGCCTCCGGGACGGCGACCGCCAGGAGCTCCAGGTTCAGTGGTCGGACGTCGAGGCCTCCGAGTGGGAAGAACGCCTCGCCCAGGGCAGCGGCACCGTGCGGACCGCCCTCGCGGCCGACCTTCCCCGGCGGCTGGCCGACGTGCTGCTCGACGAGGTGGGCGTGTCGGCGAACACCCCGCTCGCGCAGCTTCGCCGCGAGGACCGGCGCGCGCTGGTGATCGCTCTCACGGCCTACCCGCTCCCGTGGACGGGCGACGAAGGGTTCAAGAAGGCGGAGGTCACGGGCGGCGGGGTCTCCCTCGCCGAGGTCGAGCCGCGCACCCTGGAGTGCCGCGCGCACCCCGGACTCTTCTTGTGCGGAGAGGTGCTGGACGCCTTCGGCCCGATCGGCGGCTACAACTTCCTGTGGGCCTGGAGCACGGGACGGGCGGCTGGCCGGGCAGCCGCGAGCGCGGCCCTCGACGGACCACCATGGCGCACATGAACCCCCCTATGTAGATTCGCACTCATATAGCCATGACGCCGCCTCTCAGCTACAACGCCGCCCTCGTGCTCCAGACCATCGTCAACGGCGACGGGTACGGATTCGACATCATGCGGACCACGGGCCTGGCGAGCGGAACGGTGTATCCGATCCTCCGCCGCTTGGAAGCAGGCGGGCTGGTGGCCTCGCGCTGGGAGGACCCCGCCCTTGCGCACGAGAAGGGGCGGCCACCACGGTGCTACTACCGGCCGACGGCGGAAGGGAGGTCCGAACTCGCCACGGCGCGCGACCGGCTGACCCGGCAGCAGGCGGTCTTCGGCCTGGCCGGCCGGCCCGCCACCGATGCGGGCGGAAGCGAGCCCTGAGCGCGCCGAGGCGGGCCGGGCTCGAGGGCGCGGTCGCCCGAGGGGTGCTGCGGATGGCCTCCCAGCTGGCGCCGGCTCCGGACCGGACGCGGATGCGGAATGAGTGGGAGGCGGAGCTGTCCGAGGCCTTCCGTGCCGGGGGTGGATGGGAGGTGGTGTGGATGTCGCTCGGCTGGTCGCGATCGCTACCCTGGCGGTGGGTCTCGGCGGCTCGGCCGCGATGTGGACGCTGATCGACCACATGGTGCT
>JBBDSW010000034.1:0-11476 GCA_040904745.1 Nitriliruptoraceae bacterium
ACATCCGTCGGTTCCTGCGCTTCCTGCTGTCCTCGAACATCGGCGAGGTACTCACGATGTTCCTCGGCGTGATCCTGGCCGGCGTGATCGGGCTCGACACCGGTGGCGAGGCCATCGTGATCCCGCTGCTGGCGGTCCAGATCCTGTGGATCAACCTGCTGACCGACACGGCGCCCGCGTTGGCGATAGGGCTCGATCCACCCCCCGACGACGTGATGCAGCGTCCGCCACGCGGACTCGAGGACCGCGTGATCGACGTGGAGATGTGGCTCGGGATCGCGTGGGTCGGCACGATCATGGCGATCGTCAGCCTCGCGGCCCTCGACCTGGGGATGACCGGGGGGCTGTTCGCCAGCGATGGCGATGCCGTCGACGGCCGAACGATGGCCTTCACCACGCTGGTGCTCGCACAGCTGTTCAACGCGTTCAACGCCCGATCAGACCGGGTCAGCGCCTTCCACCACCTGTTCACCAACCCCTGGCTGTGGGGCGCGGTGACCCTCTCTCTCGGGTTGCAGATCCTGGTGGTCCAGTCACCCCTGTTCAACGAAGCGTTCGGCACACGCCCACTGTCGCTCGGTGGGTGGGCGACCTGTGCTGGGCTGGCCAGCGCGGTGCTGTGGGCCGACGAGGCCAAGAAGCTGATCGAGCGGCGGATACGACCGGAGACGCCGACCCCGGCGACCGTGGTCGGTTGACGGCGGGCGCTGGGCCGGACGAGTACCTGGCCGACCAGAGGCGCTGCAGATCATCCGGACATACCCCGAGCCACGGCCCGGACAGACCCCCGGCACGTTCACCCGCTTGTCAGCGGAGCCCGAACTTGCGTCGTACCAGGGTCGGGAAGTCGATGAGTCCCACCCGCGCGAGACGGACGGGGCGTCCGGTCGCGACGACGGTCACCGCCGAACCGGGGCCCACCTCGACGGGGTCGCGTCCATCGCAGGAGACCAGCCCGTTGGCCTGGTTCTCCAGTAGTTCCACCCGCACGACCTCGTCAGGGGCGGCCAGGACGGTGCGGTCGAACAGGCTGTGGGGAGCGACCGGGACCACCAGCGTCGTCGCCACCTGTGGGGACGCGATCGGGCCACCGGCAGACAACGCGTAGGCGGTCGAGCCGGTGGCGGTCGCCAGGATCAGAGCGTCGGCCGGGACCTGGGCGAAGAACGTGCCGTCGAGGTGGACGTCGACCAGGAGGAGGCGTTGACGCACCGTCTTCTCGACCGCGACCTCGTTGAGTGCCCAGTCGGTGGCGAGCAGCGTGCCGTCGGGCGCGTACACCTCCATCTCGAGGGTCGCCCGTTCCTCGATGCGGTGCTCGCCAGCGGCCACCGCACGCAGAGCCGGGCCGAGATCGTGACGTTCCACCTCGGCGAGGAAGCCGAGCCGGCCGAGGTTGACGCCGAGCACCGGGACCCCATCGTTCCTGCACAGATGCGCGGCCCGCAGGAAGGTCCCATCGCCCCCGAACGAGATGGCCAGATCGACCTCCGCCGCGAACTCCGCCGGCGGGACGAACGGCGCCACGCGGGAGAGCTCCTCCGATGCTTCGGAGCGATCACCGCCGACGGTGAGCACCACCTCGACATCGAGCTCACGCAGCGCCCGTGCGGCCTCCAGAGCCGCATCGTGGGAGTCGACGCGACCGGCGTGGACGACGAGCCCGATCTTCACGAGGTTCCCTCCGCATCGGTGTCCGTGCTCGCGGCGCCGCGCCCGTCGGCGCGGCGCACCTGTCCTTCCGCCACCGCCGTGGCCACCCACTCGCCCACCTCGAAGGTGTCGGATCGTCGCATGCTGGTGTCCGGTGGGGCGAGATGCAGGAGGAACTCGACGTTGCCGGCCCCACCGAGCAGCGGCGAGGCGGTCGCGCCGACGGTCTCCCAGCCGCAGCTGGCGGCGGCGGTCGCGACCCGGTGCAGGCTACGCGCCCACACGGCCGGATCACGCACGATGCCGCCGGTGCCGACATCGCCGCGCTCCGCCTCGAACTGCGGCTTGACGAGTACCAGCCCCTGTCCGTCCTCGGCGACCAGGCTCCGCAGGGTGGGTAGGACCAGCGCCAACGAGATGAACGACAGGTCAGCGACCAGCAGATCCGCCGGCGGTGGGGGCACGTCCGCGGGCGTGAGCGAGCGCACGTTGGTCCGCTCGAAGAGCACCACCCGCTCGTCGGTGCGGAGTCGCTCGTGGAGCTGTCCGTAGCCGACGTCGTAAGCGACGACCCGCGCTGCCCCGTGCTGGAGGAGGCAGTCGGTGAAGCCACCGGTCGACACCCCCGCATCGAGCACGTGCCAGCCGGTCGGGTCCAGGCCGAACACGGACAGGGCGTGCGCGAGCTTGTCGCCTCCCCGCGACACGTAGGCGCGGGGAGCTGCGCTCAGCACGACGGCCTGCGCTGGAGACACCTGGGTCGCAGCCTTGAACGCCGGGGCGCCATCGATGGTCACCAACCCCGCGGCGATCGCCTCCTGGGCTTCGGTCCGGCTGGTGACCAGCTCGCGCCGAACGAGCTCCGCGTCGAGTCGGCGGCGCGTCGTGGCCAGCGTCAGACCTCGTCCAGCGCGCTCAGCTCGGAAGCGATGACCCGGTTCGCGCGCTCGAAGACCTCGACGTGCTCGGTGACCGGGCGCTCATCGAGCGCCTCGATCTCCGAGCGGATCGCCGCGGCCGGATCGTCGCCGGAGCCGGTCGGCTCCGGCGCGCGATCGGTGGTCATGAGCTCGCGCCCCCGGTGGTCTTCTTGGCCGTGGCCTTCTTCGTGGCCTTCTTCGTGGCCTTCTTGGCCGGAGCACGCTTCGCCGCGGTCTTCTTGGTCGCACCCTTCTTCGCGGTGGCCTTCTTCGTGCCCTTCTTCGCGGTGGCCTTCTTGGTGCCCTTCTTCGCGGTGCCCTTCTTCGCGGTGGCCTTCTTGGTGCCCTTCTTCGCCGCACCCTTGCGGGCCGTGGCCTTCTTGGTGCCCTTCTTCGCGGTGCCCTTCTTGGTGGCCTTCTTGGTGCCCTTCTTCGCGGCCTTCTTCGTCGTCGAGCTGCCCTGGGTCCGCTGCAGCTCACGCTTGAGTGCGGCCACCTCCTTCTCCAGGCGCTCGACCTCCTCGGTGCCGGCGAGACCCATCGACCGGATAGCGCGCTCGGTCTCGTTCCTGACGAGAAGGCTCGCCGCCTCGCGGTTCTTCTTCTGCCGCTCGATGAGTTCCTCCACGAGCTCGCCCACCTGGTCCCCGGCGGCTTCGCCGGAGCGGACGAGCTGCTTGGCGATCTGCTCGGCCTTCTTGGCGGTCAGCTCGGTGAACCCCGAGGCGGCATCGAGGTAACGCTGGACAGCTGGATTCACGACAATCTCCCTACGAGCGTTGGCTGCATCGCAGCCTAGCCACCTCACGTTCGTCGCTGCCCGAAGTCCTCCGGCCATCCAGCCCCGTGACCCCCACGATGCCACGGGCCCTGCTGCTAGCGTCGTGCCCCCGCGGTGGGCGCGGCGGCGAGCACGGAGCGGGGCGATGGCCAGCGTCGACGAGGTCGAAGAGGTCCTCGAGCGGCTGTTGCACAAGCTCGGCGACGTCGATGATGCCACCCGCTCCCTGCTCCCGGCGAAGCGCACGATCGAGGCCAACTGCCCGGACCTCGGTCTCGTGCGTCACGCCGAGTGGCGGCAGGGCACGCTCTCGATCCTCGACGAGGCTCCCCCGCGCCGCAGCGACATCCGTATCAGCGTCCACTCCGACGATCTGCTCGAGATGATGGACGGCGATCTGAGCTTCTCGCGGGCCTACACCTCCAACCGGCTCCGCTTGGACGCCTCGATGGCGGACCTGTTGCGGCTGCGCGCGCTCCTGTGATGCGGCCTACACCGAACGGCTCCGTGCGAGATGGCACCTGATGGTGCTTCCCATCGGTGACGTGAACCCGACCCGGCGGGCCGCCGTGGTCGTGTGGCTGGTCACGCTCGCCAACCTCGCCGTCTTCCTGCTCCTCCAACTCCCGGCGACCGGCTGCGAGGAACTGCAGTTCGTCTACCGCTTCTCCGCGATCCCACGCGAGCTGACGACCTTCGCTCCCTTGAACGCCGGCGAACTCGAGTCGCTCCTCGGTGAGTGCGCCTCCTCGATGCCGGCGAAGAACATCCCGCTGTCGCTGGTGACGTCGCTGTTCCTGCACGGTGGGCTCGGACACCTGGTGAGCAACCTGCTGTTCCTGGTCGTCTTCGGCAACAACGTCGAGGACCGTCTCGGGCACCTGCGGTTCATCCTGTTCTACGCCGTCGGTGGCGCCGGAGCCACCCTGGCCTACACGGCGGTCCGACCGGACTCGATCGTGCCGCTGATCGGCGCCTCGGGAGCGGTGGCGGCGGCCCTCGGTGCCTACGTGATCTGTTGGCCACGAGCCCGGGTGTTCACGGTGGTCCCGTTCCCGCTGTACCTGGTCGCCCTGCTCATCCCGGGGATCCGGATCGTGCGCTGGTTCATCATCTTCGCCGTCGTCATGCTCCCGGCCTGGCTGCTCCTGGGTGGCTGGTTCGCGCTCCAGCTGGTCTCGGCGCAGAACCCGACGGGTCAGCCGATCGCCTACGAGGCGCACATCGGTGGCTTCCTGGCCGGCGTCGTGCTGCTGTTGGTGATGGACAAGTGGCGGGCACGACACGGCCGCCAGCCCTTCCACGACACGGACGGACGGCGACGCCGTCCAGGCGCACCATGACGGTCCGATGGAACGGGTTCACGGTCCGCGGGCAGGGGTGGCCTCCGACGGGCCAGCGAGACACTGCCGTAGGCTCGCGCGTCGAAGGCGGGCTGCCTCTCCCCGCCACCGCGACGACGTGAGGCTCCCGTGACCGCCAAGCCCGGCTCCAAGCGAACGCTTCCCGTCCTCGGGTGGAAGGAGCACGTCGTCCTGCCGGAGTGGGGCCTGAAGCTCCGTGGCAAGCTCGACACCGGGGCGCGCTCCAGCGCGTTGCACGTGACGGAGCTGACCGAGCTCGGGTCACACCGTGATCCGGTGACGGGTGAGCTCGCCCCGCTGGTGCGCTTCGACGTCGTGCTCGGCACCAAACGCGCCCCGGAACACCACGAGGTGGAGGCACCGATCGTCGGCCACAAGCGGGTCAGGGACACGGGCGCCCGCGCCGAGGAGCGTCCGGTGGTGCGGACACGGATCGTGTGCGGCCCGCTCGACACCGTCGCCGACATCACCCTGACCGACCGCACCGGGATGAACTTCCGGATGCTGCTCGGACGACTGACGCTGGAGCGCCGCTGTCTGGTGGATCCCGCACACGGCTACCTCGTCACCGGCAAGCGGTCCCGGAGAGAGGCATGACGGGCGGTCCCATCACCGTCGCCGGCGTGACGGTCGAGCCCGGTGAGCGCCGCAACCTGGCGCCTCTGGCTTCCGAGTCCTACACCGGGGACCGCACGACGTTGCCGATGGCCGCGATCAACGGTGCCGAGGACGGGCCGCGGGTGTTCGTCACCGCGGCGGTGCACGGTGACGAGTTGAACGGGATCGAGACCTCGCGACGCCTGTTGGACCGCCTCGATCCCGCCGCGCTGCGCGGCGCGATCGTCGTCGTTCCGATCGTCAACGTCCTGGGCGTGCAGATCGGCTCCCGCTACCTCCCCGACCGACGGGACCTGAACCGCTCCTTCCCCGGTTCGCACACCGGTTCCATCGCGGCACGGATCGCCCGCCTGGTCAGCGACGAGGTGATCGCCGGCAGCGACGCCGGGATCGACCTGCACACGGCCGCCAACCACCGTCTGAACGTGCCCCAGGTCCGGGTCACCGACGACGAGGCCGCGCGCAGTCTGGCGGTGACCTTCGGGGCGCCGTTCGTACTGCATGCGCGGCTGCGTCCCGGCTCGCTGCGAGCGCACGCCTTCGACCAGGGCGTGCCGGTCCTGACCTACGAGGGCGGCCAGCCGCTGCGCTTCGACGAGGACTGCATCGACGTCGGGGTACGGGGCACGCTGCGGGTCCTCCGGGCGCTCGGGATGATCGACGAGGCACCGGAGCCCGCGGCCGCCACGCCGATGGTCCTCGAGGCGTCGAGGTGGCTGCGGGCCGCACGTGGCGGCGTGCTCGAGCTCCACTGTTCGATCGGCGACCTCGTCCAGGCCGGGCAGCCGCTGTGGACCACGACCAGCCCGTTGGGCGTGGAGCGCGCCAGCGTTGAGGCGCAGGAGGACGGCTACATCATCGGGATGACGACGCTCCCACTGGTGCAACCGGGACAGGCCGTGCTTCACGTCGCGCTGCCCGGGGACACCCATCTCGCCGAGGACGATCCGACCGACGAGGAGGACGAGGAGGACCCCGACGCCACGGACGATGACTAGGTTCTCTAACGCTCGGTCCGGCCGCGGGGCGAGGCGCTGAGGGAGGACGCCGGATGGCTGCGGGAGACGATCCGACGGGGGGCGAGGACGCTCCGGTCGCGGCGTCCCCTACGGCTGGGACCCCGGTCCGGGTCCACGACGACGGGGTCCTCGCGGTCGACACCCTGACCGCCGGGCTCGCGGGCGTGACCGCCGGCTACCTCCTCGACGCCCCCCGACCGACGCTGATCGAGTGCGGGCCGGCCCTCACCATCGAGGCGGTCATCTCCGGGTTGGGTGACCTCGGTCTCGGGCCCGACGACCTCGCCTATCTGGTGCTCACCCACATCCACCTCGACCATGCCGGCGGCGCCGGGGACCTCGCCGCGGCGTTCCCCGAGGCGACCATCGTGGTCTCGGAGCACGGCGCCCGGCACCTGGTCGACCCGGAGCGTCTCAACGCCTCCTCCGCGCGGGTCTACGGCCCGCTGTTCGACACCGTCTACGGCGCGTGCACCCCGCTGCCGGCCGAGCGGATCCAGAGCGTCGCCGACCGTGACGAGCTGGACCTCGGTGGAGGGCGGGAGCTCGAGCTCCTGCACACACCGGGACACGCCAAGCACCACCTCGGCGTGTTCGATCCGACCATCGGCGCGGTGTTCACCGGGGACTCCGCAGGCGTGCAACTGGAAGGGATGCCGCGTGCACGCCCGGCGACACCGCCGCCCGAGTTCCATCTGGAAGCCGCCCTGGCCTCATTGGAGCGATACCGCGAACGTGGTCCGAAGCGGCTCTACCTGGCGCACTACGGTCCGGTGGAGCCGGCGGATGCCGCCCTGGAGGACGCGGGGGACGCGCTCCGCGAGTGGGTCGCGACCGCCGAGCACGCCTCGGAGGAAGCCCGTGCCAACGGGCTGGACGGCGATCACGAGCGGGACCACGTCGCCGAGACCCTGCACCGCCGCTTCCTGCGCTCGACCGCGACCGGCGAGGAGGAGGGCGACGCCCGCCTCGACCTGCTCAACGACATGCGGGCGAACGCCGCCGGCCTCCTGCGCTACCTCCGGCGACGCGACGCCGGCGAGCTCGGCGCGTTCGGCTGAACGGCGCCCACGACCAGCCGCGGCACGAGCGCCGGCCTCGCCGCGTCCTTCTGCTTCACTGGCGCCAGACCGAGGACCCACCGTGGTCGCGTCACCCGTGGGGGACGTCCGCAGACGAGAGGGGCGGTCCGTGGAAACGTCACCCACCGTCGCGATCCTCGCCACGCTCGACAGCAAGAGCCAGGAGACCTGGCGCGCGTGCGCAGGGGTGCGATCCGCCGGCGCCCGACCATGGGTCCTCGATCTCTCGCTACGACCCCATGCGGTGGCGGGAGCGGACGTGACGGCCGAACGCGTGGCCGAAGCGGGCGGGAGCGACCTCATCAGCGTGGCCGCTCTCGACCGCGGCGAGGCCGCTGCGGTGATGGTCACGGGCGCACGGCAACTGGTCAGCGACGGGGTCGAACGCGGCCATCTCCACGCCGCGATGGGCCTCGGAGGCGCGAACGGCACCTGGATGGCGTGCGCCATCATGCGTGAGCTGCCGCTGCTCTTCCCCAAACTGATGGTGAGCGCCGTCGCCGCCACGCCAGCCGCGCCCTGGTACATCGGCGCGAGCGACATCATCCTGGTCCCTTCGGTGGGCGATCTCGGCGTCAACCGGGTGACCACCGCGATCATCCGGAACGCCTCGGTCGCGGCCGTCGCGATGGCACGCAGCAGGCTCGAGCAGCCGGAGGAGGATGCGGGATCGGCTCCCGTCCTGGTGGGCGTGTCCTCGTTCGGCGGTACGGCCGCGTGTGTCGCGAGGGTGCAGGAGGGGCTCGAAGCCGCTGGCTACGAGGTGATCCTGTTCCACGCATCCGGGTCCGGCGGGAGGGCGCTGGAGCGGATGGCGTTGGCCGGCCAACTCGGAGGTGTCATCGACGTGACGACCCACGAACTGACCGACCTGGTGGTCGGAGGGGTCTACAGCGCCGGCGACGACCGTCTGCGCGGCGCCGCGACACGGGGCATCCCCCAGGTCGTGGTCCCCGGTGCGTTGGACCATGCGAACCTGTGGGTCGGTGAGGTTCCGGAGCGCTTCCGAGGACGAGAGTTCGTCCGCTACAACCAGCAGAACCTCCTGATGCGCACCGACGCCGGCGAGTACGAAGCGGTGGCCACCCTCATGGCAGACCGGCTGGAGGGCGCCAGCGGCCCGGTGGCCGTGCTCATCCCCCGGCACGGATTCAGCGAGCACACCCGCCGACGGACGGTCGACCTGGACGGAGAGCCGGTGGGTGTGTGGCAGCGACCGGAGGTGGATGCCCGCTTCGGCGAGGTGCTGGGAGAGCGCCTGGGAGACGGGGTCCTCCGGGAGTTCGATCTGCACATCAACGATCCCGAGTTCGCGGACGCGTGCGTCACGACCTTCCTCGACCTGGTAGCTCGGTCAGCGGAGATGGATGACGCCGGAGAGGCCACCCGATGAACCCGCTGCCGGTGGACCGCCACGAGACGGACGTGCTGATCATCGGCGGCGGGGCGGCCGGGAGCATGGCCGCCTTCGAGGCGGCCGAAGCCGGCGTCAGCGTGATCCAGGCGACCAAGGGTGTCGCCACCAGCGGCACCGTGACGTACGCACGTGGCGGCTTCGCGGCCGCGCTCGGGGCCGACGACAGCCCCGAGCAACATCTGGCGGACATCCTCGCGCACGGGGGCGAACTGATCGATCGTGCGCTCACCGAGGCCTGGGTGCACGAGATCCCGGAGATCGTCGACGACCTGGAACGTTGGGGGGCCGGGTTCGTCCGCGACGACCAGGGCGACCTCGACCTGAAGCGTTTCCCCAACCACTCGCAGGCGCGGGCGGTCCATCATCACGATATGACGGGGAACAAGCTCACCAAGGCGCTCTCGAACCGGCTCCGCCCCGACGCCAGGATCGGACAGCACTCCCAGACGGCGATCGTGGACCTGCTCGTACGCGACGGCCGCGTGGTCGGCGCCTGGGGCATGGAGTACTCGCGCGGTCGCCTCGTGCTCTACGCCGCCCGCCAGATCATCATCTGCACCGGCGGCGGGAGCGGCCTGTTCTACGTCAACGACAACCCGCCGCAGGTCACCGGCGGGGGCTACGCGCTGGGGCTCAGGGCGGGGATCCCGCTCATCGGGATCGAGATGATCGACTTCCAGGCGATGTGCACCTCCCCGGAGGAACTGTTCGGCTTCGCGCCGCACCCGACCGGCTTCATCAACGCCGGTGCGGTCTTCCGGAACCGGGACGGGGAGGCGTTCCTGCGCCGCTACTTCCCCGATACCGCGGAGCGGAGCACGCGCAGCGAGGTGATCCTTGCCATGGCCAAGGAGATCCATGCCGGCCGGGCGGGCAAGACCGGTGGCATCTTCATGGATGCGACCGACGTGCCACTGGAGGTGATCCTCGAGCAGATCCCGTCCGTCTACCAACGCTGCCTCTCGCGCGGGATCGACATCACGACCACACCGCTGGAGGTCGCTCCCGGCAGCCACACCTGGCTCGGCGGGTTGAAGATCGACACCGACGCACGCACACCGGTCCCCGGTCTCTGGGCGGCCGGTGAGTCCGCCGGCGGCATCCACGGCGGCAACCGCATCGGAGGGTCGGCCATCTCGTCCGCCCTCGTGTTCGGGCGCCGCGCCGGCAGGGCCGCCTCGGGAGCGGCGAAGGAGCGACCGTCGCCGGTGCCGGCCGAAGACCTGCACATCCCCGACGACGATGCCTCGTGGATGGCGAGCCTGCTGCAGCGCACCGATGGTGTGCCGCAGTCCTCCGTCCGCCTCCGGTGCCGCATGGCTGCACACGAGCATCTCGGACCCCTGCGGGAGGCGGGCGGACTCCGCGAGGCCATCGCGGAGTTCGAGGGCATCGAGCACGAGGACCTGGCTCGCCTGACCCTCGATCCCGACAGCGCAGGGTCCGCCCGTGAGCGGCGGGAGGCGCTGGAGAGCGCACTGTCGCTGCGCAACATGGCTCTGGTGGGCAAGGCGGTGGCCGTGGCCGCCCTCGCGCGTGAGGAGAGCCGCGGGGCGCACTACCGGCTCGACCATCCTGAGCGGGACGACGGCCGGTGGCGCGCGGTCAGCCGTGTCGAGCGTGACGCCGACGGGAGCCTCCAGGTGCACAAGGACGACATCGAGCCACCCGTCGATGGGTGAGGCTGGCGGACCCCCTCAGCCCCCGAGTTCGCGGAGGCCTTCGAGCCGATCGGCGGCCTCGAGGAAGTGCTCGTCGATGGCGACGATCAGCTCCAGTTGGCGGGCGGCCTCGTCCAGGTCGCCGGCCTGCTCCGCGAGTTCGGCCGCGAGGTAGCGGGCACGCAGATCGTGCTCGGCGTCACCGGAGCGCGGCCGTTCGAGGAAGCGTCGCAGCACGGCACGCCCGGCCCCGACGTCGCCCTCGTCAGCGAGACCGGCGGCCCAGACGATCGCTGCTTCGGCACGGCGGTTCTCCGGAGCCTGTTCGTCCTCGACCAGCGCCTGCGCGGCCTCGGCGACCTGCTCGAAGCCGCGGTCGAGTGCGCGGACGCAGTCGGCGATGACGTGGTTCTGATCCACGCGGCCGGTCATGCGCCGGTAGGCCTGGAGCTCGCTGAGCGCATCGGCCCACCGCTCCTGCTGGTAGAGCGCGATGCCGTAGGCCTCCCGGATCGGTGCGAGACGGGGTGCCTGGTGGCGCGCCCACGCCAGGACGTCGACCGCGACATCCGGACGCTCCTCGTCGATGGCCTGCGAGCCGATGCTGAGACAGAGCGCGATGTCGCGAGACTTCGGTCCCTTGCCGAGCGCACGTTCGATCTCGCGCTGGATCGCGCGGGGAAGACCCGGCTCCTCGTCGTCCGGGAGGGGTGGCCGCTTGGGTCCCCCCTCGTCGTCGGCCGAAGCCCTGCGCACCGGTGCGTCGACACGCTTGCGTGCCCGGTCACGCCCGATCGGCTCGCCGGCGGTGCTGGGAACCCCGAGTCCGGGCGTCTGCTCGTCACGGCTACCGCGCCCTCCCCGTCGATCCCGGGGGGGCTGCTGGCGTCGCTGATCGGCCATCGGTCTACTCCTCGACGGCGGTGGGGGTGAACGCAGTCGAGGCCGTCCCCGAAGGGAC
>JBBDSW010000035.1:0-288 GCA_040904745.1 Nitriliruptoraceae bacterium
CCCACCGCGGCAGGCCCCCCGGCGAGGGCGATCAGGTCGTCGGCCCCCGCGGCGAGCGCCGCCGCGCGCCGATCGAGGTCGTCGAACCCAGCCGCGGCGAGGATCGGCAGCGCCGAGAGCCCCATCCCGGTGCGCGCGCGCCGGATCAGCTCGAGCCCATCGAGCACCGGCAGGTCGAGATCCACCAGCAGCGCGTCGGGCGGCCGCTGCGCGAGGCTGATCAGGGCCGCCGGACCGTCCGCGGCCGTCTCGACGACGCAACCGCCGGCGATGAGCGCCGCGCCCCCC
>JBBDSW010000035.1:298-25617 GCA_040904745.1 Nitriliruptoraceae bacterium
GTCCTCGCGGATTCGTCGGCGAGCGCGACCAGCACGCGTGCGGCCGCCGGCGCGGGGCCGGCCTGCGCACGGCTACTCGCCGCGGTTGAAGCCGGCGGCGCGTGTTCGAGCTGCAGGTGCGGCGTGGCCTCGTCGATCGTGATGTCGCCCGCGGCCACGTGCGCCAGCGCATCGTCGGTCAGCAGGTGCAGCGCGCCGTCGTGCAGCGCGCGCAGGCGCACGTCGCCCATCGGCGCGCCTTCACCGATCGCCTCGGCCACGGCGGGCGTGATTTCGAGCAGCTCGAAGAGCGGCACGCGTCCGCGATAGCCGGTGTAGTCGCACGCGTCGCAGCCGTGCGGTCCGAACGCGCGCGCCGCGATCGAGCGGCGGCTCATCGCGCGGCGCAGTCTGTCGGGGATCTGGTCGGCCGGCAGCCCCTGGCGACACTCGGGGCAGAGCCGGCGGGCGAGGCGCTGCGCCGCGACGCCGATGACGCCGGCGGCGATCTTGTAGCGGTCGACACCCATGTCGACGAGCCGCGTCACGGACCCGAGCGCGTCGTTGGTGTGCAGCGTGGAGAGCACGAGGTGGCCCGTCAACGCCGCCTGGCAGGCGATGTCCGCCGTCTCGCGGTCGCGGATCTCGCCGACGAGGATGATGTCGGGATCCTGCCGCAGGACCGAGCGCAGGACCGAGGCGAAGGTGAGCCCCGCCTTGTCGTTGACCTGCACCTGGTTGACGCCTTTCAGCCGGAACTCGATCGGATCCTCGACGGTGACGATGTTGGTGTCTTCCGACAGCAGCGCGCTGGCGATCGCGTAGAGCGTGGACGTCTTGCCGGATCCCGTCGGTCCGGTGACCAGCAGGATGCCCTGCGAGCGCTGCATCAGGCCTTCGAGCCGGACCCGCAGCGTGTCGTTGAACCCGAGCTTGGCGAGCGGGATGAAGGCGGTCCGCTCGTCCAGGATCCGGATGACGACTTTCTCGCCCAGCGCCGTCGGCAGCGTCGAGACGCGCAGGCCGACTTCGGCTTGGCCGACGCGGATGTTCGCGCGGCCGTCCTGCGGGTGGCGGCGATCGGCGACGTCGAGCTTCGCGATGATCTTGATGCGCGAGACCACCGGACCGACGCCGACGTAGCGCGGGAGCACCATGCTGTTTCGCAGCAGGCCGTCCACGCGGTACCGGACGTTGGTCTGTCGCTCCTCCTGCTCGATGTGGATGTCGGAGGCGCGCATCTGCACGGCGCGCGCGAGGATCGCGTCCACCAGCTGCACGACGGGATCGCGCACCGGTTCCGTCGCGCCGTCGCGATCGTCGGCCGGTTCGTCGACGACCTCGACGCGGTCGCGCTGCTCGACGCGTTCGAGCAGGTCGTAGATCACGTGGTCGGGCGTCAGCACGCGCGCCAGCAGCTCGTCCACCCGCCCCGGGGGACAGTAGAACGCCTTGACGGCGCGGCCCGTCACGTTGCCGACGTCCTGCTGCGCGTCCGGGTCCAGCGGGTTCGCCATCGCGACGTCAATCGATCGATCGCTCGCCCCGACGGGCAGCAGCATGTGCGTGCGGCAGAGACGCTCGGGCACGAGGCGGAGCGTGGCCTTGTCGATCTCCTGGCGCGAGGGGGCGAGGTAGTGGATCCGGTAGGCCTGCTCGACGATCCGGCCGATCTCCTCCGGCTGGAGCAGCCCCGCGGCGACGATCGCCTGCGCGAGGTACGGGCTGCGGCTCGCCCGCGCCTGCTCGATGAATTCGACGGGAAACTGTGGCAGGGCCTTCACGAGGCGAACGAGCCACTCGTTCTTGAAGCGCTGCTCGGGGGCCATTTGGCCACCTCCCACACGCGGGGAACGGTGCGCGGTGCGTGTCAAGGGCATGGTACCCCAGGTGACGTAGCCTCGGCGATCCCGTATGCTCATTCTCTCGTGGGCACACGGAACACCCGCGCGTAAGGTCCACATGGACGCCACCTCCCAGACGTTGAAACCGTGGGTCACCTTCGCGGGGTGCGTGCTCGTCGTGGTCGTCCTCTACTGGGCGCAGGCCGTCTTCATTCCCGTGGCCCTCGCCATCCTGCTCACGTTCGTCCTCACACCCCCCGTGACGTGGCTCGAACGCTGGATCGGCCGCGTGCCGGCGGTCCTGACGGCGGTGAGCCTCGTGTTCCTGATCGGCGGCCTCGCGGGATGGGGACTCGTGCGTCAGATGAACCATCTGGCCGACGACCTGCCACGGTATCGCGCCAACGTGCTCGAAAAGATCGCGGATGTGCGCGGCGCGGGGAAGGGGGCTCGGTCGAGAAACTGCAGGAGACCATCGACGACATCAAGACGGACCTCGAGAAGACCGAGAGCCCGAGAGGCACGGTGTCCCGCCCGGTCGTAGTGACCTCGGAGCAGGTCCCGGGTTTTCCCGGCTTCACGTGGCTCAGCCCGATCATCGGTCCTCTTGGCACCGCCGGCCTCGTGGTGGTGCTGGTCGTCTTCATGCTGCTCGAACGCCGGGACCTGCGCGACAGACTGATCGGCCTGTTCGGGCAGGGGCGCCTCACCACGACGACCAAGGCGTTTGACGAGGCGGGGACTCGCGTGAGCCGTCAGCTGCTGATGCAGACGCTCGTCAACGGGGTCTACGGGATCGTTGCGGGTGTCGGGCTCTACCTGCTCGGCGTGCCGTACGCGCTCGTATGGGCGGTTCTGGGCGCGCTGCTTCGCTTCGTGCCGTACGTGGGACCCGTGCTCGCCGCGGGCGCGCCGATCCTGGTCAGCCTGGCGGCACTCGAGGGGTGGATGGGACCGCTGGCGGTGGTGGGTCTGTTCGTCGCGCTCGAGCTCTTCACGAATCTCGTGCTCGAGACCGTCCTCTACGCCGGCGCCGCCGGCGTGTCGCAGGTGGCGCTACTGGTGTCCGTCGCGTTCTGGACGTGGCTGTGGGGACCGCTCGGCCTGTTGATGGCGACGCCGCTGACGGTCTGTGTCGTGGTGCTCGGGAAGCACGTGCCTGGGCTCGAGTTCATGGGGCTGCTGATGGCCGACACGCCGGCGCTCGCGCCCGACTACGGGTATTACCAGCGCCTGCTGGCCCGCGATCAGAGTGAAGCCGCGGACCTGATCGAGCGTCACATCAAAACCGAGCCGCCGCACCTCGTGTACGACGCGCTGCTCCTGCCGGCCGTGAATTACGCGGAACGCGACCGGATGGAAAAGCGCCTGTCCGTCGAGGAGGAACTCGCCGTCATCGACGTGACGCGGGAGCTGCTGGCTGACGCGGCGGCCCTCATCCAGGAGCTGCATCCCGAGACCGTCGCGCCTCTCGAACAGCATGAGCCGCCGCCTCCCGCGCCGCGGGAACCGCTGCGCGTGCTGGGCTATGCGGCCAACGGGGCCGGTGACGAGCTCGCGCTGACGATGCTGGCGCATCTCGTCACGGATCTGCCGATCAGCATGGAGATCATCGCCACGCGCATGCAGGCGACGGAGCTGGTGGCCTTCGTCCGGGATCGGGGGTACACGGTGGTGTGCCTGGCCGATCTGCCGCCGAGCCCGCCCTCCAAGACGCGGTATCTCGTGCGGAGGCTGCACGCGGCGTTACCGGACGTGCGCATCCTGGCCGGACGGTGGGCGCCTCCCGCGCTGGCGGATGAGAGCGGCGCCAGCTTGCGCGAGGCGGGCGCGACGCTGGTGGCATCCACGCTGATGGAGACGCGCACCTACTTCGGGGGTCTGATGGAGATGCCGAGGCCGCCGCTGCCGCCAGGAGCAGCCGAAGGCCAGCCGACGGCCACGGACGCGACCGTCTAGCAAGGCTCGCTCGGTTTCAGCCCGGAGAAGCGGATCATCGCTCGAGCAGGAGCATGGTCACGGCGTGCTGGCAGCTAGCCGCGCCTTACCCGGCGATCGAAACGTCCCTCCATCGTCTTTGCCTCCGACCGGTCTCTGCCGGCGCGGTGACGGCATCTGCTCTTCCACGTCGGCGTTGCCTTGGTGCCGAAGGACGACGGCAGCCTGCAGCGGTCGAACCTCGACGCCACGGTTCACGGCGTGAACGTTCGCAAGGCCGGCTGGGTGCCGCCGACAGGGCGCTCCGAGCGCCCGCCATGCTTGCCGGGGGCGTGGCAACGCTGCCGGCGCTCGAGAGCTTGTGAACGGGCTCGTCGCCGCGCGCACACTGCAACGCGGTCGAACATCCTCGCACACGTGAAGGCTATCGCATTCCGCCGGAGATCATCAGTCGTTGCGTGTAGTTCACTGTGGTCCAGGTGCGTTTGAGAGTATTGTAACGAGCGATGCCTCAGAAGAAACTCAGTGTCGCAGTGCCCATCGTCGTGGCAACGGTGATCCGGCCAGTCGCCACGAGACTGAACCGCATCGAGGATCTCTTAATCGAGATGCGAGCGGTGCTCGACTTTCACTTGAAGCGGATCGACGCGCTTCAGGGGCAGGTGGACATCCTGATTGAAGCTGGCGCCAAGCGGACCGTCCGCATCACCCGGAGCACGAAGAAGTAGCCGTGGTTGTTGCCAAGTTTACAAAACCTGGCGGGAAACGTTCATCGAGGGATGTCAATCGAGCTTCGAATCGTCTCGAACTGAGCCCGCGTTCGAGTCGCCGCCCGCGTCCACCGCCCATCGGGACCGTCGGTTCGCCGAAGGGGCCGGCCATGGAATCGAAGCAGGATGGGACGTTCAATGCCCAGGCGTTCCTCGACTCGGCGGGAGTCGCGAGAAGGATCGTGGAGTATCGGCGAGCTGACGTCATCTTCAGTCAAGGCGATCCCTGTGAGAGCGTTCTGTACATCCAAAAGGGTGGCGTAAAGATCTCGGTGCTTTCGAAGACAGGGAGACAGGCGGTCGTGGCGATGCTGGGCCCCGGCGACTTCTTTGGCGAAGGAGGCTTGGCGGGTCAACCCGTCCGCATGGGAAGCGCGACCGCGAGCACTAACACCACCATTCTCTTCGTGGACCAGCATGAGATGGTGCGCCTACTGCACGAGCAGCACGCGATGTCTGATCGGTTTATCGCTCACCTGCTGACGCGCACCATCCGGATCGAGGAAGACCTCGTCGACCAGCTCTTTAGCTCCAGCGAAAAACGCCTCGCGCGAAAGCTGTTGCTGCTCGCGCGGTACGGCGACCCAGACAAACCAGTGCGGACCGTCCCAGCGATCTCGCAGGAGACGCTGGCGGAAATGGTCGGCACGACGCGATCGCGCGTGAATTTCTTTATGAAGAAATTCCAGCGACTGGGGTTTATCGACTACAAAGATGGGCTCAGGGTCCACAACTCGCTGCTCGCGGTCGTCTTACACGATTGACAAAACCCACAACACATCGGCGCCGGCTACGTGAACGTGACGGTTCGCGGCGAGGGCGGTGACGACAGACGCCGGCGCCGCGGCGGCGCGGTGCGTCGGCGAGTTAGTGTCAGTACACATTCGACAGGCGGTCAGCCGCGGGGAACTTCCAGGTGGGGCATCGGGGCTGCGGCGAAGAGCCGGCGGCACGGACCCGCCATCCAGCGCGCGACACGAGCCGATCGTATGCGTCGCGCGGAATCGGTCGCAATCCCGGTGTTGGCATACATCTGTCGATATAACTTGGAGCTGAGCACGAACGCGAGCCGGCCCTTCCACGTCCCGGCGACCTGCGATCGCCGCCAGACCCGTGGCAGGGCATAGAAGTGGTCCCACACCCCCTGCGTGCGGCGCCGGATTTCGTCGGGCGACATCACGGGATGGGGTGCGAAGGCCTTCGGACGGTCCGCCTGCGGGATGAGCCAGTGTCGGGTGACGGGAATGCCGCCGACGGTCGCGGCGTCTCCGCCCACCTCGCGTTCCCACCGCTCGAAGTCGACGGTACCCGGATAGGGCGTCAGCATGACGAACTGCGCAAAGGTGATGCCCGCACGCTCTGCCAGGTCGGCGGTCGCCTTGAACGTCTCAGGACGGTCGCTCGGCAAGCCGAAAATGAACGACCCCAACACATGCACGCCGTGCAATCGGAACGTCTGCAGGCGCTCGACCAGCTGTTCGCCCACCAGATTGAATCCCTTGTGCACGTCCTTCAGGCCTGCCGGTGTGACCGCCTCCACGCCGACGAGCGCCCCGCGAATTCGCGCACGCGCCATGGCCTGCAGGAATGCCGGATCTTCTGCGGCCTCCATGGTGATCTGGGTGAAGAACACCATATCGTCAGGGAGCTTGGCCAGTCCGTCCATCAGGGCGAAGCGCTCGGCGCGAACGGCTTCGAGCTCGCGCAGGTGCGACGGGTCGCTCCGGCGCGCGGCCTGGGCCAGGTCTGCAAGCGTCACAGGGTAAAAGTTGTCGTCAGCGAGCGCGATGAACCGGAACCCTCGTCGTCGTAACTCCACCGCCTCGTGGATCACGTTATGGACGGCCGCTTGCCTCGGGGTCTGGCCATCGGTGCGCCACACCGAGCAGAACGAGCAATGCTTGGGGCACCCGCGCACCGTCTGGATCGATCCCCACATATACCGGTCTTTGGGTAGGAGATCCCATCGGGCGGGCGTGAAACTTTCGCCACCGATTCTTCCTGCTTCGTAAATCTCCCGCGGCGTTCCCGCGGCGCAGTCGTCGATGACGGTCGCCCACATGACATCGCCGTCCCCGCGGACGACGGCGTGTGCGCCTCCGCGTGCATGGGCCTCGGCCGGATAGAGCGTCGCGTGAATGCCGCCGAAGACGACGAAGGCGCCGCGCGCACGCGCGAGTTGTCCGACTTCGTAGCCACGCAAGGCGTTTCCGGTATGGATCCCGATACCGACGACATCGCCCGGAGCGAGCTGCGCCGCGTCAAAGGGATCCAGCGTTTCATCAGCGATGACGGGATCGCCGCAGCGTGAGGGCGTGGCGGCCGCGAGCACATACAGCCACCGCGGCGTAATCACAGCCGTCCCAAAGGACACATGACTCGGGTTGACGAGGAACACACGCATGCCATCCCCCTCCTCGGGGAGTGCGACGCAAGGCGCACGGTTTACTGAGGCTGAAAGTCTTTCGCGACAGCTTTCCCGGCGCGGGTAAAGAAACGACCGATTGAGACGCCGGCGCTCCGAGCGTGGGCAGCTGTCGCCAGAGCGGCGCGCGTGGCACCGCTGGCGGCAGACGTCGTGGAGGCGCTGACTACTTCCCAGGGAGCCGCGACAGGCGGTGGCGCCGAAGCGATGCCAGCCCGTGGCGAGGGGAGCAAGGGTACTGCGAGCACGGCCGCGCTGAGGTCCGCCACAATGACGCGGCTCTCGAGTGGCACTGTCGGAGGGGCGTCCAGCGTTTCCTGCGTGCCCGGAAATGGGTGAACTGCCGCTTCCGGTGGGCCGGACTGTACCGGACGCACCACCCGCTTGGACAGGTGGCGCTGCGGCGGCTTCAGCCCCCCAGCGGTGGCGTTCACCTTCGTGCGGAGTGTCGGCGAGCGGCGCACGTCGATTGCCGGCGCGGGGGGGGGGGGGGGGGGGGCCGGCCCCCCCCCCCACCACCGGGTGTGGCGATCAGCCGCAGGGGTCTTCCTGGGGCTCGAAGTCGCCCCATCCCTTCGGGATCCACTCCTCAGCGTTCTCCGGCTCGACCACGGGCAGATCCGGGAGCTGCAGGTACGCCCCGGGCTGGTCGTAGGACTGCCCGTCGGGGATCTCCTGGCCCAGGATCAGCATGAGCGCAGCACGGACACCGATGTCACCGATGAACGGGGAGTAGTTGCCGTCCGCAGCGAACTGGCCTTCCGCCACCGACTCGAAGCCGGCCGAGGATCCGTCGTGGGTGTAGTGACGGATGCCCTCATCGCACCGTCCGGCGCGGGAGATGGCGAGCTGCGCACCCCAGGAGGACTCCTCGGCGTGCGAGAAGACCGCGTCGATCTCCTCGTACCGCACCAGCCAGTCCTCCATGAGGTCCACGGCGGGCTCGCGGATCCACTCACCGTCACCGGTGGTGATGAGCTCGATCCCCGGGTGCTCCTCGATGATGTTCATCATCCCCTGTGTACGGTCGATGGCCGGTGAGGAGCCGACCAGGCCGGTGATCTCGAGGATCTTTCCCTCGCCACCGAGGTCGTCGACCATGCGCTGCGCCACGGTCTCGGCCATCGTCACGTTCGACTGACCGATGAAGAGGTCCTTCTCCGTGAACACATCACGGTCGAGGACGACGAGGGGGATCCCCGCCTCACGAACACGGTCCGCTGCCGGCACCAGCCCGTCGGACTCGACCGGGCTCATGACGATCGCGTCGACCCCCTGTGCCAGCAGGTCGTCGATGTCGTTGCTCTGCTTCTGGATGTCGACATCACCATCCGTGGTGATGATGCGCACGTTGTCGTGGCGGTCGGCCTCAGCGAGCACGCTCTCGAGCATCGCGACGCGCCAGGGGTGGTTGAATCCGGTCTGGGAGAAGCCGATCGTGACCTCTTCGTCGATCGCTTGCTCCTCGAGCGGCAGGATGTCCGTGAACGGCAGGGCGTCGTAGCCCTCCAGGGTGCCCTCCTCGGCGACCAGTCCTTCGCCGGCCTCATCGCCGCCGGCTCCCTCTTCCCCTTCCTCTGCCGTGTCCTCCGTACCCTCGTCGGATCCCCCGTCCGGGGCATCCGCCTCCTCGTCGCCACAGGCGACCAGGACCAGCGCAAGGGCGGCCAGGATCGCTCCCGTTCGCCGCAGTTTGGTCAACCTCATGTGCCATCTCCTCTCCTCGACGGGCGTCGCCCGCCGACCTCTGGCTAGTCGTAGCTAGCCGTTTCCGGGCCTCGTGACCTCGGTCCGGTACCGATAACGCACGCCATCGAAGATCAGCCGTGACACCTCGACGACCCGGCCAGCGGGGTCCGAGCTGATCCGATCGACGATCAGGACGGGGTCTCCCTGCGAACTGCGCAGCAACCCGGCGATGTCCGCATCGGCCAGGGCCGCGCGGCTGGTCTCCACACCGCTCGCCAACTCGAGGGCGATGGGTGACTGTGCGAGAAGCTCATACAGCGAGTGCTCTTCGAGCGCCTCGCGGCTCAGGGTCTCGTGCTCCTCGCCGACGAAGCGCACCGGAAGCCACGTCTCCGCGACCGCGACCGGGTCCCCGTCGGCGAGCAACAGCCGCCGCAGGAACCGACACCGGCGGTCCGACCCACGCATCCTCAGCGCCGACAACACCGGGTCGGGAGCGTCGCGGGTCTCCATCTCCAGGACGCGTCGCGACGGGGTCAGTCCTTGACTGAGCATGTTCTCCGTGAAGGAGGTCAACGCCGGCCGATGCGAGATCTGAGGCGGGCAGAGGAACGTGCCCTTGCCCTGGATCCGCTCGACGACCCCGTCCTGCGCCAGCGCTTGGAGGGCGAGCCGAACCGTGGTGCGCGAGACACCGAAACGGTCCTCGATCTCGCCCTCGGTCGCGAGGCGATCGCCCGGCTGCAGACCATCGTCCCGGATCTCGTCGAGCAGCGCTTCCTTGAGTTGGACATACAGCGGAAGGGCTTGCCGCCGATCGAGACGATTCATCATGACAGCATGATGATACGTCATTATGCTGTTGTCAAGACCGGGGCGAGGGAGGCGTAGGTGAACGATCCGGAGGCTGGGCCGCACGCCAGACGGACGCCCATCGGCCGACCTCGCCTGCTCGCGCTCGACATCGACGGCACCCTGCTCACCGACGACCACCAGCTCGAGCCCGCGGTGATCACGGCGGTTGCGGCCGCACGAGAGGAAGGGATCGAGCTCGTCCTGGCCAGCTCGCGCAGCCTCGCCGGCTTGGCGCCCGTCCTCGCCCAACTGCCGAGCATCGGCTGGGTGGTCGCACTCCAGGGCGGCCTCGTGGCTTCCGCCTCGGCAGGCACCGTGCGCGAGGTCATCGCGCGGCGCCCACTACCGGACGGCGCCGCGGAACGGATCGCTCGGTTGGCGACGCGATCGGGCGCGACCCCACTGCTGTACACGGAGGACGCGGCCCTTGCGCCCTGGATGGACGACCGCGTCGCCGCGGAAGCGGAGATCACCGGCGAGGCGGTCACGCTGCAGCCGGCGGAGCCCGGGCTCGGCCCGGTCTACAAGGCGCTCTGCATGGGAGACGCCGGCGAGCCTGGTCCCCTCCAGGCGGTCCTCGCGGCACTGC
Source organism: Nitriliruptoraceae bacterium (assembly GCA_040904745.1). Classification (GTDB taxonomy): domain Bacteria; phylum Actinomycetota; class Nitriliruptoria; order Nitriliruptorales; family Nitriliruptoraceae; genus T1Sed10-7. Next base: position 10,388 of record JBBDSW010000035.1, read on the forward strand.
CGTCGGGATGTGCCGCCACCTTCTCGCACGAGCACTACCTGGAGATCACCGCCGAGGACGCCGACAAGGCGACCGCCGTGGCGGACCTGGCGACCCACCTCGGGCTGGACATGCGGGCCGTGGCCGCGATCGGCGACGGGGAGAACGACATCCCCCTGCTGCGTGCGGCCGGGCTCGCGGTGGCGATGGGGAACGCACCCCCTGCCGTCCGGGAGGTGGCTGATCGGACGACCGGAACCAACCACGAAGCTGGCGTCGCCCGCGCCATCGAGCGCATACTCGCCGAGCCTCGACGTTGACAGAGCACCGCCAGGCTGACATCATTACGTCATGATGAATCTGACGGACTTCGCGGATCACGGCGCGCAGGAACGCCGCAGCGATGTCCCGTTGTATGCGCAGCTCCGCGAGGCGCTCCGGACCGAGATCCGGGAGCGTGGGCTGCGTCCGGGGGACCGTCTGCCGACGGAGGCCGAACTCGAGGAACGCTACGGCGTCTCCCGCTCGACGATCCGGCAGGCCGTCGGCGACCTCGAGGTCGAGGGGCTGCTGCGACGGGTCCAGGGACGCGGCACGTTCGTCGGTTCCCCCAAGATCCAGCATCACCCCGTCTTGATGTCCTTCTCCGGGCTGCTGCGCAGCCAGGGCTACACCCCGTCCCACCGCCTGCTGGACACCACGGTGGTCGGAGCTTCCGAGGAGGTCGCCGAGAGCCTCCAACTCGACGTCGGAACCCCGTGCCGGGAGATCGAGCGGCTCCTGTCCGCCGACGACGATCCCGTCGGCGTCTCCAAGACCTGGCTTCCCCGCGCCGTCCTCGGCGAGCATGACGACACCATCACCGCCGGGGTCACCGCGGGCCGCTCGCTCTACGAACTCCTCGGGGAGGCCTCCCCGGAGCTCGTTCCGGCCCGGGCGTCGGAGACCATCGACCCGGCGCTGGCGGGCGAGGCCGAGTCCGAGCTGCTCGGTTGTGAGCCCGGCACGCCGCTGCTGTTCATCCGCCGCCGCAGCTGGACCCGCTCCGGCCTGCCGCTCGAGTCGACCCAGCTGCTGTTCCTCCCCGGCCGCTACCAGTACCGCGTGGAGCTCCAGAGCGCGGACGCCCCGGAGCAGCCCCGTGGCTGATCCAACCCCGACCGAGGAGGAGATCCGTCGCACGGTCGCCCAGGTCGTGACCGGCTACCTCGCCTCCACCACGCCCCAGGAGGGCCCGGTCACGGATCAGGGCTCGCTCGGGACGCTGGCCATCGGCGCCGACCACGGCGGGTTCGCGCTGAAGGAGCGTCTCGCCGCCGATCTGCGTGATCGCGGCTACACGGTGCGCGACTGCGGGACACACAGCACCGACAGCGTCGACTACCCGGACACCGCCCACGCCGTGGCACGGGAGGTGGCGACCGGGGCCTCGCAGGTCGGCATCGTGATCGACGGCGCCGGGATCGGCTCGGCGATCGCCGCCAACAAGGTCCCCGGGATCCGCGCCGCGACCTGCTGGGACATCTCCTCCGCCCGTAACAGCCGGGAGCACAACCACGCGAACGTGCTCGCGCTGGGCGCTGGTCTCCTCGGGGAGAACCTGGCCCGTGACATCCTGAACGCGTGGCTCTCCACGGCCGTCGGGCCGGACCGCCATGCCCGCCGAGTCGCGAAGATCAGCGAGCTCGAAGCGCGCTACGGAACGAGGCTCGAGTGAACACCGACCAACTCATCGACACGATCACCCGAGAGGTCCTGAAGTCCCTGGGGCGGGACACGGACGACTCGTGCGCCGATTGCGACGGTGCCTGCGCGAGCAGCTGCTCCGACAAGGTGCGGCGCTTCGTGGGCACCGGGACCGAGCGGGTCGGCTTCACAGGCGACGGCGCCGACGTGCCGAGCGACCTGGCCGCCTACATCGACCACACGCTGCTCAAGCCCGAGGCCAACGCCGACGACATCGACCGGTTGTGCAGTGAGGCGCGGGCGTTCGGGTTCGCGTCGGTGTGTATCAACTCGTACTGGGTCAAGCGCGCCGCCACCAACCTGCGCGGCAGCGAGGTCAAGGTCGCGTCGGTGATCGGCTTCCCGTTCGGGGCCTCGCCGCCGGAGATCAAGGCGATGGAAGCGCGGCGCGCGCTCCGCGATGGGGCCCGCGAGCTCGACATGGTTATCAACATCGGTGCGCTCAAGAGTGGCCATCTCGATCTCGTCCGCGATGACATCACCAAGGTGTCCGAGGCGTGCCGGGAAGCTGGAGCGGCACTGAAGGTGATCATCGAAACCGCCTACCTCACCGACGAGGAGAAGATCATCGCCTCGCACCTCGCCCGTGAGGCCAAGGCGACCTTCGTCAAGACCTCGACCGGCTACGGCCCCGGTGGGGCGACCGTCCACGACATCCTGCTCATGCGGGAGACGGTGGGCCCGGAGATGGGCATCAAGGCCTCCGGTGGCATCCGCACCCGCGAGGACGTCCGCGACATGATCGCCGCGGGCGCCACTCGGATCGGTGCCTCCGCCGGCGTCCAGATCGTCTCCGGGGGACAGGGCACCGACAGCTACTGACCACGACGTCAGGCCACCGACCAGGGCAAGGAGCACCGATGAGTAACGGCGAGATCGAACTGCGTGCCTACTGCTATCTGGACAACCTCCAGCCGCAGTACGCCGCGTTCCTCGGCACGGTCGCGCAGGGTTTCCTGCCGCTGGCCGGCGATGCGTCCCTGTACGTGGAGGTCGCCCCCGGGATCGAGATCAACCGGCTCACCGACGTGGCTCTGAAGGCCGTCGACGTGAAGCCCGGGATGCAGATCGTCGAGCGGGTCTTCGGACTCCTCGAGATCCACGCACCCGAGCAGTCCGCGACCCGTGAGGCCGGCGAGGCGATCCTGGATGCGATCGGACACACCGAACAGGAGCGCATCAAACCGCACGTCCTGTCGAGCCAGATCATCCGACGCGTCGACGACCACCACGCGCAGCTGATCAACCGCACGCGCCACGGACACATGATCATCCCGCAGCAGACCCTCTACGTCCTCGAGTGCGAGCCGGCCGCATACGCCGCGCTGGCCGCGAACGAGGCCGAGAAGGCTGCGGACATCAACGTCCTCGAGGTCCGGGTCTTCGGCTCAGTCGGCCGCATGTACCTGGGTGGCGAGGAGCGCGACATCGAGGTCGGCTGGCAAGCCGCCGTGTCTGCGCTCGAGAGTTTGGAAGGGCGAGAGCCGACCAAGAAGTAGGACCCGATGACCGACCAAGGAGAACGACAGATGGCTGAGGCCCTAGGGATGATCGAATGCCGGAGCTTCCCGGCGATGGTGGAAGCTGCGGACGCGATGGTGAAGGCCGCGAAGGTGGAACTGGTCGCCATGGAGAAGACCGGCGGCGGCTACACGACCGCCGTCGTGCGAGGTGACGTCGCCGCGGTCAAAGCTGCGGTGCAGGCGGGTGTCCTCGGCGCGGAGCGCGTCGGTGAACTCACCAGTAGCCACGTCATCGCCCGTCCGCACGCGGACGTCGACGTGGTGCTTCCGCTGGGCCGGAGCTCGGGCGGGGACGACGCCAGCTAGGTGAGCGCGGGGCCCGCGGCACGAGTCGCGGCCCCTTCGCCCTACCGCAGGGCCGCACCCGGAGACGGGTGGGACCCCTACGACCGGAAGGTGGTGCGCATGATCCTCGGACGCGTCGCCGGCACGCTGGTGTCGAGCCGCAAGGACCCCTCGATCGAGGGGCTCAAGCTCCTGCTGGTCCGCACGTTGGACATCGAGGGGGAGGAGACCGGGCAGTTCGCCGTCGCGATGGATGCGGTCGGCGCTGGGGTGGACGAGATCGTCCTCCTGGCTCAGGGCAGCTCGGCGCGCCAGACCGAGGCGACCCGCGACCGCCCCTGTGACGCGGTGGTGATGGCCATCGTCGACACCTGGGAGGTCGAGGGCGAGGAGCGGTACCACAAGTACCGGTCGGAGGCGCCGTCATGAGCGTCCCGTCACCGGACCAGATCCAGGCCATCATCGAGCGCGTGCAGTTGCGCCTCGGCGAGACCTCCGGCGGGGCGGAGCTCCGGGGCCGCCAGGGCCTCGAAGAGGCTGCGACCAGTGACCTCGGTGAGGGCATCTTCAGCTCCGTCGGGGATGCGGTGGCCGCCTCCTCGCGCGCGTTCGAGGCGTTCCGGGGTGCCGGGCTCGAGCTGCGCAAGGAGATCATCGCCTCCGTGCGCAGCGCCATGCTCGACGAGGCCGAACGGCTGGCGGAGATGGCTCACGCCGAGACCGGCCTCGGCCGGGCCGCGGACAAGGTCGTCAAGAACCGGTTGGTGACCACCAAGGCCCCGGGCCCTGAGGACCTCGAACCGCAGACGGTGACCGGCGATCAGGGCATGACGGTCACCGAGTTCGCGCCGTTCGGGGTCGTGGCCGCGATCAGCCCGGTCACCAACCCCACCTCGACGATCATCAACAACACGATCTCGATCGTCTCCGCCGGCAACGCGGTGGTCTTCAACGTCCACCCGAGCGCCAAGCAGGTCTCCGCGGAGAACATCCGGCTCCTGAACCGGGCCATCGTCGCCGCAGGCGGCCCCGCCGACCTCGTGACCGGGGTGGCGGAGCCGACGATCGAGTCGGCCAAGGAGCTCATGCACCACCCGGATGTCCGGGTGCTGCTGGTCACCGGCGGGCCGGCCGTGGTGCAGGAAGCGCTGAAGTCCAACAAACGTGCGGTCACGGCGGGACCCGGGAACCCACCGGTCGTGGTGGACCAGACCGCGGACATCGACCAGGCCGCCCGTGACATCGTCCGAGGGGCCTCGTTCGACAACAACGTGATCTGCACCGACGAGAAGACGACGATCGCCGTCCGCGGCGTCGCCGACCGGCTCGTCCCGGCCATGGGACGCCACGGCGCCTACGTGCTCAAGGAGCACGAGCTCCGGCGGCTCGAGCGGGTGATCTTCCGCGAGCTCGGCGCCCCCAACAAGCCGGGCAAGATCAACCCGCAGTGGGTCGGAAAGAACGCGAACGCCATCCTGGCCGAGATCGGGGTGCGCGCCGACGATGACGTCCGTCTCATCGTCGCGAGGGTGCCGAACGAGCACAGCCTCGTGTGGACCGAGCAGATGATGCCGGTGATGCCGGTGACCGAGACCGCCGACGTCGACAGCGCGATCGACCTGGCCCGCCGCTCGGAACACCTGTTCCGCCACACGGCCGGGATCCACTCGACCAACGTCGACGTCATCACCCGCATGGCGCGCGTGATGAACTGCTCCATCTTCGTCGCCAACGGGCCGACCTACAGCGGGCTCGGCCATGGTGGCGAAGGCTTCTCCTCCTTCTCGATCGCCACCCCGACCGGTGACGGCATGACCCGCCCGCGGACCTTCTCGCGGGAGCGGCGCATCGCCCTCATCGGCTCGCTGAGGATCGTGTAGCCATGGACCCCTCGATCGCCATCCTCGAGTTCGACTCGATCGCCCACGGGATCGCGGCGGGCGACGCCATGGCGAAGCGGTCGCCACTCGAGGTGCTTCGGGCCGGCACGATCCATCCGGGGCGCTACCTGGTACTGGCCGGCGGTGGTACCGCCGAGGTCGAGGAAGCGATCGATGCGGGCAGTGCTGCTGCCGGCGGGGCCCTGCTGGGATGCACCTTCCTCCCCGACGTGCACCCCGATGTGGTGGCCGCCATGGGGGGCGCACGCCAGGAAGGTGGCGAGGCGCTCGGGGTGATCGAGACCCGGACGGTGACCAGCGTCGTGCAGGCCGCCGACGCCGGCATCAAGAACGCCGACGTGGTGCTCCGCGAACTGCGACTGGCGGACGAACTCGGCGGCAAGGGCTACGTCCTGTTCGGCGGCACGCTCACCGAGGTCGAAGCGGCCGTCGAGTACGCCGTCGAGCGGATCGCCGGGAGCGACCACACCGTCACCCAGGTGATCATCCCCCAGCTCCACACCGAGATGGACGACAACCTGCGTGCCGACGCACGGTTCCTCCCCCGGGTCGCCGGGGCACAGAAGCATGACGCGACCGGAGGTTCCTGATGCAGCTCGGTCGCGTCATGGGCACGGTGGTCGCCTCGGTCAAGGCCGAAGGGCTCGACGGCGTGCGCCTGCTCATCGTGCAGCCGCTCGATCGCCAGCAGCAGCCCCGCGGCAACGCCATCGTCGCCGCGGATGCGGTCGCGATGGCTGGTCCCGGTGAGCTGGTCCACTTCGTGGCCGCCCGCGAGGCTGCCCAGGCCCTGCGCGAGACCTTCGTCCCGGTCGATCACGCCATCGTCGGGATCGTCGATGCCGTCGAAGGAGGACCGTCGTGAAGATCGCACGGGTCGTCGGCAACGTCGTTTCCACCATCCAGTCGGAGATCTTCGACGGTCGCAAGCTGCTGCTCTGCGACGTCCTGGATGCCTCCGGAGAACCGGACGGCAACCACCTCATCGCCGTGGACACGGTCGGCGCCGGCGCCGGCGAGACCGTCATCCTGATCGACGAGGGGAACTCTGCGCGCCAGATCCTCGACCTGGCGGCCGGGCCGGTACGCACCGTGGTCGTCGGCATCGTCGACGAAGTGACCGACGACGGCACCTGGAGTGCGTCAGCCGAGCCCAGCACCGGGTCCTGACAACCCGAGCTCAGCTGCGAGGTCGCTCCGGCGCCGAGCGGTGCACGGCGATACGGGGCATCCGGTCGCATGGCGCACCACCCTGGGTAGGGTCGTAGCCCGCCGCGGAGAAGCCTGAGAGAGATGCCGAGCCCCCCTCCCTCCGACGCCGGTTCCGGCCCACCGTGGCCATCGGAGCCCTCTTCGCCGTCACGCTCCTCGGCTGCTCGGCGGATCCCGACGACCTGGGCACCGACGACACGGCGGCCGGTGAGGATCCCGAGTCGGTGCCACCGATCGCCGAGGACGGGGACACGGAGCCCAAGAGCGCCGAGGGAGAGACAGCGGGCGTCGACGAGGACGATGAGCTCCGGGGACAGGCCGTGACGGACGTGCGGGTCGCCACCCACGACGGGTTCGACCGGGTCGTCTTCGAGCTGGTCAGCGACGGCGGGACGCCCGGGTGGTTCATCGAGTACGGGGAGCCGCGTGCCCAGGGCTCCGGCGACCTCGTCGAGGTCGCCGGTGGCGCGGTACTCACCGTGATGATCCGGCCCGTGCTCCTCCCCCCGGACCTCCCGGACGGCATCGAGACCTGGGACGCTTCGCCGCTCGCCGGCGCCGAGGGCGGGGTCGTACAGGAGATCGTCGGCGGCCCGATCTTCGAGGGGGATCACCAGTTCTTCATCGGAGTGGACGAGGAGCGTCCCTTCGCGGTCACGCGGTTGTCCGATCCCGGCCGGGTCGTGGTCGACATCTTCCACGCCAGCGGGTGACGGGGACACCGGCGGCCGGGTTCCACGGCTCAGACGTTGCTCGCACCGACCTGTAGGTGCGACACGCAGCCGTCGGGCTGCGCCCAGGGCAGAAGATCGTCGGCATGCACGTCGACACCCAGCTCGTCCAGGGCACCCCGCATCAATCCGAGGTGGACCGAGCAGACGACGTCCGGGTGCTCCCGCGCCACATCGAGGAACGGGCACCGACGCAGCAGCAGCTGCGGGTGCTCCGGATCCTGATCGTCGAGTTCGGGCGCGAACCCGAACTCCTCGAGCATGGCGACCAGCCGGTCCAGGCCGTCGGAGGCCGTGATCTCGGCGAACGGGGCGGGCTTGTCGACGACGAAGCTCCCCCAGGCGGACCCGGCCCGTTCGGCGGCAGCTTCGGTGTCCTCGGTGGTCGCGCCGAGGTAGCTCGCGAGGACCCCGGCGAGGAACCGGTAGCCACGGTCCTCGGCCACCGGCGTGTCGTCCTGCCCCTGTTCGGAGACGCGGTAGAGGAGCCGTGGTCGTCCGGGACGATCGCGCTCCTCGGCGACCGGCATGACGAGCCCGGCCTCCTCGAGCAGGTTCAGGTGCGAACGGATCGTGTTGATGTGCAGATCCAGCCGCGAGGCCAACACGCCGGCGTCGAGGTCCGGCTCGTCGCGCAGTACCTCGATCAAGCGGGCCCGGACCGGACTCGCCAGCGCCCGGTGCTTGCGCACCTGGGGTGAGGTGGAGCGTTCCGTGCTGCTCATCGCCACATCGTATCTTCGTCCGGAGGGATGGAGCTTTTCAGGCATTCCGCAGGAGCAGCAGCCGCCACGCCTCCGGCCCCCGCTCGCGATAGCTGACCGCGAAGGTGTTCGGCCAACGCTCTTCGATCTGGGCGAGCAAGGGAAGCGGATCGTGTGGTGCGACCAGGATCAGGCCGGCCCCCGGCGACAGCGCGCCCAAGGCCCCGAAGACGGTCGCGTGACGGATCGCGTGCGGCACCGCCCGGGCGTCGAGCTCCGGGTACCCGCCGTGCTCGTCCTCATGGCAGTCGCAGGTGTGTCCCTCATCAGCACGGGACGCACCACCCCGATCGGCCACCGGTCCGACGGACGCCATGCTCGCACGCGTATCCGCGGCCATCGCCTCGCGTCGGGTGACCAGGTCGGCCAGCGACACCTCAGCGTCGGCGGCCAGTACCGGCAGGACGAGCTCCTGCTCCTTGGCCAGGTGCGCGGTGACGACGGTGCGGAGCGCACCCGCCTCCGCAGCCAGGGCCGCGGGTCCCGTTCCACGGGAGATGCGCACGATCAACTGTGAGATGAGCCCCTGCTCGTGCGACAACGATCGGAGCAGCGGCTCGAGCCGCTCCACCTGGCGTGCGGCCGGGTGGACGATCGTCTCCTGGAGGTGCAGATGGACCTCGAGGGTGTCTCGGCACCAGGAGACGAGGTCGTCCCGTGCCGCCTGCAGCGAGACGTCGCCGGAACCCGCGATCGCCGCCAGGAGCGTCCGGACGAGCGTCTCGAGGCTCCCGGTGAGTTCCGCGTGGCGCTGTTCGAGCTGGTCGAGCGCGGCAGCGTCATCCGCGTTGGTGGCCATCGTGACGGTCTGCATCGCTCGCTCCACGTGAGGCGCTTGCTGGGATCGTTCCGGATTTACCTGTATAACCTAATGTATCCTAGTTTCCGTTGTCCACCATCGCGCGGCGCCGCATGAGCGACCCCAAGCCGCTCCACTACCGGTTCGCGGCGGAGCACCCCGATGCGTTCGCGTGTGAGTGCCAGGAGCGTGGTCCGGAGGTCTGGCGGATCCGGATCGGTCGCCCCTCTAGATCAGACCCATGGCCACCATGGCGTTGGCCACCCGCTGGAAGCCGGCGATGTTCGCGCCGGCGACGTAGTTGCCCGGCTGCCCGAACTCCTCCGCGGTGGAGTAGCACAGGTCGTGGATGTCGGACATGATCGCTGCCAGTCGGCCCTCGGTGTACTCGAACGTCCACCGGTCACGGCTGGCGTTCTGCTGCATCTCCAGAGCCGAGGTCGCCACCCCACCAGCGTTGGCGGCCTTGCCCGGCCCGAACGCGACGCCGGCATCGAGCAGGGTCCGCACCCCTTCCGGGGTCGTCGGCATGTTGGCGCCCTCGGCGACGACCACGCAACCGTTCTCCACGAGCTTCGCGGCGTCGCGCCCGGTCAGTTCGTTCTGCGTCGCGCACGGCAACGCGATCCCACAGGGGAGCTCCCAGATGTTGGCCCCGGGCCGGTGGGTGGCCGAGGCGCGGCGCTCCGCGTACTCGTCGAGCCGACCCCGTTCCACCTCCTTGACCTGCTTGAGGAGGGCGAGGTCGATCCCAGCCTCGTCGTGGACGACCCCGTCCGAGTCGGAGCACGCGATGACCTTGGCACCGAACTGCTGCAGCTTCTCGATGGCGTAGATGGCGACGTTGCCGGAGCCGGACACCACGGCGACCCGCCCCTCGATGTCCTCACCGCGGGCAGCCAACATCTCGCGCGCGAACATCGCCGTGCCGTACCCGGTCGCCTCGACGCGCACCAGCGCGCCACCCCACTCGATGCCCTTGCCGGTGAGCATCCCGGACTCGTAGCGGTTGGTGATCCGCTTGTACTGCCCGAACAGGTAGCCGATCTCCCGGAGCCCGACCCCGGTGTCGCCAGCGGGCACATCGGTGTACTCACCGAGGTGGCGGTGCAGTTCGGTCATGAAGCTCTGACAGAACCGCATCACCTCGTCATCCGAGCGGCCCTTGGGGTCGAAGTCCGCGCCGCCCTTCCCCCCGCCGATCGGGAGGCCGGTCAGGGCGTTCTTGAACACCTGCTCGAACCCGAGGAACTTGACGATGCCGAGGTTCACGAATGGATGGAAGCGCAAGCCGCCCTTGTACGGCCCGAGGGCGCTGTTGACCTCGACCCGGAAGCCGCGGTTGATGTGGACCTGGCCCTGGTCGTCCTGCCATGGCACCCGGAAGATGATCTGGCGCTCCGGCTCACAGATCCGCTCGATCACCTTGCGGTCGGCGAACCGCGGGTGTTTGGCCAGTACCGGCCCCAGCGAGCCGACGACCTCGAGGACCGCCTGGTGGAACTCAGCCTCCCCGGGGTTGCGCTGGATGACCGCGTCGTAGATCGGCTCGATCTTCTCGTCCAACATCGCGTGGGCTCCTAGTGGTTCGTGCGGTAGCGACGGGCGGTCGCCGAGTGGACGTGCCCATCCTCGACATCGCCGGCCGGCCAGATCACGACCGCGAGATGAGCGAGGACCGCCGCGATCACCAGCACCCACCCGGCGGTCGGAACGAGCGTGCCGGGATCGTCACCGACCCGGTCGAGCAACTGCGCGCCGGCGACCGTGGCCACGCCGAGGTTCAGCGCTCCTGACCTGGTCCGCGCCAGGCGCTCGACACGCGCCAGCACCCGGTCGCGCGCACCGAACGTCCGCCCGCGCAGCATCGGCGCGACGTAGAGCAGCACGGTGAGGACGAGCTGGGCCAGCATCCCGACGAGCAGGACCGAGCCGAGGGCGAGCGGCCAGCCGCCGACGTCGGTGACGACGAGCAGCAGATCGGCTGCGATCGCCAGCAGGAACCACGTCAGCGACGCCCCCACCCCCCACCGCAGCGGCGACCGGTCGGAGCGGTGGACGGCACGGAGCAGCGGCAGGGCGACGGCCACCACCCCATAGGCGTACAGGGCCAACCCACCCGCGGCCATCACACGTGGCGGACCCGCCCCCTCGCCGATGCTGGTGATCAGGAACCCCGCGGCCGCGATCGCGAGCCCGAGGCCAGCCAGGTTCACCGCCGTGGAGGCACGCTTCTCCGCGTCGGGGTCGATCCGGACCCGCAGGAGCGCCGGCCCGAACACCGTCAGGGTGGCCAGGACCGTCAGACCGGCCCAGCCCAGGACGTTGAGGTGGATATGGGCCGTACGCACGGCGATGAAGATGGACCCGGGGATCCAACCGGCTCCCATCGCCCCACCGAGCCCGGCTGCGACCAGGAACGCGAGGTGGGCGTGCTCGTACTGCGTGACCACCCAGGTGAAGCGCTCGTTGGTCGCGGCGCGACGGAGGCGGCGGAGTTGCACCAGGTTGACACCGACGACGGCCATGATCCCGACGGAGCCGACCACCAACGGCAGGTGCAGGCCGCCGGCGCGCCCGGTGAGCATCGAGATGATGGAGGCGCTCAGGAGCACGGCGAGCACGCCGCGGGTCCGTAGCCCGGGGGCATGAGCGGCCGTCCCGGTGAAGCGGGCGGCGAGGTGGAGCGAGAAGCCCCAGATCGCGGTGGTGAGGACCCCGAGCGTGAAGATGTGTACGACGATCCAACGTCCGCCGGGTAGACGTTCGCCCGCGACGAGCCAGATCAGGCAGGCGATCGCGAAGGCGACCGACGCGATGACGGCGGGAGCGGTCGCCGCGAACGGCGACGGACCGAGACCACCGGCGCGATGCCCCGCGAACCGCGACGTGTCCTCGGGCTCCGTCCCCGCACGCCTCTCCACACGCCTCTCCTCGGTAGCAACGGCCATGCGGGGCCCATCCCTGCGATAAGCGTTTAAACGGATCTCATCAGCCTAATAGCGATCGGGGTCCCAGGCAACCTGGCCTGTCGGGCCCACGGGTGCCACCAGCCGTCGCTGCCCGGGGCCGGCCACCATCGCCACCTAAGTCCACCGCCTGGTCGACGGTGCGATCGCGCGCATCCACCCTGCGCAGCCAAGAGGCGGCCGGAATGCCGCGGAGCACCCAGCGGTTGCCTCGATCGACATCCCTGCTCCCGACCAGGCCGAGGTGATGATGAGGCCGCGCCCCCACCACATCCTCGGGATCGCCGCTGCGCTGCTGCTGACCGCCTGCGGCGGCGGCACCGACGAGCAGGCGAGGCAGGAACCAGGAGGCCCACCGGCGCCCGAACGCACCTTCGAGACCCTCGACGGCGGTGAACTCTCGCTCGCCGACGTGCAGGGCGAGCCTGCCGTCGTCAACTTCTGGGCCTCGTGGTGCCCACCGTGCGTCGCCGAGATGCCCGACCTCGAACGGGTCCACGCCGACCGGGGGGACGAGGTCCGCTTCATCGGGATCAACACCCAGGACGATCGCGCCCAAGCTGAGGCGCTGGCCGAGCAGACCGGGGTGACCTACGAGTTGGGGCTCGACCCCGATGGCGCCCTGTTCAGTGACTTCGAGGTGGTCGCGATGCCGTCGACGTTCTTCGTCGACGCCGCCGGCGGCATCGTGCACCGCCACGCCGGCCTGATGACCGAGCAGCAGCTCCGGGACCTCATCGACGAACACCTGGGCAGCTGATGGACATCCCGATCGCCTTCGCGTTCACCGCCGGCCTCGTCGCCACGTTGAACCCGTGCGGGTTCGCGATGCTGCCCGCCTACCTGTCGTACTTCCTCGGCACGGAGGAACGCGACGGCGACACGCCACCCTCAGGGTCGCCGGCGCTGCGCGCCCTGCGCGTCGGGGCGACCGTCTCCGCCGGGTTCCTCGCCGTGTTCGGCCTCGCCGGGCTTCTGATCACGCTCGGGGTCCGGGCGGTCGTCGACGCCCTGCCGTGGATCGCGATGGTCGTCGGCGTCGGCGTCATCGGGCTCGGCATCGCCCTGCTCTCGGGCCGGGAGCTCACCCTCCGACTCCCCAAGACCTCCACGGCACCCAGTGGGCGCGGGAGTGGCGGGGTGTTCTGGTTCGGGGTGTCGTACGCGGTCGCCTCCCTGTCGTGCACCCTGCCGGTGTTCCTGGTGGTGGTCGCGGGGACGATCCCGCAGCTCGGGCTCGTGGCGGGCGTCGCGACCTTCCTCGTCTACGGCCTGGGGATGTCCGCCCTCCTGCTGCTCATCACGCTGGCGTTGGCCTTCGGCGAGCGCGCGCTGATCACCCGGCTCCGCTACGCGTCCCAGTACGTCAACCGGGTCGCCGGCGGGATCCTCGTGCTGGCCGGCGCCTACATCGTCTTCTTCTGGGTGACGTCCCTGTCCAGCGAAGACGGGAGTCAACCGGCCGCGGTGCAGTGGGTCGAGCAACTCTCCTCGAGGGCGACCAACGTCGTGGCCGGCGCCCCCGGGCTGGTCGCCCTCGTCGCGGCCGTCGTTATCGCCGCCACGGGTATCAGCGTCCTGGTCAGCGCCCGTCGGCGACGGACCCGCACCGACAAGGAGACGACACGATGACGCGTCACACGATCCTGGCCCTGGCGGCCCTGTCGCTGATCGCCGCCGCCTGTGGCGGCTCGGCGGACGTGGACCCCGGATCCGATCCCGCGGGGTCCGACGACACGGACACCTCGACGTCCGGTGACGCCGCCTCGGACGACGACGCGAGCGAGGCGGTCCGAACCGAGTCGGTGGGCTGCGAGGACGGTGAGTTCTTCTGGGATCAGGCGGGCTGCGAGCCCGCGACCTCCATCGACCTGGACCGGCTCGTCTCCGGCGGCCCACCCCCCGATGGCATCCCACCCATCGACGACCCCGTGTACGAGTCGATCGAGGACGCGGCCGGATGGCTCCAGGACGACAGCCCCGTCATGGTCGTCGATGTCGACGACGATGTGCGCGCCTACCCCCTGGCGATCCTCACCTGGCATGAGATCGTCAACGACACCGTCGGCGGGGTGCCGCTGGTCATCACCTACTGCCCGCTGTGCAACTCCGCGCTCGTCTTCGAACGGACCGTCGACGGCCCGGACGGGGAGGTCACCCTGGACTTCGGGACCTCGGGCCGGCTGTACCTGTCCAACCTGGTGATGTACGACCGGCAGCACAAGAACCTGTGGACCCAGTTCGAGGGTGAGGCGGTAGTCGGCGAGCACTTCCTCGGGACCGAGCTCACCCGCGCACCAGCGTGGCTGTTCGGCTTCGACGAGCTGCGCGACCTCCACCCGGATGCGCAGGTCCTCTCCCGCGACACCGGCCACAACCGGGACTACGGCCGCAACCCCTACGCGAACTACGACGAGGAGGGTCGAGCGCCCTTCCTGTTCGACGGCGAGCTCGACGGCCGGTTCGCCGCCATGGCACGGATCGTCGGGGTCACGCACGGCGAGGATGCCGCCGCGCTACTGCTCGACCACCTCTCCGAGGAACGCACCGTCCACTTCGACGTCGGCGGCCAGGAGCACGTCGCGGTCTGGAGCCCCGGACAATCCTCGGCGCTGGACGCCGCCACGATCGACGAGGGCCGGGACGTCGGCCAGACCGCCGTCTTCCGTGCAGGGATCGATGGAGAGACCGTCGCACTCACACCCGGCGAAGAGGACGGTCGCTTCGTCGACGAGCACACCGGCTCCACCTTCGACCTGCGCGGCCGAGCGCTCGATGGGCCCCTGGAGGGCAACCAGCTCGAGGCCGTCCCGCACGACGATACGTTCTGGTTCGTCTGGATCGCCTTCCAACCCGATACCGAGGTGATCGGCGGGGAGTGAGCTGATGAGCACGATCACCGCGGCACTCACCGAGGGCTACGCCGTCGAACTCGAGTCGTCGTCCGGGCACCGCTGGAAGGCCGACGAGCCGACCAGCGCCGGCGGGACCGACACCGGGCCCAACCCCTACGAGCTCCTGCTCGGGGCGCTGGCATCCTGCACGTCGATCACGCTGTCCATGTACGCCCAGCGCAAGGGATGGCCACTCGACGGTGTCGAGGTCCGCTACGAGCACGACCGGGTCCACGTCGACGACTGCGCGGACTGCGACGACCACCAGCACGGCTACATCGACCGCATCGTGAGCGAGGTGACGATCCACGGCGACCTCGACGAGACCCAACGACAGCGGCTGACGCAGGTGGCGGCGAGCTGTCCGGTCCACAAGACGCTCGACAAGGGTGTGCACCTGATCGACCACGTCCGTTTCGCCTGAGCC
>JBBDSW010000035.1:25717-56877 GCA_040904745.1 Nitriliruptoraceae bacterium
CAAGACGCTCGACAAGGGTGTGCACCTGATCGACCACGTCCGTTTCGCCTGAGCCGACGAACCACCGGATCCGAGGAAGATCATGGCAACCGTCCGGCGCCGCGATCGCTCCAGGGCGAGCAGGCGCCGCAGGATCGGGACGTTGCTCGCTGCCGGTGCGGTGGCGCTGACGGGCTGTGCCGCCTCCTCCGACAGCGGAGACGACGATCAGCGGTTCCCGGACGTCGTCTCGGCCGAGCTCGAGCCGAGCGGGGACGCGTGGCGCCTCGACGCCACGCTCTCGTCCCCCTACGACTCGCCCGAGCGCTACGCCGATGCGTTCCGCGCTGCGGCCCCTGACGGGACGGTCCTCGGGGTCCGCGAGCTCGCGCACGACCACGCGAACGAGCAGCCGTTCACCCGCTCGCTGACCGGGCTCACGATCCCAGACGCGGTGGATCAGATCACCGTCGAGGGCCGTGACCTCGAGCACGGTTGGGGGGGCGAGACGGTGACGGTCGACGTGCCTGGCTAGGCGGCACGCCGGCGGACCACTCAGTCCTCTCCTGCGGCCAGGAGCAGATCACGACGCGCCCGGAACCAGGCCACGAGTTGCGCGTCGGCGTCGACGGCGGGGTCGAGTTCCCCGGCGGTGAGGACGGCGCCTTCGAGCACCGAGCTGTTCCAGCGCGGATCGTCGAGCCCACCGACCCGGTCGGGATACCACACCGCGACGTAGGCGTACGGCTCGCTGATCGCCGCATCGCCCGGCGAGACGCCGTACGACCCGCGGCGACCGCCTTCCAGGAGATCGATGCCGACGTCGAAGTGTTCCGGCCACAAGGTCGGCACGGATGCCTCGCGCGAGTCCGGGTCAGCCACCAGGGCTCCCAGGGCGCGGTACCCGGCGGTCAGCCACCCGCCGAGCCAGGCCCCGACGTCCCGGTCGATCGGCAACGCCGTGTCAGGGGCAACCGGCTCCGGCGGGTCGTGGAGCCCTGGCTGCTCCCCCCAGCTCGGCGGCCCGACACGATCCAGCACCGCCTGCTGCGCCGCGCCGAGGGTGGTCACCGGCAGGCGCTCGGTGCCATCGCTGCGCCGCACGACCAGTTGATCGCCAACGAGTTCGACCCCGACCGGTTCATCCACGGGGGTCCGGAAGCCCTCGGGAGTCGGCTCGAGGCCGGAGTGCCCGACGCGGAGGAATCGCTCCTCGGCGAGGACGTGGGCCGCGAGGAGGCGCCAGCTCGTGAGGGTCGCAGCGAGTGCCTCGGACGTTGGCGGTGGAGCGATGCGCATCCTTCTCCCTCCTCAGCTGAGCAGTGGGTCGGTACGGACGTGGACGAGCGCCGGTCCGTCATGCACGAACGCGTGCGACAGCGCCTCGTCCAGGTCGCCGACCGCGTCGACCGACGCACCGAACGCCCCGCAGGAGCGCGCGAAGTCGGCGAAGTCCGGGTTGACCAGGGAGGTCTGCCACACGTCCCACTCCCCGGCACGCTGCTCCTTGGAGATCTTGCCCAGCTCGTCGTTGTCGAGCAGCACGTGCCGGATGTGCATCCCGTACTTGACCGCGGTCGTGAGCTCCATCGCGTACTGGCCGAACCCGCCATCGCCGGAGATGGACACGACCTCTCGGTGGCCACCCACCGCGGCCCAGGCGCCCAGCGCCGCAGGCAGGGCGAACCCGATGGAGCCGAGGTAGCCCGACATCAGCACGTCCTGATCGGCGACCTCGAAGTAGCGACCGAAGGCGTAGGCGTTGTTGCCGACGTCCACGCACACCACCGCGTCCTCGGCCACGACCCGGCTGAGGGCGTCGAACAGGGCGGCGGAGTTCACCCCGAGACCACGATCGTCAGCCCGCCGCCGACCCTTCTCCTCCCGCCAGATGGACCACCGCTCGGCGAGCTCCGGCCGGTGGTCGACGCACTGGGCCGAGGTGCCGATGGCCTCGCCCAGAGCGGATGCGGTCACCGCGACGTCACCGAGCACGGGCACCTCGACCGGGTGGAAGCGGCCGAGGGCCATCGGGTCACGGTCGACCTGCACGATCGGCTTGTACGGCGCGATCCCCGTGTGGTTGGAGAAGGAAGCGCCCCACGCGACGATGAGGTCGGACTCGTTCATGAACCATGACGCGATCGGCGTGCCGGAGCGCCCGAGGACGCCCCCGGCCAGATCGTGCTGGTCGCTGACCGCACCCTTGGCCTTGAACGTGGTGACGACCGGTGCCCCCAGCCGCTCGGCGAGTGCGAGCACCTCGGCGATGCCCTGTCGGGCGCCGGCGCCGACCACGAACAGCGGGCGTTGCGAGGCCGCCAGGAGGTCGGCCGCCTGACGCAGGGAGGCCGTCGGTGGTGCGACGGCGCGGTCGGCGATGCGGCCGGCCGGCTGGGAGGCGACCGACGTGTCCTCCGCGGGCAGGGTCTGGACCTCGTCCGGGAACACCAGGTGGGCGACGCCGCGCTCCACGAGCGCCGTCTTGCAGGCCATCGCCACGAGTTCGGCGTGATCCGATCCCGAGCGGAGCGTCGCCTGGTAGCGAGCGACGTCCGCGAACGCCGCGGTCAGATCGAGATCCTGGAAGGCGCCGCGACCGGCCTGCCCCGACGGCACGCCACCGGAGAGGGCCAGCACCGGCGCGCGATCGACCTCGGCGTCGTAGAGCCCGGTCAGCAGGTTCGTCGAGCCGGGCCCGGCGATCCCGAAGCACGCCGCCAGGCCACCGGTGAGCTTGCCGTACGCCGACGCGGCGAACGAGGCGGCCCCCTCGTGCCGGATGCCGATGTAGGTCAGCTCCCCGCGTTCCGCGGCGACCCGGAAGGCATCGGCGAGCCCGAGGTTGGAATGGCCCACCATCCCGAACACGGTGGTGACCCCGAACGCGATCATGGTCTCCACCATCACGTCGGAGACGGTGCGCACGCGGGGCGGGACGTCCGGCACCGCGGCGTAGATGCCGTCCGCCCGGACCTCGATCGGGAAGGCCTCCGGGGCGTCCTCGAACGGCGGCGGTGGCAGGCCGTTACACGGGGAGTAGTCGTAGCCGTGCCAGGGGCAGCGCAGCCACCCCTTCTCGATCGAGCCCTCCCCGAGCGGGCCGCCCTGGTGGGGGCACCGGTTGTCGAGCAGCCCGTAGGCCCCGCCGCCGTTGGTGGCGGCGTAGGTCCGCTTGCCGATGGTGACGGTCGTGACCCGTCCCTCGGGGAGCTGGTCGGGCTCCAGGATCTTCTGCCACGAGTAGGACCGGGCCGGGACCGTCGGTGCGTCGCGCGAGGGTTCCGGGGGTAGCGACGTTCCATCCATGGCGGGGGTTCCTCCGGCCGGCAGGCGACATCCTCGCACAGCTCGCGTATGGCAACCCCTGCCGGCCGCGATCTCGTCCACGCGTCACCAGACGGACGGTCGCACAGGGGTCTCTCCGGCCCCGCCCAGTAGGCTCCGCCCCCGGCTCGGAGGACACGATGACCCACGGCACGGTCGTTGCCTACAATTACCCCACCTTCGACGGGTACGTCCGCACCGGCGAGGACGAGCGCGAGTTCGCCGCCTGGCCGGATCTCATGCACGTCGGCCAGCGCGCCCCGGAGATCGTCGGGACCGTGCTCGACTCCGGCGAGCAGCTGTCCCTGTCCTCGCTCTGGCGTCGTCAGACGGTGGTGGTGGAGTTCGGCTCCTTCACCTGACCGTACTGCTCAGCAGAGGGTCCTCTGCTCGACGCTGCGGCCGACCGCAACCCGGATGCTGCGTGGTTCTTCGTCTACACCCGTGAAGCCCACCCGGGTGAGCACGTCGGCCACCACACCTCCTTCGAGGTCAAGCGGGCCAACGCGACCCTGCTGCGCGACGAGGTGGGTATCCGCCGTCCGATCCTCCTCGACGACCTGGCCGGAACAGCCCATCGGGCCTATGGGTTGCTCCCCAACATGACCGTCGTGATCGGACGCGGCGGACGCCTGCTCTACCGCGCGGACTGGACCTCGGCGGACAACGTGGAGTCGTTCCTGGCCCGCTACGAGGAGCAGCGGAGCAGGCGCCCTACACACGGTGGTCGCGCCCCCTACAGCACCGAACAGCTCGAGTACCGTGACCAGGACCGTGCGGCGTTCGACGCACGGCTGCGACGCAACGGCCCCCGTAGCGAGGCCGAGTTCCGGCGAGCCGAGGAGATCTGGCGTGAGCGAGGCTGACGAGACCGAACAGGGCGAGGGCCACGACGCAGCGGAGTCGACCCCGATGTCGATGACCGACTTCCGCGAGTCGTTCTACTACGGCGCCCACGCCGACATGCAGTTCAAGTACCTCGCGAAGCTCACGGACGAGGAGGCCGCCGACGCGATCGCGTCCGTCCTGGCCACGGCCGGGGAGGTCATCGACACCGGCGACCTCGACGCTCTGCGTACGCGGCTGTTCGAGCTCCAGGCCGCGGCCTACCGGCCACGGGAGATCGTCGAGCCGAGCGTCGACGACGCGCCGTTCACACCGCTCGCCGGCCCGCTCTCCGAGCAACGCCTCGCGCTGATCTCGGCCGGCGGGGTGTTCGACCGCGACGACGATCCGATGGGGCCGGACGGGCCGACCCAGCAGGAGGCCCTACCGCTCATCAAGGAGTTCCTGCGAGGGGCGCCCACGCTGTCGACCATCGGCGTCGACACGCCGATCTCGCGGCTCACCGCCCGCCACCCGGGCTACGACGCCCGTACCGCGCAACGGGACCCGGAGACCGTCTTCCCGCTGTCCCATCTGCGCGAGCTGGCGGAGGAAGGCCGGGTGCAGCTGGCCGACGAGCACTACGCGTTCACCGGGGCGACCTCACAGCGGCGGCTCGAGAAGGAGGTCGCACCTCGCTGGGCCGAGCACATGGCCGCCCGGGAGGTCGACGCCGTCTTCCTGGTCGCCACCTGACCGGTCTGCCACGGGTCGGTCGGACTCGTCTCACGCGCTCTTGAAGCCGCCGGTATCGCCACGGTCTCGGTGTTCGTCACCGCGTTCGAACACCGTGCCATCGAGCTGCAGGTGCCACGCACGCTGGTCACGCCCCACCCGATGGGACGCACGATCGGGCCGGTCGGTGACCGGACCAGACAGCGGCAGGTCGTCGAGGCGGCACTGCGCCTCCTCGAGGACGCGGACGGACCCACGACGGTGCGCCACTTCACGCCGCCGGACGGCACGTAGGGCCGCCCACGGCCCAGGTCACTGCGGTGCCCGTGTCCGCCGATGCTCGGCACCATCGAAGGTGGTGTGCCCGGTCGCCCGGAGGTACTCGAGCAGTGGCACGGCGTGCCGACGGGGAAGCCCCCAGGCCTGACGGGCCTCGGAGGCCGTGAACGCAGCCCCGTCAGCCGCCGGTCCCGCATCGAGGACACGCACGGCCCGATGGAGCGTGTCCGGGGTGAAGAGCAGATCCCCGTGTGCCAGCAGTCGGCCGTCTTCGAGCAGCATCTGTACCTCGAACCGTGGCACGTCGTGCTCGGCGGCCGCCTGTTCGAGGGTGATGAACGTCGGCGGGTCGCGCAGCAGTGCATCGAGCAACGCCTGCTGCCGCCGCTGACGGCTGGCCTCGTAGGCCGCCACGTGGTCGCGGTGCACCACCCGCCCGCCCACGTCCGTCAGGAGACCAGCCTCCACGGCGCTTCGGAGCACACCCGCCGCCAGCTCCTCGGGGCAACCGTCGGCGCGCGCCGCAGCCAGGACCTCGTCCCGACTCACGATCCCGCTCGGGTCGCTCGGCTGCTGTGCTGCCGCTGCCACCAGCGTGACCCAACCGTCGAACCGTTCCCGCTCGACCACCTGCCCACCGAGCTCCCGCAGACCATCCCCCGCGTCGAGCACCTCGCCCAGCGGGTGCCCCACGGCCGCCTCGAGCCGGGTCAGCGGAGCGGAACCTCCCCGTGCCGCGAGCACGGCGGCCACGGTCTCGGCGGGGCCCGCGGCTGACCGCACCGCATCGAGTGCCTCCGCGTGGAGCAAGCGCTCGGTCTGCCCACGCCGTCGCCGGCTCGGCTCCACGTCCAACACCGTCCCACCAGCGACGGTGATGCGCTGGCCGATCTCCCGGAGCACGATCCGGTCACCGACCCGGGCCGTGACCGGTACCTCCAGCTCGATCCGCACCGGGCCCTCATCGCCCGGCTGCAACTCCCCGAGCAACGGAAGGATGCGGGCGTCGCGCCGTGCGGTCCCGAGGTGCAGCTGCCAGGCACCGCGATGCCCGACCGCGGCGTGCGGGAGCACCTCCAACCAAACGTCCAGGCTGTGGGTCGCGAGCGCGGTGGGGGTCCCGTCCCGACGGAGGCCGACGAGCGCGTCGCCGCGTTCGACCTGGTCCGCATCGACCCCGGCGAGGGCGACCGCCACCCTGGCTGGCGCGGTCACCTCGTCGACGGAGACCTCCAGGCTCCGGAGCTCACGGATGCGGCCACGCTGGCCCCCTGGGAGGGTGCTCACCCGGTCGCCACGCTCGAGTCTCCCGCTGGAGAGCGTCCCGGTGACGACCGTGCCAGCCCCAGCCACGGAGAACACCCGATCGATCCACAGGCGCGCGTCCACCGCGGGAGCCTGATCATCGGTGCGCGGTGCGGTGAGCCTGGCCAGCAACGCGTCCCTCAGGGCATCGAGTCCGCTCCCGTCGAGAGCGTCCACCGCGACCACCGGCGTCGCCGAGGCTCCGGCCGCTGCCAACCGGGCGTGGACGTCTTCAAGCACCTCGGCGGTGCGGGTCGGACCCGCAGGGGTCGTCTTGGTCACGACGGCTGCAACGATCCGGCGTCGTAGGAGCGTGACGATCTCGAGGTGCTCCTCGGACTGCGCGGACCACCCGTCGTCAGCGGCGACGACCAGGAGGACGTCGCTGACCGGCCCGACACCGGCCAGCATGTTGGTGAGGAACCGGTCGTGGCCGGGGACGTCCACGAACGCGACCGTGCGCTGCGCATCCCCCTTGGACAGGGTGGTCCAGACGAAACCGAGATCGATCGTGAGACCTCGGCGCAGCTCCTCCGCGAACCGGTCCGGCTCCCGGCCGGTGAGCGCCCGCACGAGGGCGCTCTTGCCATGGTCGACGTGCCCAGCGGTCGCGAGGACGTCCATCACGCCGTGCCCGGAGCGGGCGGATGCACGGAACGCAGCGCCTGGATCAGCCGGACGTCGTCGTCTGGGGCGACCGAGCGGAGGTCGATGACGACCCGACCGTCGACGATCCGGGGGACCACCGCCGGCGTCCCCGTCCGCAACGCCTGAGCCAAGCCATCGGGCGCTCCCTCGAGCTCGAGGGCGACGCCCACCGACGGCAGCACCGCACCGGGGGTCGAACCACCGCCGAGCACCGCGTCGACCGAGACGACCTCACCGTCACAGGCGCTTGCGACCGTCACGGCCCGGTCGCGCAGCGCGTCGGTGGTGACCTCGGCCATCGCCCACACGGGCAGCGACGGCGCAGCGCCGCGCTCGTAGGCATCCAACGTGGCAGCGAGCGCGGCGATACGGAGCTTGTCCAGCCGCAGGGCTCGGAAGAGTGGCGCTCGCCGACAACGCTCGATCAGCCGCTCGTCCCCCGCGATGATGCCGGCCTGCGGCCCGCCGAGGAGCTTGTCGCCGGAGAAGAGCACGACGGAGGCCCCAGCCGCGATGGACTCGCTGGCCACCGGTTCCCCCGGCGTCGCCGGATGGGGGCGGAGCGCCCCGGAGCCCAGGTCGTCGATGAAGGGAACATCGCCCTCCGCCGCCACCTCGACGAGCTCTGCGGTGGTCGGCCGATGGACGAATCCTTCCATCCGGAAGTTGCTCGGATGCACCCGAAGGATCGCACTCGCCCCCGCCTCGACGGCGTGCCGGTAATCCCGCACGTGTGTCCGGTTGGTGGTGCCGACCTCGACCAGTTCGACACCGGCCGAGCGCACGATGTCGGGGATCCGGAACGATCCCCCGATCTCGATCAGCTCCCCTCGGCTGACGACGACACCGCCGTCGTCGGCCAGGGTGCTCAGCGCCAGCACCAGCGCCGCAGCGCCGTTGTTCACCACGATCGCCGCGGGGGCGCCGGTGAGCCGGGCCAGCCGATCCCGGAGGGGCGCGTCGCGACCACCTCGATCGCCCGTGTCCAGATCGATCTCCAGATCCACGGCGCCCGCCGCGGCGGTCATCGCCTCGATCGCCGCAGCCGACAGAGGTGCCCGCCCGAGGTTGGTGTGGAGCAGCACGCCCGTCGCGTTGATGACGGGGGTGAGACCGGGTGCCGCGTCGGCGTGTAGCCGTTCGACGGCCATGGCCACGAGCTCGTCGGTCGTGATCGGTGAACCTTGCACCGCCCGATCCCGTCCGTCGTCCAGCGCGGCACGAAGGGCCTGGACCACCCGGTCGTGCCCGTGCGAGGTCATGGCCTCCGAGATCACCGGATGCTCGAGCAAGCTGCCGAGTTGAGGCAGCGATCGCCGCGGATCGGTCATGGCTCGACGACCCCGATCATGCCGGTGTCCCCATCCGTTGTCGCCCCGATGATGGCCGCATCATGTCCCGAGTCCCGCAGCATCCGGACCGCCTGCTCTGCCTCGGCGGGTGCGAGCGTGAACACCAGCCCCCCCGATGTCTGGGCATCGGCCAGCAGGATGCGGCGATCATCGCGGAGAGGGTCCACGAGGAAGCGCACCGCTTGATCGGCGTTGCGCTGGGAACCACCGGGAACGAAGCCGTCCGCGATCAGCTCCTCGACGTGCGGGAGGAGCGGCACATGGACAGCCTCCAAGGACACGCCGACGCCGCTCGCGGACGCCAGGCGGTGCAGGTGTCCCAGGAGACCGAAGCCGGTGACATCGGTCGCCGCCGTCGCGCCCTGTTCGACCGCGACCCGTGCTGCCTCCCCGTTCAGGCGGGTCATCTCCCCGACGGCCGCCCGGTAGGCGGTCGGCAGCGGCCCATCCGTCCCCGCGGTCAGCGGCTCGGAGCGCTTCAGGGCGGTGGTCACGACTCCGGTACCGATCGGCTTCGTCAGCACGATGGACTGTCCAGGCGTCGCCCCTGCGTTGGTCAGGAGGTCGACCTCAGCCGCATCGCCGATGACGACCTGCCCGAACAGCGGCTCGACCGAGTCGATCGAGTGGCCGCCGGCGATCACGTAGCCGGCCTCCCCGGCGACCTCGACGGCCCCGTCGAGCACCCTGCGCAGCACGTCGAAGTCCAGGTCCCGTGGCCACCCGACCAGGTTGAGGGCGAACCGCGGGGTCGCGCCCATCGCGTAGACGTCGCTGACGGCGTTGGTCGCCGCGATCCGGCCCCAGTCCCGTGGATCGTCGACCAGCGGGGTGAAGAAGTCGGTCGTGGCGACGAGCACCCGGCCATCGGGCTGGCGCCAGACCGCGGCGTCGTCTCCGCTGGCCAGCCCGACGAGCAGATCGTCGTGGGTCGGCCAGCTCACCCCAGCGAGGATCCCCTGCAACTCATCGAGGCTCAGCTTGCAGGCGCAACCGGCGCCGTGGCTGAGCGAGGTGAGCCGGGGGGTGGTGGCATCGTGGAGCATGCTGCCTCGTCGTGGTGGTCGTGGTGGTCGGCAACGACGGCGGATGCCGGGTCAACCATTGGCTACGGTGTCACGGGCACGATAGTGCTCGGAGGTGTCTGGAGCCCTGGTGGGTCCCCCGGTCTTCAACACCGGTGAGAGGCGCATCGCGACCTCTGGCGGGTTCGATTCCCGTCCACCTCCGCCAGCACCCCGCAACCGGGAGAACCCTGCGGCAGCGGACCGTCTTCCGTGCGGCGCGGATCACCCGGAGACGTCGGGGCCGGCGCTGGAGATCGTGATCCTGCACAGCACGCGACGCTCCTCGCGCATGGCCTGCCGGTACGCCTCCCAGTCGTCGTGTTCACCGGCGATCCGGCGGTAGTAGTCGACGAGCGGCTCGAGCGCATCGGGGAGCCGGACGATCTCGGTGGTCCCGTCGATCCGGATCCAGGGCCCGAAGAACGCGTCCGAGAACACGCACAGCGAGGCCCGCGGATCACGTTCGAGGTTGGCGACCTTCACCGAGGTCTCGCGCGTGGACACGGTGGCGAACCCGTCGTCATCGACCGCCACGGTGACCGGGGACAGCTGCGGCGTTCCATCGCGTCGGTAGGTGTGCAGGACAGCCCGATGGTTGTCACGGAGGAACGCACGGGCGTCGTCGAGTTCCATCATCACTCCGTTCTCGTCCGGCCGGGCACGCTACTGCCCGATCGCCGCGCAGACGGTGCCGCCCCCGCAGTCCGAGGGGTCGAGTCCTTCCAGTCGCCGTCGCAACGCCAACAGTTCGCGGCGGGTCCGCTCCAGCTCCTCGAGCCGCCGCTCCACCTCGCTGAGACGCTCCTCCACGAGTTCGGCGACGTGCCCACAGGGTGGGTGACCATCATCGCGGATGGCGAGGATCTCGCGGATCTGGGCCAGGGTGAGGCCCGCTGCCTGTGCCTGTCTGATGAAGGTGACCCGGCGCACGGCCTCCGAGGGGTAGTCGCGGTAGCCGCCCGACGTACGCACCGGTTCGGGCAGCAACCCGTCCGCCTCGTAGAAGCGCAGCGTCTTCGCGGTCACCCCGGTGGCACCGGCGAGTTCACCGATGAGCATGCTCGAACCCCTCCCTTGACCTTCCAGTGTGCTGGAAGCCATAGCGTCACCGTACCGACATCGATCGAGATCGCGAAGCACGCCGAGGAGGCGGAGATGACCACCGTGACGCTGCTGTACTTCGACGGCTGCCCGAACTGGCAGATCGCCGACGAACGACTGCGCGGACTGCAGTCGGAGATCGACTTCACGCTGGAACACCGGAAGGTGGAGACGCCCGAGGAGGCCGAACGGACCGGCTTCCGAGGATCGCCGACCCTGCTGATCGACGGGACCGATCCGTTCGCCGTCGGCGACGAGCCCAGCGGCCTGGCCTGTCGGGTCTATGTGACGCCTGAGGGCGCGCAGGGCTCCCCGACAGCGACGCAGCTCCGAGACGCCCTCCGCTGAGCCCCTTCGCCCGTGCCCCTTCGCCGACGAGTTCCGCTGGACGACGGACGGAAGAGCTGAGACGCCTGATGGGTTGGCTCCGTGACGTGCCCGCAGCACGTCCACGGCAGCGAGCGGCTGCCCCCGGAGATCCAGACAGGAGCCCGACAGGTGGCGCACCAGAGCGACCCAGCGGCCGATCTGCCGGATACGCAACACCTGCCGGCGTCAGCGGTGATGGTGAGCATGGCGCGCTTCGGCCGCGGACGCGTCGGGGAGTTGACCAGCCTTCGCATCCTCGCGTTGGCCGTCCTCGGCGGAGGCTTCATCACGGCCGGAGCGCTGTTCTCCGTGCTGTTGAGCAGCGGGGTCGAGACGCCCGGCATCCGCCACCTCCTCGAGGGGTTCGCCTTCAGCGCCGGGTTCTTCTTCGTGGTGCTCTCGGAGGCGGTGCTGTTCACGGAGGCCAACGTCGTGCTTCCCACCACCTTGCTGCAGGATCGGACCGCCTGGCAGCGGGTGCTCCGGTTCTGGGCGATCGCCTGGGTCGGGAACCTGCTCGGCGCATGGCTCTTCGGCACGCTCATCGCCATCGCCCAGGGGTACGGACCGGAGACGCTCGCGAACCTGAGCGAGATCATCGGCCGCAAGCTCTCCTACCGCGAGGTCGGTGGTGCGGGGAGCTGGTGGCGGCTGGTCCTCTCCGGCGTGCTCGCGAACTGGCTCGTCGGCATGGCCGCGTTCTTCGCGGTCATGGGTCGAACCATCATCGGGAAGTACATCCCGGTGCTGCTGGCCGTGACCCTGTTCGTCTCCGCCGGCTTCCAGCACAGCCCGGCCAACATGGGCTACTTCGCGCTCCACATCGCCCACGGGGGTGGCCCGAACTGGGGAGTGGCGCTCGGCTGGAACATCATCCCGGCCGGGATCGGGAACATGATCGGCGCGGCGATCCTCGTCGCCCTGCCGTTCTGGTTCGTCCACCACCGGGGCGCGACGTCCGACGCCGAGGAGATCGGATGACGCCACCGTCGACGCCCCCGCTCCCGCTCATCGAGCTCACGGAAGCACGGCCTCTGGGCGAGGCGCTCGCAGCCGATGTCCGACGCGGTCTCACCGGGCCACGGAAGTCGCTCCCTCCGATCTACCTGTACGACACCCGTGGCTCGGAGCTCTTCGAGCGGATCACGGAGCTCGAGGAGTATTACCCGACCCGGGCGGAGAGCGAGATCCTGGAGCGCGACGCCGACGACCTGGTCGGCGCGATCGGCCCTGACGAACTGGTCGAGCTGGGCTCCGGATCGTCGCGGAAGACCGATCTCCTGCTCGCCGCCATGCGACGTCGGGGGGGAGGGAGATACGCGGCGCTGGAGATCTCCGAGACCGCTCTGACCGCAGCGTTGCAGCGGCTCAACCGGGAGCACCCCTGGCTGGCCGCGGACGGCTACCTCGGAGACTTCCACCACGATCTCGACCGCATCCCGCGTACCGGCCGACGCTTGGTCGCCTTCCTCGGATCGACGCTCGGGAACCTCATCCCATCGGAGCGCGAGACCCTCCTGGCGGCGATCGCGCGGAACCTCACCGTGGACGATGGCTTCCTCCTCGGGGTCGACCTGGTGAAGCACCCGGATGTCCTCATCCCGGCCTACGACGACGCCGAAGGCGTGACCGCGGCCTTCAACCGCAACGTGCTCACGGTCGTCAACCGTGAGTTGGACGGAGATCTGCCGGTTGCCTCGTTCGCCCATCGAGCCGTCTGGAACCCGGCCGCGGAACGGATCGAGATGCATCTGGTCGCCTCCGCCCCGGTACACGCACACCTGGCGCGGATCGGTCTCGACGTCGTGATGGACCGACACGAGCACATCGTGACCGAGTACTCCCACAAGTTCCGGATCGAGCACCTCCGCCGGGAGCTCTCCGGGATCGGCCTGCAGGTCAGCCAGGTCGTGACCGACCACCTCGACCGATTCGCGGTGATCCTGGCCCGGCCCGATCGCGATGCGGCACGGAAGCGCCCCCGCTCCTCACGGGTTGCCCCCGGCACGCAGGACCTGCCAGCCCCGGAGTAGCGATGCCGACACGCGATGCCACCGCCGCCCTCGATGGCGCGACGATGCGCGCCGCCGTCGAGGCCGCCACGAGCGGCGTCCCTGGCGCGGCGGGTCTCGGTCTGGAGGTGGAGCTCTTCCCCATCGCCACCGACGCCGGGATCCAGCGCTCGCCGATCCTGGGCGAAGCTGGGACGCTCGCGCGGCTGGGGGCCTCCTCAGCGATCCGGAAGCAGCTCCCCGTCGGTGAGCAACTGAGCGAGCACGGCTGGCGGGCGGCTGGTCCCGACGGCTGCAGAACCACGTTCGAGCCCGGCGGGCAGATCGAGATCTCGACCTGCTACCACGAACGCCCTTCCGACGCGCTTGCCAGCGCCGAGCAGGCGACCTCGGTGTTGGCCCAGGCGCTCGCCCCCGGCATCTCGCTGGCCGCCGCCGGGATCGACGTCTGGGCGCCTGGCACGGCCGCGCAGCAACGGACCAGCCCGCGCTACCGGGCGATGGAGCGCTACCTGGCGGCCCGCAGCTCCGAGGGGCGCACCATGATGTGCGACACCTGCGCGTTGCAGTTGAACCTCGATCTCTCCGTCGGCACCGAAGCAGCAGAGCGGTGGTCGGTGACGAACCTGCTGGCTCCCGTCGCCACCGCCACCTTCGCGAGCAGCCCGTCACCGGATGGACGCACGCGGTCCGGTCGCAGCCTGGTCTGGCAGCAGGTGGACCCCACCAGGACCGGGTTCCCTCCAGGCTCGACCGACGGGAACGCGAGCTTCGCCGAGCGGTTCGAGCGGTTCGTCATGGACGCTGACGTGCTCCTGGTCACCGACGTGACCGGCAACGTCGTCCCCGGACGACGGGGGTGGCGCTTCGCCGACTGGATGGCCCACGGACACCGACGCTTCGGGTGGCCGACGGCGCACGACCTCGACGTGCATCTGAGCACGCTGTTCCCGGAGGTGCGTCCACGCGGCTACCTCGAGGTGCGCTCGCTCGATGCCCTGCCAGCGCGCTGGCGCGCGGTTCCCGCCGTGCTCTACGCCGGCGCGACCTACGACACCGGCGCGCGTGCGCGCATCCTCGCCGTGCTCGGTGAGCACCCCCGCCCCGACGCACAGCTGCTCCGGGAAGCCGCGACCGTGGGCCTGTCCGATCCGTCCTGGTGCGCCCTGGCGGTCGAGGTCTGGTCCTTCGCCCTCGAGGGCGCATCCCGCCTCGTGCCCGGGAAGCTCCGACGGGAGGATGTGAAGCTGGCGGAGCACTTCCTCGACCGGTTCACCCTGCGCGGGCGATCACCGGCGGACGAGCTGTCCGACGTGCTGCGCACCGGCGGACCGATGGCGGCACTTCGGTGGGCCGCCGAGCCGGTGTCTGCGGTGGCCGGCGAGCCCGTGGTCACCGGCGCCTCGAGGTCGCGGCAGGAGGAGATGTGATGCCGCCCCCCACTGATCTCCACCAGGCGCTGATCTCCGGGCTGGAGCACGGGCGAGGCCGCACCCACCGACTGCTCGCAGCCCTGACCGAGCAGGACCTCCACGAACAACCGGTGGACTTCCTCAGCCCCCTGGTCTGGGACGTCGGCCACATCGCGTGCTTCGAGGACCTCTGGCTCGTCCGCCGCCTCACCGACCGTCCGTCCCGGGACCCAGCCCGTGACCAGCTCTACGACGCGTTCGAGCACCCGCGGTGGACACGTGGGGACCTCCCCCTCATGCCGGCCCCCGACGCGATGCGCTACCTCGATGACGTCCGCAGAGAGACCCTCGACGTACTGACCGGACTCGAGCTGGCACCTGACGCGTCCCTCCTGGCCGACGGTGTCGTCCATCGGATGATCACCCAACACGAACACCAGCATCAGGAGACGATGCTGCAGGCCTTGGACCTGCGCGAGCGCCATCCCTACGGACCCGCGCGGATCGATCCCGTGGGTACCACGCGACGGGTCGACGATCTCGATCGGGTCCTGATCCCCGGTGGCCGGTTCCCGCTCGGAACGGAAGATCGTCGCTGGAGCTACGACAACGAACGGCCACAGCACGTGGTCGAGGTGGGGCCCTTCGAGCTCGACCGCTTCCTCGTGACCGCACGGCGGTTCGCGGCGTTCATCGACGATGGCGGCTACGACCGCGCCGAGCTGTGGTCGGAACGCGGTTGGGCCTGGCGATGCGAGGCTGGTCACCGCGCGCCCCAGGGGTGGCTGCGCGACCCCGACGGGGGCTGGTCCCGTCTGCGCTTCGGCTTCCGCGAGGCGCTCGACCCCCGAGACCCCGTGCAGCACATCAGTCATTTCGAGGCCGAGGCCTTCGCCCGTTGGGCCGGCGGCCGGCTGCCGACGGAAGCCGAGTGGGAGAAGGCCGCCAGCTGGGACCCAGCCACCCGTACCAAGCGCCGCTACCCGTGGGGCGACGGCCCTCCGACCCCCCACCGCGTGAACCTGGAAGGTCACCGCTTCGGACCGGCCCCGGTCGGCAGCTACCCGGCCGGCGCCTCGGCGCTCGGCGTCGAACAGCTCGCCGGCGATGTCTACGAGTGGACCAGCTCCGCCTTCGACCCGTATCCGGGCTTCACGGCGTTCCCGTACCGCGAGTACAGCGAGGTGTTCTTCGGTGGTGACTACCGGGTGCTCCGTGGGTCGTCCTGGGCGATCGGACCGATGATGGCACGGACGACCTACCGCAACTGGGACCACCCGTACCGCCGCCAGATCTTCGCCGGCCTGCGGGTCGCCTACGACCGGCTCGCCTGACCGCTGGAGGCCGCATGTGCCGTATGGCCGGCTACGTCGGCGTGCCACGCACGCTGGACGCCCTGCTCTTTGTGCCGCCGCGGTCCCTGACCGAACAGGCCCACACGCCCCGCGAACAACTCCATGGCACGGTCAACGTGGATGGAACGGGCGTGGCCTGGTGGCCGGACCACGCCGCCGGTCCGTTGCGCTACGCCACGTGCTCTCCGCCGTGGGCCGATGAGAACCTCATCGAACTGGCCCCGGCGCTGCACGCCCGTGCCATGATCGCCGCGGTCCGCGGGGCAACGCCCGGCGTGGCGGGGGGCCGGGGGGCGGTCGCGCCGTTCACCGTCGCCGACCTCGCGATCGCACACAACGGCTGGCTCGGAGGCTTCCACGAACACGTCGCACCTCGGCTCCTCGAGGACCTTCCGGCGGCCCACCTCGGCGACCTCGACGTGCTCACCGATTCGCGGCTGCTCGCCCTGCACATCGCGGCGAGACGCCGGTCCGGCATCGACCTGCTCGACACCGTCGGTGAGACCCTGCACCACGTCGGGGAGATCTGTCGGGCGCTGCAGCAGCCCGCGACGCTCAACCTGCTGGTCTCCGATGGCCGCCGCCTGGTGGGCGCCCGTGCCAGCATCGGTGGCCCGTGCAACAGCCTCTACGTGCTCGCCGACGCTGAGCCCCCCTGGACCGACGGCGCACTCATCGCCTCCGAACCGCTGGACGATCGTCCGTGGGAGGCGGTGCCACCCGACCACCTCGTCGAGGTGACCCCGGCCGGGACACGCACGGTGCCCCTCGGACTCGACGCCGCGTGATGCAGACCGCCCGCTACCCGCCGAGGAGCCGCGACACCGCACGGGCGATCGGCCCCGGCCGGGGCGGCACGTGGTCCTCGGGCAGCAGTTCCGGAGCTTCGGCCGCGACGGTTGACAGGACCTCCTTGGCCGTCGGGTTGACCAGGGCCACCTGCCCGATCCGCACCGTCGGCACGGTCTCGTTCCCGCCGGCGACGCTGCGGACGAACGCCGCCGCCGACCCGTCGCCGTCCCAGATGTTGGCCCGGTCGAAGGCGAGCCCGTCGCGCTCGAGGCCGCGCAACAACGATGCGCAGAAGCCGCAGCCGGGGCGCCAGTACACGATGATCTCGCGGTCACTCACGGCGGCGGTATCCATCGACCATCAGGCCAACGCGCCGTAGACGAGCGCGACGACGAGTCCGTAGATGACGTGTCCGACGAGCAGCCCCATCGGCGTCATGGGACCGTAGTTCTTGGCGAACAGGCCCGGCTCGACGACACGCACCTCGCCGCTCACCGTCGTGACCACCTCACCGTTGCCGGCGACCGGCGGGGGATCCATGCGGGGATGCATCCGACCCATCATGGCCATGGCGATGCCCGCGACGATGCCATGTGCGAGACCGATGAGGATGCCGGTCAGAGCGCCGGCGTCGTCGAGGGCGACGAACAGCGCGGCATAGAGGAGCCCGAAGACGACCGTCCCCATCATGATCACGTGGGTGACGAAGCCGATCTGCTTCGCCTTCGACTCGTCACCGGTGACCATCGTCCCCTGGATCAGCGCCATCGCGGGCATCTTGGTCATCCCCATCGCGCTAGCTGCCTGCATCATGAGCGTCATCGCGATGGCGCCGAGCAGGCCAGCGACGAGAGCAGCGAGGACATCGAACGGAACCATCGTGGTACTCCAGGTGTGCGTCGGGGTGCGGGACCGGACCTCGGCCCCGCTCTCACACGACACAACCCGTGGACACCCTGATCACTTCCACCCGCGAGTGCGCGTGGTTCAGGCCTGGCCGCCAGCGGGGAGCAACTCGCCGTCGCGCGCGTTCCAGTCCGTCAGCGATCCGTCGTACATCCGGACCTGTTCGAGGCCGAGGAGTCGCCCCGCGAAGTAGTTGATGCTGGCCATGTAGCCGCGGCCGCAGAAGGACAGGAACTCCTGACCGGGCTCGTGGCCGGCATCCTCGAGCATCTGGGCGACGACCTCGTCACCACGGAAGTAGGGGACGTCACCGTCCTCGAACAGCGAGGATGCGTGGAGGTTGGTCGAGTTCTCGATCGACCCCTCCTCGTAGCTCTCGGCGCTCAGCGCGTTGCACAGCATCACCGAGTCGGAGTGCAGGGCCTCCTGGACGTAGGCGAAGTCCGCGTGCTTCTCGGGCTCCGGATCGGGCACGAAGTCCCCAGCGGCCACCTCTGGAGGTGTCGTCGAGAGGTCCCCGCCGTTGGCCTCCCAACCGGCGATCCCCCCATCCAGGACGCTGACGCGGTCGTGCCCGTAGTAGTCCAGGACCCAGAAGATCCGGGTCGCGGACGTCTCCGCGCCGTTGTCGTAGACCACGACGTGCGTGTCCTCGCTGATGCCGGCCTGCTGCAGGGGCTCCTCGATGTCGTCCGGTTCCTGGACGATCGCCGGGATCTCCGTGCCGTCGTCGAGCACGACCGTGTGGTTGAGGGTGTCGGTCGGCACGTTCACCGCGCCGGGGATCGCACCGAGCGCGTGGTCCTCCGGGTCTCGTGCGTCGATGACCAGGACCTCGTCGTCGTCGATGATCCCGGCCAGGGTCTCGCTGTCGACGAGCAGGTCCCCGGCCTGGGCCGCATCGTCGCTGCCCGTGACGACGATCGCGACGGCCGCGACCACCCCGAGCAAGCCGACGCCGAGGAGGGTCGTGGTGGTGCGGTTGACAGCCATGATGTCGCCTTCGTGGGTCGGAGCGTTCGCGTCATCCGTAGGTCGGAAGGTCGAGGACGATACGGAGCGCGGGGTGGTCGGACCCGCGGTGACCGTGCGAACGCTCAGAACCCCGCGGCCGAGCACCGAGCACCGCAACCTTCCCCCGATATGGGTTGCTGGACCGCCCGGCCTGCCGCAGCCTCGAGCGTTCACCATCGGTCCGATCGACCCGCCTGGAGGGCACCAGTGACGCGCAGCCGCAGGACGATCAGCACGCTCCTGGTAGGCGTCGCGCTCGTGACCGCCTGCCAGCAGGACGGCGCGAACGACACCTCGGAGCCGGGCGAGGAGCCGGCCGACGAGGCATCCGACGAGGGCGATGACTCCGGGCAGGAAGACGGCGAGATGGATGACGAGGGCTACGGCTGCCAGTGAGCGACCGTCCGCGGGTTCGCCGCGGACGGTCACCCATCACCGGGATCAGCTGACCGGGCGTGTGAAGAGGACCGGGTCGGACACGCCCAAGGTGTCGAACATCCGCCCGAGGTTGATCACGGTGGTGATCAGGGCGCTCAGCTCCAGGAGCTGACCGTGATCCCAGCCGTCGCGCAACGGCTCCCAGATGTCGTCACCGACGTCGTTGGCATCCTCGACGATCTGCTCGATCAGCGCGAAGACGGCCCGTTCCGCCGTGGTGAAGTGCGGGCTCTCACGCCACAGGGAGTTGTTCAGATCACCGATGCGATCGGCGGTCTCTCCGAGCGAGATGGCCAGCTGCTCATGGGCGCCGTAGCTGTAGTAGGTGCCGCTGGCACGGAGCGTCTTCAGGATCACCAGCTCCTTGAACGCCCACGGGACACGACCGTCCTGGAGGAGTCGGATGACGAGATCCGTGATGGACCGACAGAAGGCCGGGTTGGTGCCGAGCACCTTGACGAAGTTGGGCACGTGGCCGAAGTGCTCGGACGCGTCCCGGTAGACCTCTTCGACGTCCGCGGTGGGAGCGTCGAGGACCATGGTGGCGGGCATGTTGGCCTCCTCAGGCGGACGGTGCTTGGGCAAGGAACTCGTCGAGGTGGTGCCGCGACGCCGCGGAGACCGGCGGCTCCGCACCGAAGAGGACCGGCTCGTGCCCGTGCCACACCTCTTCCAACTGCACCCCGAGGGCGTCACCGAACTTGGAGACCTGGAGGTAGGCACCGACCGTCGCGACGAGCTCGACGATCTGGCCATCGTCGTAGTGCTCCTTGACCGCCGCCCAGACCTCGGTGGGGATGTCCTCCGGATCGACCACCATGTGCGCGCAGAGATCGAGGATGGCGACCTCCGCCGGGGTGAAGTGGTCGGAGTGGCGGTACTCGACCCCGACGATGTCGGCCTGCTTCTCCGGGGTGACCCCCAGCCGTCCCGCAACCACCTCGTGCTGGGTGACGCAGTACAGGCAGTCACCGATCTTCGTCGACTTGAGGATCAGCAGTTCCTTGTCGACCCACGACACCTGGCCGTCCTGGAGGATGTCGAAGTAGACCTGCCACATCTTCTCCGCGATCTCCGGTGCGTTGCCGGTGATCTTGAAGATGTTCAGCACCATCTCGAAGCGTGCCTCGGCGTCGTCGTAGACCTGCTTGGTGACCGGATCGGCATCCTCAGGCTCGATATAGGGCAACCTCGCCACGTCGTGCTCCTCTCCCTGGCGCCGGCTCCCACCGGCGCTCCCACTTCTGAAGCGATCACTTCAGAACAGGTTGTGTAGCGCTTGCTTCACTATGCTGTCAACCGTATGGCACGCTTCGCAGAGACCTGCCCGGGACGGGAAGAACCCCATGACGATCGCTCACGCCCGCGGCCGTCCCCGTGGGTTCGACCTCGACGACGCCCTCGATGCCGCCTTGGAGTTGTTCTGGCGCGAGGGCTTCCGCGCGACCTCGACCCGGGATCTGGAAGCGACGCTCGGGGTCAACCAGTCGAGCCTCTACCACGCCTTCGGCTCCAAGGCCGAGCTCCTCGCGGCCGCACTCGACCGTTACGAGCGCCGGATCGACGCGGCCCTGGTGGAACCCCTGGAGGGATCGCCGCTCGGGCTCGAGGCGATCGAGGACTTCTTCTCCAACCTACACCGATGGATCACCCACGACGGCAAGCGTGGCTGTCTGGTGATCAACCTGATGGCGGAGGACGGCGGCGCGGATACCGCCATCACCCGCCGCACCCGCCGCTACCGCCGGCGTGTCCGCTCGGCACTGCACACCGCGCTCGACCGGGCGGCGCGATCCGGGGAGATCGCGCCGACGGCGCTCGACGAACGCAGCGAGCTGCTCTTCGGCATGGTGCTGGGCCTGAACATCGCGGTGCGCGGTGGTGCTTCGCGAGCGGAGATCGGCGGCATCATGACCGGGGTGCAGCAGCAGATCGGTGCGTGGCGGCTACCGCAGCCGGCCACGGAGTAGCAGCGACCCACGCCGGCTCAGGCGCGCACCTCCTCCCGGGGGAACGAGACGTAGGCGAGGGCGAACAGCACCGCGAGCAGGGCGACGAGGCCGAACACCTCGACGGTGGCCAGCAGTGGGACCTCGATCCGGACCCCGCCGCCGGTCGCGGCGACGAGGATGTCGTAGACGCCGACCCCGCACGTTGCCGGGCACCCATCCCTGCACACCGACGGCTGGTGCGCTCCTACCGTGCGGGGTCCCGGCGATGGAGCGATCATGGCGACCAGTGTCACCGACGGGCTGCACGGTGGGCTGCTCGGGACCGCTCTCGGCGACGCTGTGGGTGCGCCCTTCGAGGGTCGAGCCCGCGTGAGCGAGGACGAGATCACCGCGTGGTTGGACGCCGACCGCCCGTTGCGCTGGACCGACGACACGCATATGGCGCTCGCGCTCGCTCGGACGCTGCGTGATCAGGGCGATGCGCTCGATCCCGAGCGCCTGGGGGACGCGTTCGCGGCGGCGTACGCCGCCGAGCCCTGGCGCGGCTACGGCGCCGGTCCCCCACAGGTGTTCGCACTGGCTCGCCGTGGATGGTCCTACGTGGAGGCGGCGGCCTCGCTGTTCGGTGGGTCGGGCTCCTTCGGGAACGGCGCCGCGATGCGCGTCGCTCCGGTCGCGCTGGCCACGGGTGCCGACCCGACACGTGCAGCGGAGCTGGCCACGGTGCAGGCACGAGTGACCCACACCCACCCCGAAGCGGTGGACGGCGCCGTCCTCATCGCCACCGCGGTGTGTGCCCTGGCGGCTTCAGCCACCGACCAGGCATCGGCTCTCCGGGCCCTGACCGACGCAGCCGACGGGCTCCCTGGACGGACCATCGGCACCTCGGTGCGCCGGGTACTGGAGGCGGAGCAAGCCGACGTCGAGGCGGTCGCCCGGCGGATCGGGACCGGGGTGGCAGCGCGCGAGTCGGTCCCGGCAGCCGTAGCCGCCGTACTGGCGGGTCACGACCTCGTCAGTACCTTGATGGCCGCCGTGCGGTTGGGCGGCGATACCGACACGATCGCCGCCATGGCCGGCGCGATGGCAGGCGCCCGGTACGGCGCGTCCACCATCCCGGAGGAACTCCTGACGCGGCTCGAGGCACGCGAGCAGTTGGCGGACCTTGCGAGGACGCTCACGGCGGGGTGAGCCCCCCAGGGGGTCAGACCCCCAGCCGCGGGGATCCCACCAGCCTGGCCCGATGGTCGACCACGCTCGGCTACCGTCCCGCATCGGCACCCGCCTCCTCGAACACGCGCCGGGTGCGCTCCCCAGACAGCATCCGGGATCACACCGAACGCTGGTCCTCCCCGAGCTGCACCGTCGTGCGGCGGCCTACGGCCCCACGCGTGCCGCGTGCGGTCCGACCGCCGGACCCGCACCGACCGAACAGGGCTCCCTTTGCTTCTCACCCCACCTCATCCCCCACGCGCACGGACCCGGTTCTCCGGCTGGCGGATCGTTGCCCTGGCCGCCATCGCGCTCGGCATGACCGGCCCTGGTCAGACCGCCGGAGTCAGCGTGTTCATCGATCCGATGATGGCCACGCTCGAGTTGACCCGTTCGCAGATCGCCGGCGCCTACCTCGTCGGCACCCTGGGCGGTGCCCTCGCTCTGCCGAGGATCGGACGGCTCATCGACGATCGTGGCGCCCGCACGGCGATGGCGGTCGTCGGCGGGGTCTTCGGTGTGGTGCTGGTCGCGATGTCCGGGGTCACCGGCCTGGTCACGCTCGCGCTCGGATTCACCGGCATCCGGATGTTCGGACAGGGCGCGCTCGGCCTCGTCGCCAAGAACGCCGTCGCACCGTGGTTCGACCGCCGTCGCGGTGTCGCGATGGGTGCGACCTCGGCCATCGGAGCGGCACTGCTCTCCCTGATGCCCCTGGTCGCGGCCATCACGATCACGGCGACCGGTTGGCGCGTCGCCTGGCTGGTGCTCGCGGCACTGGTGTGGAGCATCGTCCTCCCGGTCGCGTTCCGCGGGCTGATCGACCGCCCCTCGGACGTGGATCAACAGGTCGATGGCGCCGAGGAGGCGGAGGCCGAGGAGGCGGTTCGGCGCGCGCCCGTGGCCTTCACCCGGGCGGAGGCGGTCAAGACCCCGATGTTCTGGGCGATCGCGGGCGCCGTGGGGACGACCGGGTTCATCAGCACCGCACTCGCCTTCCATCAGATCGATCTGCTCGGCGAGCAGGGCCTGACCCCGGTGCAGGCCGCGGCGAACTTCCTCCCGCAGACCTTCGCCGCCCTCACCGCGACCTTGCTCGTCGGGGCCATGATCGACCGCTTCGCGCCCCGCTGGGTCCTGCTCGGCGCCATGCTGCTCCTGGCGGCGGCGATGCTCTCCCTCAGCCACGTCGAGCCGGGCTGGCTGGCGGCGCTCTACGGGATGGCAGTCGGGGCCGCCGGCTCGGCGACCCGGACGCTCGAGGCGGCGTCGTTCCCCGCCCTGTTCGGGCTCCGCCACCTCGGCGCCATCCGTGGTGTGGTGGCCGCCGTCGGCGTGGCCTCGGGAGCGTTCGGACCGCTGGCGCTGTCGATCGGCCATGAGCTGACCGGGAGCTACATCCCCGTCGTCCACCTGCTGCTCGTCTTCCCAGCGGCCATCGCGGTCGTCGGGTTGCTCGCCCCGGCCCCACAGCCAGCCACCCAGCGAGTCGGCGGGTGCAACGGCTAGCTTCGATCACCCCACGGGTCGTGCTGGACGGCCGCAGCCACACGCATCGACGCCGGAGGTGGACCACTTGGATCCGAGCCGAAGACCGACGACGATCGCCCGTGCACCCGGTCAGGCGGGTGAGCTCGCGCTCCGGGAACACGACGGTGCGTACGAGATCATCAGCAACGGCGTGTTCCTGATGGACACCAGCGACGGCCGCTCGGAGCGCGAACTCGTCTCCCTGGCCCTCGCCGCCACGGCTCACGAGCAGGATCGGCACGTCCTCCTGGCGGGCCTCGGTGTCGGGTTCTCGCTCTCAGAGGCGCTGTCGACCAGCGGCGTCACCAGGATCGTCGTCATCGAGTCGGAGCCGGCGGTCGTCCACTGGAACCGCACGATCACCGGCGAGCGCACGGGAGGCCGTGTCGACGATCCCCGCGTGCGTTGCGAGGTCGTCGACGTGGTGACCTGGCTCCAGGGGCCGATCACGGAGCACTTCGACGCGATCTGCCTCGACGTCGACAACGGGCCCGACTGGACCGTCCGCGATGAGAACCGCTGGCTCTACACCGATGCCGGGCTGACAGCCACACACGACCGCCTGGTCGATGGGGGCGCGTTGACCGTGTGGTCCGCCGAGCACGCGCCAGCCTTCGAACGTCGACTGCGACGGCGCTTCCACGAGGTCGAGCAGCGGGAGCTCCCCGTCGCCCGCGGCGGCCCGGACGTCCTCTACCTGGCGCGGCGTAGAGGCTGCACCGACCCGTAGGTCAACGTCCGCCACAGCCACTCGGCCGGCCCGAAGCGGAACCAGCGCAGCCACAGTGGGCAGACCACCAGCAGCACCGACCAGACCCCGAGGACGATCACCATCGATCCGCCGGGACCCATCCGGTCGTAGCGATCGAAGCCACCGAACACGACCAGCGCCAACAGACTCTGCAACAGGTAGCCGGTGAGTGCCATCCGTCCGACGGCAGCCAGCGGACGGAGCGGTCCCCACCGCAGTGACACGAGCCCGAGACCGGCGAGGTATCCCACCGCGAGCAGCGGAGCGCCGAGCTGCTGCGCGACGGCGATCAGGATGGGCCAGATCCCTCCCAGCGAGGTACCGGCGGTCCCGAGGACCAGGGGAAGCGGATCCAGGGGGGCGAGCACCGCACCCAGCGGCAACCCCAGCCCGAGGCCGAGGACGGCCAGCCGTCGCAGCAGCGGTCGGTGCGCGGCAAGGTCGGTCGCGATGCCCGCTCTCGCGGTCGCGAACCCGATCAGGAAGAGCCCCAGGAGCCACGGCACGGCCCCGAGCTGGCCGAGTTGGAGGACCAGAGCCTGCCAGGCGTTGGCCCCCAAGATATCGAGGTAGGAGCCGTCCCTGAACGCTTCGATGGCCTGGTCACCCCGCGTAGCGGGCCACCCGACGACCGCCCCGCCACCGGCCGGTGCGGTCGCCGCGGCCATCGCCACGAGGGCAGCCACGGCGACGACCAAGCCGACGCCCCAGCGCAGGGCGGTCGCCGGCCCCACCCGGACGAAGGCGAGCAGGATGAGACCGGTGATCCCGTAGACGAACAGGATGTCTCCGGGGAAGAGCAGCACCATGTGCGCGAGTCCGAAGACCATGAGCCACGCGTACCGGGATGCCAGTAGTGCGCGCGGGGCACGTCCCCGCGCGAGCGCGCGTTCGGCGAGCAGGCCGGCACCCACACCGAACAGCAGCGCGAAGCTGGCGATGAACTTCCCCGCGAACAGCCAGGAGGCCAAGGCGCCGACGGTGCGGTCGATGCCGTCGGTGGGTTGCAGCTCCTGACCTGCGAACAACCGGTGGACGTCGGCGCCGCGCATGACGGCGATGTTGATCACCAGGATCCCGAGGAGGGCGAACCCCCGCAGCACATCGAGGACGGGCTCCCGTTCGACCTCCGCGGTGGGCCGCAGGCCACGAGGATCCACTCCGCCTCCACGCCGGTGACCCGAGCCGAGCACCGTAGTCCGGACCGCCCCCGCACGAGTGGGGGGAGGCGGGACAGAGACCCGCCACGGTGGTGCCCATCATCGCCCTCCACCTCGGGATCCGGTTCCCGTAGGATCGGCGGAGGTCACGGTCGAGGAGGTGGTGGGGTGGACTGGCGGTTGGAGGTCATCGTGGTCCCCGTCTCCGACGTCGACCGGGCCAAGGCGTTCTACCGCGACCAGGTGGGCTTCGTGGTGGACCACGACACGAGCTTCGGTGCCGGCGCACGCATCGTGCAGCTGACACCGCCGGGCTCGGCGTGTTCCATCGTCATCGGGCAGGGGGTCCTCCCGCCGATGACGCCGGGATCCATCAAGGGGCTCCAGCTCGTCGTCTCCGACCTCCGCACCGCCCACGCCGAGCTACGGGATCGTGGCGTGGAGGTCAGCGACGTCCAGGTCCTCGGGCAGGGCCCATCATCCAGCGACGACGCGCTCGACAACGTGGGCTTCGTCTACTTCGACGACCCGGACGGCAACAGTTGGGCCGTGCAGCAGATCTCCAGCCGAGCCGACTAGGCGGTCCACCCGAACCACGCCCCCCCGGCGGCGACCAGGAGCCAGAGCAGGCCCGCGTTGACGATCGGGACGATCGGTGCCAGCAGCGGTGCACGACGTGCGGTCCGGACGAGGGCCGCCGCGCTCGCCAGCCACAGCGCCCAACCGGTGAGGATGCCCCACAGCGGCGCGAGCAGTCCCAGCCCGACGGTGAACGGCACCGCGACACCCACCTGGAGGATGGCGGCCACGCTGACGACCAGGACACGCAACGGACGGGCAGTTGCTCCTTCGAACGATCCAGCGGAGGTGCTGTCACCGTGGTGTTCCCTCGGTTCCGGACACCCGGCGGGTGTCGAGTGCCGCAGTATCGACCGGCGCTGCTGCCACCGACACCCGGAGATGCCCCTACTCCTCCCTGGGGCCAGGGGTGCCAGAGATCCCACCGTCGGCATCGCGCCGCGGCGCAGAGGTTGCTCGAGACGCGCGTCCTCCCGGAGGTGGACGGCACGACCTGGTAGCGGCAGTCACGACGACCCGGTCACTCTGGCGCGCGAGCTGCCAGGACGCTCCCGACCAGCCAGCCGGCACCGAACGTGATGACCAGGACGAGCGTTCCGACGACCCAGCCGGGCTTGTAGACCATCAGCGCGACCAACCCGACCCCGACACCGACCAGGGAGTGCACGGGGCCCCACACCCCCGGCGCACGGGCATCGGCAACCAGCCCCGTGGGCGCCTCACGCTCGCCAACCCCCTCGCTGGCCTCGACGAGGGCGCGCAGGCGGGCCCCGCCAACCATCGGTCCGATCGGGGCGAGCACGACGAGGCCGACCACGCCGAGCGTGATGAACGGGTTGGCGAAGCCACCCGCGTCACCACCCCAGACCGCGCCCGCGAGGTGCCCTCCGGTCAACAGGGCGACGACCGCCGAGCCGGCGATCAACGTGCCGGCGCCCCGGGTGAAGCGAGCCCACTGCCCGATCGCCTCACCGGTCCCCGCGGCACGGAGACGGATCCCCGCGAGCACCTGAACGACGCCGCCACCGACCATGCCGATCGCGGCCAGGATGTGTAGGAACAGGGACGTCGTGTCGACCATCGGGTCCTCCGGTGCCACGGTGACGCAGCGCGGACGGAGACCCTATTGGGCCTCCCCGATCACCGCCCGAGGGTGCCCCGTGGTCGCGCCAGTAGGCTTGCGCGGGAGCCGTTGCCCGACCATGGAGACGAACCATGACATCCGCCGCCGAGCCCGCACCGGTCTCCGACGGCAACGTCCGCTGGGGGATCCTGGCCACCGGCGGTATCGCACGCACCTTCACCCGGGACTTGCACACCCACGGCCATCGGATCGGTGCGGTCGGTTCACGCTCGCTGGACAACGCCCGGAGCTTCGCCGCGGAGTTCGACATCCCGACGGCCCACGGATCCTACGAGGACCTGGTCGCCGACCCAGACGTCGATGCGATCTACGTCGCCACCCCACACACCTTCCATGCCGCCAACGCCCGGGCCGCCCTCGAACATGGCAAGCACGTGCTGGTCGAGAAGGCCTTCACGATCAACGCGACCGAGGCCCGCGAGGTGGCAGACCTCGGACGCGACCGCGGTCTGGTCGTCTTGGAGGCGATGTGGACGCGGTTCCTCCCCCACATGGCCTTCGTCCGCCAGGCCATCGCCGACGGCCGGATCGGCGAGGTCCGCTCGTTGCAGGCCGAGCACGGACAGCGGCTACCGACCGACCCGAGCCACCGACTCAACGCCCCCGAGCTCGGCGGTGGAGCGCTCCTCGACCTCGGCGTCTACCCGCTGTCGTTCGCCCACGACCTCCTGGGCGCCCCGAGCGAGGTCATCGCGACGGGGACGCTCGGCCCCACCGGGGTCGACGCCTCGGTCGCCACGGTGCTCAGACACGAGGGCGACCGCATCTCCACGACGTACTCCACGATGGAGTCACGCAGCAGGAACACCGCCCAGGTGCTCGGTTCCGAGGGGCGCATCGAGATCGGCTCGGTCTGGTACATGCCCGCCCCGATCGCCGTCTACGACCCGCAGGACCAGCTCATCGACTCGTTCGAACGACCCGTCAGTGGGCGTGGGATGCAGTACCAGGCCGCCGAGATGGAGCGGCTGATCGCCGCAGGCGAGACCGTCAGCCCCCTGCTGACGCCGGACGAGTCGGT
The DNA here is from genome assembly GCA_040904745.1 of Nitriliruptoraceae bacterium. Taxonomy (GTDB): domain Bacteria; phylum Actinomycetota; class Nitriliruptoria; order Nitriliruptorales; family Nitriliruptoraceae; genus T1Sed10-7. The sequence goes on from JBBDSW010000035.1 coordinate 53,983, forward strand.
CGCCGTCATGGCGACCATGGACCGGGTCCGCGCGGCGCTCGGGGTGCACTACCCAGGCGAGTGACCCCGGTGCGACGGACACCCGGATCGACCTCGCAGGCAGCGAGTAGGAGGGCGCTTCGATGGAGACATCCCAGCTTCCGAAGGAGACCCCGACCGAGCTGTTGATCGGGGGCAGGTGGACCGCGAGCCACGGACGGATGGCGGTCACGGACCCGGCCACACTGGCCCCCCTGGCAGAGGTCTCCGACGCGGGCGCCGACGAGGCGCTGGCAGCGGTGACCGCGGCCTCCGAGGCGTTCCCCGCATGGGCCGGCCGTCCCGCCCGGGACCGTGCCGAGATCCTGCGCACCGCCTTCGAGATCATGACGGCGGAGCTCGAGGACTGCGCCCGCCTGATCGTCCTCGAGAACGGCAAGGCGTGGAACGACGCGGTGGGCGAGGCGACCTACGCGGCGGAGTTCTTCCGTTGGTTCTCCGAGGAAGCGGTGCGGGTGGCGGGTGGCTTCCGTGACGCTCCCGCCGGCGACAAGACCATCATCACCGACCACCGTCCCGCCGGGGTGGCCTACCTCATCACGCCGTGGAACTTCCCCGCCGCCATGGCGACGCGCAAGCTCGCGCCAGCACTGGCTGCCGGCTGCACGACCGTCCTCAAGCCAGCCGAACAGACGCCCCTCACCGCGCTGTGGGTGGCACGGGTCCTCCAACGTGCAGGGGCACCGGACGGCACCGTGAACCTGATCACCACCTCCGAGCCAGGAGAGATCTCCGCGGCTGTTCTCGCCGACGCCGAGGTGGCGACGCTGTCCTTCACCGGGTCGACCGCGGTCGGCAAGCTCCTGCTCGCGGAGACCGCCAAGCGGGTGGTGACGTCGTCGATGGAGCTCGGCGGCAACGCGCCCTTCCTGGTGCTCGAGGGTGCCGACGTCGATGCGGCCATCGAAGGGGCCATGCTCGCCAAGATGCGCAACGGCGGAGCCGCCTGCACCGCCGCGAACCGCTTCTACGTCCACGCCTCCCTCGCCGAGGGGTTCACAGCGCGGTTCCGGGCAGCCTTGGGCGAGCTGCGGGTCGGTCCGGGGATCGACCGTGCGAACGACCTCGGTGCCATGGTCAGCGTCGAGGAGCGCGACAAGATCGTCGGTCTCCTGGAGGCCGCCGCGGACGAGGGGGCGTCGGTCGAGGCGGTCTCGGCGGCGCCTGAGCGCGGGGCGTTCATCGCGCCACATGTGGCCCGCGATGTGCAGCACGGTTCGGTCCTGACCCGCAACGAGGTCTTCGGGCCGGTCGTTACCCTCGTGACCTTCGACGAGGAGGCCGAGGCGATCACGATGGCCAACGACACGGAGTACGGCTTGATCGCCTACGTCTACGGCCCCGACAAGGGCACCGGCATCGCCGTCGCGCGGCAACTCGAGGCAGGCATGGTCGGTATCGACCGTGGGCTGCTCTCCGACGCGGCCGCGCCATTCGGGGGGATGAAGCAGTCCGGGATCGGCCGCGAGGGCGGTTTCCACGGGATCCACGAGTTCCTCGAGACCCGCTACCTCGGCGTCAGCTTGTAGCTCCTCGGGTCGGTCGCGACGCTCACAGCAGGGACGGTCACCCATGGTCGACAACGACGCCCTCCAGCACGCCCTCCGTGCGTACACCCGGGGGTTGCTCCGCTCCTACGACATCGGCGAGACGCTCTACTGGCTGACGGACCAGGTCCCGGCCGTGATCGATGTCGATGGGGCAGGCGTGTGGCTCGGGAACCCCGACACGAGGCTCGGGCTCGTCACGGCGACCGATGCCGATCGACCAGCAGCCCATCGGCTCGCTCAACCTCTACCGCAAGGTCGCCACGCCATGGCTGGACGAGGAGCTCGAAGCCGCGCAGCTCCTCGCGGACATGGCCACGGGGTACGTCGTGAACGTCCGAAGCCTGGACCGATCACGCACCCTGACCGACCAGTTGACGCACGCCCTCGAGCGTCGGGTCGTGATCGAGCAGGCGAAGGGGCTGATCGCCGGTCGCCACGGCATCGACGTGGACGACGCGTTCGATCTGTTGCGCACCTACGCGCGCCAGGAGCGCAGGTCCTTGCACGAGGTCTGCCGGCAGGTTCTCGACCAGTCCGTGGACATCTGACGGGGTTCCCGGGGAGGCACAGGATCCGCGCTCTGCCGCCGAGACGGGATACGCACCGTTCGTTCACGACTTCTTGACACGAAGGTGCTCGTCGGTAACGTCCCCGGCGGTTGGGCCCCATCCAACCTTCGCTCCCCGGACCCCGGAGCGTGTCGGTCGGACACGTCCGGTGACACGGTGTCCACACGTCCCTTGGACGTCCTCTCTGACCGTCTCTGATCGATGTTGGCCGGGAGTAGCCATCCGAGGGGAGGAAGCCTCATGGGAAGGCGCATGCGGGCGGACGGTGCACGACCCGAAGGGCCGTACGAAGCCAACTGGATCGCCGCCTACGCGATGGGCCTCGCGTCCGCGAAGCGCCGGGTCGAGACGTGCCTTCGGGAGCTGGTGCAGGCTGCGGAGGGGGAACCACAGCGGCTGAGGCAAGCCTGCGATCGGCTCCGAGAGCTCGAGCAGTTCGACAAGGATCTCCGAGAACAGGCCGAGCTCCTCCTGACCACCTGTGTGGAGCGGGCAGCCCGCCAGGACCTCGTGGACGACGTGCTCGAGCGTCTGGATGCGCTCGAGGACGCGAATGGCGAGGAACGCAGCACCGCTTGACGGTAGGCGGTCCGACGGCCCCAGATCGGTCGGCAGCGCGACCCCGCCACGCCTTGAAGCCACCGCGAAGGCCGGTAACGTCCCCACCCGGAGCAGCACATGGCCCCATCGGATCCGGAGATGACGACATGGACGAGGCGTTGCAGGCCCGCTTCAAC
>JBBDSW010000036.1:0-50190 GCA_040904745.1 Nitriliruptoraceae bacterium
GAACAGGGGCATGGCGCGGAGTATCGCGGTTGCGGCTGCCCGCGTCGAACCGCGGATCCGCTCCCGACTCCCCGCTCGCGCCCAGGGCCTACCCTGCGGCACCGTGACCGCACCGCTGCCGCCCCTGGACTCCCACCCGTTCCTCGACGGGTTGCGCGAACGTGTCGTCGTGTTCGACGGCGCGATGGGCACCTCGCTCCAGGCCGCAGCGCTGACCGCCGACGACTTCGGTGGCGAGGCGCTCGAGGGCTGCAACGAGGTACTGGTCCGCACCCGTCCGGACGTCGTCGAGCAGGTCCACCGCGACTTCCTCGAGGTCGGGGTGCATGCCATCCAGACCGACACCTTCGGGAGCTCCCCCTGGGTGCTGGACGAGTACGGGCTCGGGGAGGACACCGAGGAGCTCAACCGCCTGGCCGCCGAGGTGGCACGACGTGCCGCGGATGACTACGCGAGCGCAGACGACCCGCGGTTCGTGGTCGGCTCGATCGGGCCGGGCACCCGGGCTCCGACGCTCTCGCTGGGCAACGACCCGAGCCAGGCGCGCGACTTCATCGATGTCGGCGTCATGGAGGAGGGCTACCGCCGGCAGGTGCGCGGCCTGCTGGACGGCGGCAGCGATGTGCTCCTGATCGAGACCGCCTTCGACCTCCTCCAGATCAAGGCGGCGGTGGCGGCCGCCAACGACGTCTTCGTCGAGCGCGGCGCGCGGGTCCCGTTGATGGTGCAGTTCACCGTCGAGAAGGACATCAACACGATGTTGCTCGGCACCGAGCCACCGGCCGCCATCGCCGCGCTCGACCCGTTGGCGATCGACGTCCTCGGCATGAACTGTGCGACCGGGCCCGCGGACATGCGCGAGCACGTCCGTACGCTCGCGCGGCAGTCGCGCCTGCCGATCAGCGTCATCCCGAACGCCGGCATCCCGCACCTGGAGGGCGACCGGACCGTCTACCCGCTCCAGCCGGACGAGCTCGCCGAAGCGCACCGCACCTTCGTCACGGAGCTCGGCGTCGGCATCGTCGGTGGCTGCTGCGGGACGACCCCGGCACACCTCGCCGCGGTCGTCGAAGCGGTGAAGGATCTCACCCCTCGCCCCCGCGCCGTCGACCGAGAAGGGTCGGTCCGCCCCGGCGCGGCCGGTGCCCTGACCGATCCCGCCCGTCTACCGGAGGGCGCGGTCGTGGTCGAGCCGGGTCGGCCGGCCGTGGAGCCGGTGAGCGTCGAGTGGCGCCCGTCACTCGCCTCGCTGTACAGCGCCGTACCCCTCGAGCAGGAGAACGCCTTCCTGGCCATCGGCGAGCGCGCCAACGCCAACGGCTCGAAGGCCTTCCGGGAACTGCTGCTCGCCGAGGATTGGGACGGCACCGTCCAGCTCGCACGCTCCCAGACCCGCGAGGGTGCGCACGTGCTCGACGTCTGCGTCGACTACGTGGGACGCGACGGGGTCCCGGACGTGATCGAGATCGTCGACCGGTACGCGACCCAGTCCACGCTGCCGCTCGTGATCGACTCCACCGAGGCGAAGGTGATCGAGGCGGCGCTGACCCGGCTCGGCGGCCGTGCCGTGATCAACTCGGTCAACCTCGAGGACGGACGCAACAAGGCCGACCGCTTGCTGCCGCTCGCCAAGCGCTACGGCGCCGCGGTGATCGTGCTCGCGATCGACGAGGAGGGCCAGGCCCGCACCGCCGACTGGAAGGTCGAGGTGTGCGAGCGCGTCGCCCGCATCGCCATCGACGAGTTCGGCCTGGAGGCACACGACCTGATCTTCGACTGCCTGACCTTCCCGCTCGGTTCCGGGCAGGAGGACCTGCGTCGCGACGCGCTCGAGACGCTGGAGGCGATCGAGCGGGTCAAGGAGGCCGTGCCGGGCTGCGCGACCACGCTCGGGGTCTCCAACGTCTCCTTCGGGCTGTCCCCCGCCGCCCGGCAGGTGCTGAACTCGGTGTTCCTGAAGGAGGCGATGGACCGCGGGCTCGACTCCGCGATCGTGCATCCGGGCAAGATCCTGCCACTGCACCGCATCCCGGACGAACACGTCGAGGTGGCGCTGGATCTGATCCACGACCGCCGGGGCCCGTCTGGCCGGGCCGGGGCGGCGCCGGCCGACTACGACCCGCTGCACGAGCTGATGCGGCTGTTCGAGGGCGAGCGTGAGGCCGGGGCCACCGCTGAGGAGCTCGCCGCGCTCCCCCTGCCCGAGCGGCTGCAGCGGCGGATCGTCGACGGCGACAAGGACGGCATCGACGCCGACCTCGACGAGGCGCTCGGCGAGTACCCGCCGCTGGACATCATCAACCGGTTCCTCCTTGCCGGCATGGCGGAGGTGGGCGAGCTGTTCGGCTCCGGGCAGATGCAGTTGCCGTTCGTGCTGCAGTCGGCCGAGACCATGAAGACCGCGGTCGCCCATCTCGAACCGCACATCGAGGCCTCGGGTGGTGACTCCTCGACCAAGGGCCGGGTGGTGCTGGCCACCGTGAAAGGGGACGTACACGACATCGGCAAGAACCTCGTCGACATCATCGTGCGCAACAACGGCTACGACGTCATCAACCTCGGCATCAAGCAGCCGATCGACGCGATCCTGGAGGCCGCCGAGGAACACGGGGCGGACGTCCTGGGCCTCTCGGGGCTGCTCGTCAAATCGACGGTGATCATGAAGGAGAACCTCGAGGAGCTGAACGTCCGTGGCCTGGGCGGCCGCTACCCGGTGCTCCTCGGGGGCGCGGCGCTGACCCGCGGCTACGTCGAGGACGATCTCCGGGCGATCTACGACGGCGAGGTGTTCTACTGCAAGGACGCCTTCGAGGGCCTGCGCGTCCTGGACGCCGTCATGGGGGCTCGACGGACCGCCGCCGCGGAGGGGGATGGCGGCGAGGTGGCGCGGACCGGCCTCGCCGAGCGCCGCGAACGTCGCAAGCCGAAGGTCACCCGTGCGGCGACCGAGGCGCCGGCCACCGACGCCCGGGGCCGCCCCCGCTCCGCTGTCGCTACCGACGTGGACGTGCCGACCCCGCCGTTCTGGGGACAGCGGACGGTGCGTGGCATCCCGGTCGGCGAGGTGGCACCGCTGCTCAACGAGGTGGCGCTGTTCCGCAACCAGTGGGGGTTCACCCCCGGGCCGCTGTCCCCCGACGAGTACGCGGCCCTGCTCGACCGTGAGGCCCGGCCGGTGCTGCGCGAGTGGCTGGCCCGCGCCCAGGCGGAGAAGGTCATCACCCCCGAGGTCGTCTACGGCTACTACCCGGCCAACGGCGACGGTGACGACCTCGTGGTGTGGGACCCGGACGCCCCGCTCGAGCGCGAGATCGCACGGTTCAGCTTCCCCCGCCAGACCACCGGCAGGTTCCTGTGCATCGCCGACTTCCTGCGGCCGCTGGAGTCCGGTGAGCTGGACGTCCTCGGTCTCCAGGTGGTGACGATGGGCCGGCGGATCAGCGACGTGGCCGCGGAGTTGTTCGCCGAGGACCGCTACCAGGACTACCTGTTCGCCCACGGGTTCGGCGTCGAGATGGCCGAGGCGCTCGCGGAGCTGTGGCACCGGCGGATCCGCGAGGAGCTCGGCGTCGCGGATGATGACGGACCGACGGTCCAGGACTGGTTCCGGCAGGGCTACCGGGGATCGCGTTACTCGTTCGGCTACGCCGCCTGCCCGGACCTCGAGGACCAGGCCACCCTGTTCAAGCTGGTCGATCCCCGTGAGATCGACGTGGAGCTCACCGACGAGTTCATGCTCCACCCGGAGCAGTCGACCTCGGCGATCGTGATCCACCACCCGGAAGCGAAGTACTTCAACGCACGGTGAGCTGCTCGAGCACCTCGTCGGTGAACGCCTCCGTCGTCGCGCTGCCGCCGAGGTCCTTCGTGGCATGGCCGGATCCCAGGACCGCTTCGAAGGCACGCTCCAATCCGGTCCCTGCTTCTGCCTCTCCGAGGTGGTCCAGCATGAGGGCAGCCGACCACATCGCACCAACGGGGTTGGCGACGCCCTGGCCGGCGATGTCGGGAGCCGACCCGTGGACCGGCTCGAACATCGACGGGTAGCGACGCTCCGGATCGAGGTTGGCGCTCGGCGCGACACCGATCGAGCCCGCGATCGCTCCCGTGAGATCCGAGAGGATGTCCCCGAAGAGGTTCGAGGCGACGATGACATCGAAGTTGGTCGGGTGCAGGACCAGTTCCGCCGCGAGTGCGTCGATGAGCACCTTGCGGAGCTGGACGGACGGCTCGCGGGACGCGACCTCGGTGACCACCTCATCCCAGAACGGCATGGAGTGGATGATGCCGTTCGACTTGGTCGCCGACGTGAGCATCCCCCGCCGCTTGCTGGCCAGTTCGACGGCGAACCGGGTCACGCGCGCGATGCCGCGGCGGGTGAAGACCGAGTCCTGGATCGCGAGCTCGTCATCCTGCCCCTGGTAGACGCGTCCGCCGACCGACGAGTACTCGCCCTCCACGTTCTCGCGGACGACGACCAGGTCCATCTCCTCCGCGCCACGGACCGGGGGCGTGGTGCCCGGCAGTACCCGGATCGGACGGAGGTTGACGTACTGGTCGAAGGACCGCCGGATCGGGATCAACAGACCCCAGAGCGTCTCGGTGTCGGGGATATCGGGATCACCGACGGCGCCGAGCAGGATGGCGTCGTGGGAGGCGAGGCGCTCGATGGCGTCAACGGGCATCATCCGCCCGTGCTGCCGGAAGTGATCGGAACCCCAGTCGTAGTGTCGACTCTCCACCGCGAACCCGTGCAGCTCGGCCAGCTTCATCACGCACCGTAGGGCCGCTGGGACGACCTCCCGGCCGATACCGTCGCCCTCGATGACCGCGATCGAGTACCGACGCTCTTGGTTGGACATCAGGGCATCCCTCTTCCGGCTGGGGAACGGCGCCGGACGATCCTAGGCCGCTCCTCCTGCCCGGCGAGCAGGACGACCACCGCCACGGGGAACGTGGCCGACAGGGAGGCGGTACGCATGACGGCGGAGCAGGCCGACGTCGCCATCATCGGTGGCGGCCTCGTCGGGCTGGCGACGGCCTACCGGCTGCTCGAGGCAGAGCCGGGGCTCGACGTGACGGTGCTCGAAGCGACCGGCCGGGTGGGCGCCGCCCAGAGCGGGCGAAACTCCGGGGTCATCCATGCCGGCCTCTACTACACCCCGGGCTCCGCCAAGGCGCGTCTGACCGCGCGCGGTCGGGCCCAACTGCTCGAGCTGTGCGAGGAGGAGCGCGTCGAGGTCGCCACGACCGGCAAGCTCGTCCTCGCCGTCGACGAGTCCGAGTTGCCGGGACTGCGGGCACTCGAGGAGCGTGGACGCACGAACGGCGTGGCCACCCGCTGGCTGGGCGCCGAGGAGATCACGCGGATCGAGCCGGCAGCCACCGGCATGGCGGCGCTCCACGTCCCATCCACCGCGGTGGTCGACTTCACGCACGTGAGCGCGGCGCTGGCCCGCCGGGTCGCCGCCGCCGGTGGGACGATCCGCCTGGGCGCCCCGGTGACCGACCTCCGGGCGGACGCGGACCACGTCGATCTCACGATCGCCGGCTCCCGGTCGCTACGAGCGGACACGGTCGTCGTCTGCGCCGGACTCCAGGCCGACCGTCTCGCCGGCCTCCAGGACCCCGACGTGCTCGACGATCTGCGGATCGTGGCGTTCCGGGGGTCGTGGTTGAAGCTCCGACCCGACCGCGCGCACCTGGTGAACGGCAGCATCTATCCCGTGCCGGCGCCGGGGCTCCCGTTCCTCGGGGTCCATCTCACCAAACGGGTCGACGGCGAGGTGTGGATCGGGCCGAACGCGGTGCTGGCGAGCGCGCGGGAGGGCGAGACACCCGGGAGCATCTCACTCCGCGACCTCCGCGAGGTGGCGTCGTTCCCCGGCACCTGGCGTCTGGCCCGCCACCACCTCGGCGTCGGGGTCGGGGAGCTCTGGCGTGACCGGGTGCTCTCCGCGATGTTGCGCGAGGTCCGCCGCTACGTCCCTGCCATCAGCCGGGCCGACGTCGCGCGTGGCCCATGGGGGGTGCGGGCACAGGCGGTCAGACGGGACGGTTCGCTCGTCGATGACTTCGTCCTCCGGCGGCTCGGTCGCGTCGTGCACGTGCTCAACGCCCCGAGCCCGGCCGCCACCGCGTCGCTGGCCATCGGCGAGGAGCTGCGCGATCAGGTGCTGCCGCTCGTCCACGACGGCGACGGGTAGGACGGCTCGCGGAGGGGGTCAGTCGTAGGTGTAGAACCCGCGGCCGGCCTTCCGACCGAGGAGCCCGGCGTCGACCATCCGCGACAGCAGCGGCGGTGGGGCGAACAGCGGCTCCTTGAACTCCTCGTACAGCGACTCGGCCACCGCCTTGGTCGTATCGAGCCCGACCAGGTCGGTCAGGGTGAGCGGCCCCATCGGATGCGCGGCACCCTCGACCATGCCGGCATCGATGTCCTCGGCGGTGGCGAACCCGGACTCCAGCATCCGGATCGCGGAGAGCAGGTAGGGCACGAGCAGCGCGTTGACCACGAACCCGGCCCGGTCCTGGGCCCGGACGACGTGTTTGCCGAGCGCCTCCGACGCGAACGCCGTCACCTCCGTGATCGTCGACTCGTCCGTGAGCAGCGACGGCACGACCTCGACCAGCCCCATCACCGGCACCGGGTTGAAGAAGTGCAGTCCGACGACCCGGTCGCGCCGCTGCGTGGCCATCGCCAGCTTCATGATCGGGATCGACGAGGTGTTCGACGCGAGGATCGCTTCCGGGTCCTCGACCACCTCGTCCAGCGCACCGAAGACCCCGAGCTTGGTCTCGGGGTCCTCGACGACCGCCTCGATGACCAGCTGCCGGTCGGCCATCGCCCCCAGCGCCTCCACAGGCGTGATGCGCGCCAGCGCCGCGTCCGCGTCGGCCTGTGCCAGCTTGCCGCGCTCGACCCCGCGCTTCAGAGACGCGGCGATCCGCTCCACGCTGGCCTCAGCCAGATCCGGTGCCTGGTCGGCGAGCACCACCGCGGCACCCGCACGGGCACACACCTCGGCGATCCCCGAGCCCATGATCCCGGCGCCGACGACCCCGACCCGTTCGATACCCACGTGGTCCCTCCCTGTCTGTCCGCACCCCACCACCGGGGCGACCGGCACCGACGATAGGTCATGCCGCCACAGGCAGCCGCAACGGCGCTCCACCTCAGTCCGGCAGCCGAGCCCAGCGAACGCCAGATTCCATTTGATGGAACGACGTTACGGTGGTAGGAACACGGGTGAGAGACGTCCCCACCGCCAGATCCGATCGGGAGGATCGCCGATGGCCACCTACGACCTGCTCGTGCGCGATGTCCGGGTGGTGCGACCCGACACCGACGAGGTCCTCGACGCCGACATCGCCGTCACCGGTGGCAAGATCGCGGCGATCGCCACCGATCTAGACGCCGCCGACGCGGTAGAGGTCGTGGACGGGGGTGGCAAGCTCGCCTTCCCCGGTGCGGTGGACAGCCATCAGCACTGGGGCATCTACAACCCGTTGGACGTCGACACCGGGACGGAGTCCCGTGCGGCCGCCCAGGGCGGGGTCACGACGGGACTCACCTACATCCGCACGGGCCGGTACTACCTCAACAAGGGCGGCCCGTACGCGGAGTTCTTCCCCGAGGTCCGGCAGTTGTCGGAGGGTCGGGCGCACATCGACTACGGCTTCCACGTCGCGCCGATGATGGACCAACACCTCGAGGAGATCTCCTCGCTCATCCTCGACCACGGGGTGCCCTCGTTCAAGATCTTCATGTTCTACGGCTCCCACGGCCTGCACGGTCGCTCCGACGACCAGGCGGCGTTCCTCATGACCCCGCCCGGGGAGCGCTACGACTACGCCCACTTCGAGTTCGTCATGCGGGCGATCCAGGCCGCACGCGAAGCCAACCCCGAGCTCGCCGACCGGGTGTCTCTCTCCCTGCACTGTGAGACCGCCGAGATCATGGCGGCCTACACCAAGATGGTCGAGGAGGAAGGCGGTGACCGGGGCCTGGAGGCCTATCACCGCGCGCGACCGCCGCACTCGGAAGGGCTGGCCATCACGATCGCCAGTTACCTGGCACACGAGACCGAGCTACCGAACATCAACCTCCTGCACCTCTCCTCCGCCAAGGCGCTCGACGCCGCCATGCGGATGCAGCAGGCGTTCCCCCACATCGACTTCCGTCGCGAGGTGACGATCAGCCACCTGCTGACCGACATCTCCTCGGGCAACATCGGCGCGAAGGTCAACCCGCCGATCCGCCCGCGTGAGGACGTCGAGGCCCTGTGGGAGCACCTCGCCGCGGGGCACGTCGACTGGGTGGTCTCTGACCATGCCTGCTGCCGGGACGAGATGAAGTTCGGTGAGGACCGTGACGACGTGTTCCTGGCCAAATCCGGGTTCGGCGGAACCGAGTACCTGCTGCCGGGCCTCGTCGGCGAAGCCACCAAGCGAGGGATCCCCCTCCCCGAGATCGCGCGGCTGACCAGCTGGAACCCCGCCCGCCGGTACGGACTCGGCACCAAGGGCACCCTCGCCGAGGGCTACGACGCGGACATCGCTCTGGTCGACCCCGATCGGAGCTACGTGGCCACCGCCGCCGACTCGGAGTCCTCCCAGGAGTACAGCGCACTGGAGGGTGTGGAGATCAGGGCGAGCGTCACCGACGTGTTCCTCCGAGGCAACCGCATCGTCGCGGGCGGGGCGGTCGTCGGCGAACCGCAGGGCGCCTACCAGCATCGCCCGACGACCCCGGTCAGCTGAGCGGAGCGCTACACCGAGCCGAAGCACGACCAGGACCGCCAGGTTCAGGCGCCGAGCAGGGTGACATCGAGTTCGTCGACGAACCGCTCGATGCGCTCCGGCGCGACATCGGCCGGATACAGCACGACCTCGTCGGCACCGGCCTCCCGGTAGGCCGATACCCGCGTGGCGATCGCCGCGGGATCGTCGATCGGGACCCCGGTCTCCCACGCGATCTGCTCGGGATCCACCAACCCCTGCCGGGCGAAGTGCTTGGCGTAATTGTCGAACATGGTCAGGTAGGTCTGCGCCTGCTCTCGGAGGCGCTCACCGGTGTCGAGACGGATGTACACGGCGATCACCGGCCGCTGGCCGACCGACGCAAGGAGATGGGCGACCGTCCGCTCGACCCAACTCGGCGAGACCCAGTTGAGCAGTAGGCCGTCGGCAAGCTCCGCGCCGACGGTGGCCATCCGGTCCCCGAGGGCAGCGAGCCAGATGGGGGCCGGCTCACCGAAGGCGAGCCGGCCGCCGGCGGCTCGGAGTTCCGCGAGGTAGGTGCGCACGTGGCCGATCGGGGACGACGGGTAGTCGACACCGATCTCCTCGGCGTAGGCGCGGTGCGAGACGCCGCAACCGAGGATGAAGCGTCCGTCCGAGGACTCCATCAGCGAGGCGGCGCGCAGCGCGAGGTGACGGGCGCTGTGGAACACGGTGCCCGCCACCCCCGGCCCGGCTCGTAGGGCCTGCGTGCGCTCCAGCGCGATCGCACTCGAGACGAACGGGTCACGCCCCGTGTGTCGCGACTGCCCCACGATGCTCAGCTCCGGGAACAGCATCGCTGTGTAACCACGCGACTCGGCCAGAGGCGCGAGGCGCCGCACGAGAGCGGCGCTCGGATCCTTCAGAGCCAACCCGACTGGCATCTGGCACCCCGTCGCAGCCGAGAAGCGTGGGGGGTGGGAGCCGGATGCGCCCACCCCCTGAACGTCACACCGTACTTCTCACCCCCACGGGACAGCGGGGAAGATCAGCTCCTCCTGGGCGAACTCCTCCGGGAATACCTGGGAGATCTCACCATCCAGCACCTGCATCACGATCGGACGGGCACCGACGGTCTCACCGGTCTCGTCGAAGGTGATGGGGCCGCCATAGGCCAGCAGTGGGTCTTCGATCGTGCTCTCGCTGATGCCATCCCGCAGCGCCACGGGATCGCTGTCGCCGGCGATCTCCAGCCCGGCCGCGATCACCTCGACCGCCTGATAGGAGAGGATGGCCGCCGTACGCATCGGGCGATCGAAGCGCTCCTGGTAGCGCTGCCGTACGTCCTGGACGCGCTCGCTCTGCGCGTCCCAGTGGTAGTTGGCGTTGAGGTAGAAGTTGCCGTCGCCATCGGTGTCGTCAGGGAACGAGTCGATGTCGAAGGCACCGTTGGCGATCCCGAACACGCCCTTGATGTCGGGCTGCACGGCAGCCGCCTCGCGGGCCAACAGGACCCCGTCGCCGTAGTACCCGGTGGCGACCAGGACATCCACGTCAGCAGCATCGACACGGCTCAACTCGGTCGTGAGGTCGCTTACCCCGAACGGGTCGTAGGAGATGGACTCCACCACCTCGATGCCGAGGGTCTCCGCCTCGGCCGAGAAGGCGGCGTTGATGCTCGTCCCGAACTCCGTCTCGTCGTGCAGATGTGCGACCCGCGCGATCTCCTCACCGGTGGCCTCCGAGAGCTCGGCCAAGGTCTGGGCGCCGATCTCCCCCATGGCGGTCGCGTTCGGCTGGATGCGGAAGGTGAACTGGCTCTGGTCGGTGATGACGTCGTTGGCGACCGCGACGTCGATCACGAAAGGCACCTGCGAACGTTCGGCGAGCGACGCGAGGTTCACAGCGACGGCGGACTGGAACGGCCCGACGATCGCGGAGACGCCGTCGTCGATCATGCGTTGCGCTTCCGTCTGCGCCACCTCGGCGCTGCCTTCACTATCGGCGGGGACGAACTCGAGCTGGCGTCCTCCCATGGACTCGATGCCGCCGGCCTCGTTGATGTCATCGATGGCCATCTCGACCGCGGACGACATCGACGCGCCATCCTCCGCCAGACCGCCGGTCAACGGGTGGATGGCACCGATCTGGATCGGCTCCTCGTCCGAGCCGCTCGCCTCCGCGCCGTCGTCCTCACCATCGTCCTCGGGCTCGTCGACATCCTCGGTCTCATCCGTGTCGGGCTCCTCGTCGTCTCCCTCGACGACCTCCGGGTCCGAACACGCCGCCAGCACCATCGCTGTGACGATCGCCAGGACGGCGATGCGGCTCCTCTGCAACCTTCTGCTCCTATGCACGATCGGTTCCTCCCGGGCTCCCTCTCGGGGCCTCATCGATGTTCATCTCTGCGGTGAACTCACCCTCACGGCTCCCTCATCGCCCACTTCGCGGACAGCACCTCCTACTCCTCACATGCCGAGGTAGGCGCTGCGGACGCGCTCGTCCGCCAGCAACTCGACCCCGGCGCCATCCATCACCATCTCGCCGCTCTCCATGACGTAGGCCCGATCGGCGAACTTGAGCACCTGGGCGGCGTTCTGTTCCACGATCAGGATCGTGAGGCCAGAGGCGGCCACGCTCCGGACCGTCTCGAAGACCTGCCGGACGAGCAGCGGAGCGAGCCCGAGCGATGGCTCGTCGAGCATCAGCAGCCGCGGCTTGGCCATGAGTGCACGCGCGATGGCCAACATCTGCTGCTGGCCACCGGACAGCGTCCCCGCCACCTGCGAGCGTCGCTCCCGGAGGATCGGGAACATCTCCTCGACCCGCTCGCGGCTCTCCAGGAACGTCGTCTTCGGCTGGGTGATGGCACCCATCCTCAGGTTCTCCTCGACCGTCAACGACGCGAACAGTTCGCGGCCCTCGGGGACCTGGACCACGCCCGCGTCGACGATCTCATGCGACCGCTTCCCGTCGATCCGTTCTCCATCGAGGGTGATCGTCCCGGCTGACGGCTTGATGATCCCCGAGATCGCACGCAGCGTCGTCGTCTTCCCGGCGCCGTTGGCCCCGATCAGCGCCACGATCTCTCCATCGCCGACCTCGAGGCTCATGCCGGACAGGATCTGGAGTCCGCTGTAGCCGGCATCGACACCGTCAAGCGTCAGCATCGGACTGCTCCTCCCCGAGGTACGCCTCGACGACCGCCGGGTCGCTCGTGACTTGGTCTGGGGTACCGGTGGCGAGCACCTGGCCATGGTGCAGGACCACGATCTCGTCGGAGAGTTCCATCACCGCTGCCATCACGTGCTCGACGAAGAGCATCGTGACCCCTCCCCGCCGGATCTCGGCGAGGAGCTCCATGACGGGAGCCCGCTCCGAGGGGACGAGGCCAGCCAGGACCTCGTCGAGCAGCAGCAGGTCCGGCTCGAGCGCCAGCGCCCGCGCGAGCTCGAGACGCTTGCGACCCGCGGTCGAGAGTCCCGCTGCCTGATCGTCGGCCCAGCTCGCGAGACCGACCCGCTCGACGACGTCGCCCGCGCGCACGCGGGCCTCCTTCATCGAGCCCGTGCGCTGGAGAGCGGCGATGAGGACGTTGTCCCGGACGGACAGGGTCCCGAAGGGTTTCATGAGCTGGTAGGTGCGCGCGATGCCGGCCCGCGCGATGCGATGCGAGGGGAGGCCGGTGACCACCTTCCCCCGCAGAAGGACCTCGCCCGCGGTCGGGGGGAAGGACCCGGCGATGACGTTGAACAGCGTCGTCTTCCCCGCCCCGTTCGGACCGATGACGCCTTTGATCTGACCGGGTTGTACCTCGAAGCTCACGTCCTCGAGCGCCGTCAGCCCGGAGAAGGTCTTGGTCACGCCACGGATCGAGAGGAGCGCGCCATCGGATGCGGCTGTGTCGACACTCACGAGGCCCCCTCCAGTTGGCGCTGCCGGCCGCGCTTGCGCGCCTTGCTGACGCCGATGCGGTCCACGATCGTCCCGTAGACCCCGCGTGGCAGGAAGATGATGATGGCGACCAGGAGCGCGCCGAAGAGCATCAGGTCCACTCCCGACCGCCCCTCGAGGAAGCCCAGGAAGCCAGGTGGGCTGCGAACCAACGAACTCGTGAGCTCCGAGAGGGGAACCAGCAGTGCCGCACCGACCAGCGGTCCCCACAGGGTTCCCATCCCACCGATGATCGCCGGGAGGAGGATCTCCACCGAGATGGGGGCGCCGAACGCGATCGGTGGGTCGATGAAGAACAGGAACTGGAAGTAGAAGGTCCCACCCGCGGCTGTCAGCGCACCGCTGACGCTGACGGCCAGCAGCTTGTAACGCAAGGGGTTGACCCCGAGCGAGGCTGCTGCGTCCTCGTTGTCCCTGATGGCCACGATGAAGTACCCGGAGCGGCTCCGGGTCAGGGCGATCGTCACGACGAGGGTGACGATGAGCATGCCGAGGATGACGTAGTAGTACGCAGGCGATCCGGGGGCGAACTGCAGGTCCCAGATGGTCGCATCCCGGACGATCGGTACGCGGAAACCGACCGCGCCGTTCACCAGGTCGAGGTTGAGCGCGATGAGGCGCAGCATCTCGGCGAAGGCGAAGGTGGTCAGTACGAAGTAGGCGCCCGTCAGCTTGTAGCGGAACGACAGGAACCCGGTCATGGCCGCGAACGCCGCACCGAGGACCATGCCCACCACCATGCCGATCCAAGGGGACAGGCCGTGCACGACCAGGAGATATGCCCCGCTGTACGCGCCGAGGCCGAAGTAGGCTGCGTGCCCGAAGCTGAACAGCCCCGCGTAGCCGGCCATGACGTTCCAGGCCGTGGCGAGCATCCCGAACATCAGGATCCGGACAGCTACCTCGACGCCGGCTCCCTCGAGGAAGAACGGGACGAACAGAAGGGCGACCGCCAGCGCCGCCAGGACGAGGTAGTTCGGGTCCACGCGGCCGAGGAGCCGAGTCACGCCTTCGCCTTCCCGAGGAGCCCGTCTGGCCGCAGGTACAGCGCAAGGACGAACAGGATGAACACCCCGAGCAGGTTGCTCTGGCCGGGAAAGACGACACCACCGATCTGCTGGGTGAGGCCGATCAGGATCCCGCCGAGAAGGGCACCGATGACGTTGCCCATGCCTCCCAGGACGACCACGACGAAGGCGATGATGTTGAAGGCGTCGCCCGTGGTCGGCTCGAGGCTGAGGAAGGGGAGCACGAGGGTGGCCGCTGCTCCGACGCACGCGGTGCCCAGCCCGAAGGTCAACAGGTAGGTCCGCTCGACGTTGACGCCGACGATCGCCGCGCCACGCGGGTTGTCGGCGACCGCCCGGATCGCGGTGCCGAAGCGAGTGCGCTGGAGCAGGAGGTAGAGGAGACCGGCCAGTGCCAACGCCCCCACGAAGGCGAGCGTGCGCGACAACGTGGCCACGGCGCCGAAGGGACGGAACGGCCAGGAGAGATCGAACAGCCCCAACGACAGCATCCCCTGGCCGTACGGCAGCTGGATGGCCTTGGGCGTCGGCGTGAACAGGACCAGTAGCAGGTTCTCGATGAAGATCGAAAGCCCGAGCGTGAGCAGCAGCTTCTTCTCGAGCGACTGGTCCATGATCGGGTTCAGCAGGAACTTCTGGATCACCGCACCGAACAGGAACAGCAACGCCACCACGACCACGATCGATGCGTAGGGATCGAGCCCGGTCCTCGCGACGAGCAGGAAGGACGTGTACATCCCGATGGTCATCAGGGCGCCGTGCGCGAAGTTGATGATGTGCAGGACGCCGTAGATCAGGGTGAGGCCCATCGATACCAGGCTGTAGACGCCACCGATCAAGAGGCCGGTGACGGTCGCCTGGAGGAGCACGGAGCGGTTCGGGCCGACCAGCAACGCGATGCGGTCACCGTTGAGCAGGAGGATGGCGAGTGCAACGATGGTTGCGGTGGCCCAGCGGACGGCAGTTCGGCGGTCGACACGGGACCCGGAGACGCTCGCGGTGGTCGCTGTCATGGCTCCTCCCAGGGATGCCCATGGGGACGACGGCCTGACCACTCCCACCGGGTCTGACCGTGTCGCCCCCGTACGACCGGTTCGTTCCGCTCAGAGGAACAGCGTATCGTGCTATGGTACGATAACGCTCGTAGCGACCGAGGGCAAGACCCACCGGAGGGGAGCCGGCGATGGAGCTCGAGTCGGCCATCACCGAACTGGGGAGATTCGCGGCTGCGCTGCGCTGGGAGTCGCTCGACGCTGGCACTCGGGCGCGGGCCCTGGACGTCCTCCTCGACACGATCGGCGTCACGCTCGCGGGTGCGCGGACCCCAGAGCTCGCCGCGCTGCAGGCGACGGTGATCGGCGACGCCGGAGCCTCCCGCCCGCTGGGAACAGAACTACGACTCTCGCCGACGACGGCTGCCTGGCTGGACGGCACGGCGGCTTGCTGCCTGGAGCTGGACGAAGGCAACAAACGCGCCCGTGGCCACCCGGCTGCACACGTCGTTCCGGCCGCACTCGCGATGGCCCCCCAGGTCCGGGTGGATGGGCCGACGTGGCTCTCAGCCTTCGTAGCCGGCCACGAGGTCGCCACGCGGGTCGCCGCCGCGACACACCTGCACGCGGGGGTCCATCCGCACGGGAACGCGAGCATCGCAGGGGCCGCGACGACGGCCGCCCGGTTGCTCGCCCTGGACGCCCCACGCATCGCAGCGGCGATCGACGCGGCCACGGCGCTCCCGCTGGCGACCGATTTCGCCGCCGCGCTCGACGGCTCCTTCGTCCGCAACACCTGGATCGGCCAGGCCAACGCCAGCGGTATCGCCGCGGCCCGCCTCGCGGCTGCCGGCCTGGCCGACGTCGACGGCCGCGGGCGAGGCACGCTCGGGCGGGTCCTCGGCGACCTCGATGTCGACCTCCTCGTCGACGGCCTCGGCGAACACCTCTCAGTCACCGACGGCTACTTCAAGCGGCATGCGTCCTGCTCCTACACCCATCCGCCAGCGGACGCGGCTATCGCGCTGCGTGAGGGAGGAGTGTCCGCCGACGAGGTGGTTGGGATCGAGGTCCGGACGCATCACCTGGCCGCCGCGCTGGATCGTCACGCGACGCCGACCCGGCTGGCCGCCATGTTCTCGATCCCCTACGTCGTCGCCGCGACCCTGGTGCATGGCCGGTTCGACACGAGTTCCTCCGATGCGGCGGCCCGCGACGACCCGGCTGTGCGACGCCTGGTGGCGGCCACCACCGTCACCGATGATCCGGACCTGGACGCGCGGCTACCCGACGAGCGCGCGGCCGCTGTCACCGTCCGACTGGTCGACGGCTCCGAGCACACGATCGAGGTGCCCAACCCGATCGGAGACGCGAGCCACCATCCGCTCACACGCACCGACCTCATCGCGAAGCTCGACGGGCTGCTGCAACCCGGCGAGGCCATCAGCGTCGCCGCCATAGTGGACGGGCTCCCGACGACCACGGACGCTGCCAGCGCGCTCACACACCTGCCCTGATATCAGTCCGTACGGAGGAAGCCGTGCACATCCGAGCCATCACCCCGATCCACATCGACGACGCCGAACTGGAGCGTCGGCGCGCGCGCTACGGGCGGTTCTCGCCGCCCGAACTCACCGTCTCCCTGGTGAACCTCCCCTCCGGATCCGACATCCCGCGGCAGTTGGCCACCTCCGACGACATCGCCGCCTCAGATGCGGCTGTGGCACGTGCGATCCGGGCGCTCGATCCTGACGAGGTCGACGCCGCCCTCCCCGACTGCGTGCTCGACCCGGGGATCCCCGACCGAGCGGCGGCAGCCGTCCCGGTCCACGGCATCACGGAACTCGCCGCCGGCATCGCCGCTGCACTCGCGACACCGTTCACCGCGGTGGCCCGCAACCGCGCGATCGCCGACGAGCTGGACCGAGTCATCGCGCGGTACGGCTACCGCGGCTTCGAACCGACACGGGTCCTCGACCTCAGCTTCGAAGCCATCGCCGACGACGACGTCTGGAACGACACCGTCGCCGAGTTGACCCAGGGCCTCGCGCGGACATCGATCCGACACGTCCTGAACGGTTGCTCCGCTGTCGACGTCCGCCCGGACGACTCCGGGCTCACGGTGTTCGACCCGACCCGCCTGGCGCTGGAGACCCTCGGCCTCACCATCCGACAGGGGCTGCTGAGCGGGGGGGCGGTGGCCAGCCATGGCTGAGCCGGAGCGCCGCGTAGACGTAGACGTCGTGGTCGCCGGGGCCGGGGCGGCTGGCACCTCGGCCGCACTCGCGGCAGCCCAGGGCGGCGCCAGCGTCGTCCTGCTCGAGGCACAGGAGACCTACCGGCGCGGTTCCAACACGGCGATGAGCACCTCGATGATCCCCGCCGGGGGCAGCCGCTGGCAGGCAGCGATCGGCATCGAGGACTCACCCGGACGCTTCGCCGACGACATCCGCACGAAGACCAAGGGTGCGGCCGACCCGGTGGTGACCAAGGCGCTGACCCAGGTGGCCCCCGAGCTGGTGGCGTGGCTCGCCGACATCGGCGGGCTGCCGCTCGAACTGGTCACGGACTTCCGCTACCCGGGACACTCGCGCGATCGCTGCCACGCCGTCCCGGATCGTGCCGGCCGCACCATGCACGGTCACCTCCTGGAGCGTGTCGCCGCGAGCGAAGCGATCACCTTGGTCGTCCCGATGCAGCTCGAAGACGTCGAGGTGGAGGACGGTGGGGTGACCGCCATCGTCGCCTCCCCCGACGGTGCTCGCGAGACGATCACGACGGACGCGGTGGTGCTCGCGACCAACGGCTTCGGCGCCGACTCCGCGCTCGTGGAACGTCACATCCCCGATATCGCGGCCGGCACCTACCACGGCGGGGACGGGAGCCGGGGCGATGCCCTCCGGATCGGACGACGACTCGGCGCCGACGTCGGTTACCTCGACGCTTACCAGGGGCATGGGTCCCTGGCCACCCCGCATGAGATCCTGTTGACGTGGGCGACCGTGATGCACGGAGCCATCCTGGTCAACACCGAGGGCGAGCGGTTCGGGGACGAGACCGAGGGCTATTCGGAGTTCGGTGCTCGGGTCGTGGCTCAACCAGGCGCGACCGCCTGGATGCTCTTCGACGAGCGCATCGACGCCGCGTGCCGCCCCTTCGCCGACTACCAGGACCTCCGCGAAGCCGGTGCGGTCCGTTGGGCCGCCGACGTCGACGCGCTCGCGAAGACGACCGGCACCCCGGTGGAACGACTCGCCGTGACCCTGGAGCACGCGCGGCAAGCAGCCCAGGGGCTGCGCGCCGACGACCACGGACGACGATCCTTCGAGACCCCACTGACCGCACCGTACGCGGCGGTGAAGGTCACCGGCGCCCTGTTCCACACCCAGGGTGGCCTCCACGTCGACGAGCACGCACGGGTGCTCGCCGGTGGCGCACCCGTCACCGGCCTGTACGCGGCCGGCGGTGCCGCGGTCGGTATCTCCGGACACGGTGCGGACGGCTACCTCGCCGGCAACGGACTCCTGAGCGCTCTCGGTCTGGGGTACCTCGCCGGTCGCCACCTCACCCAACAACAGCTCCCGGCATGAGCCCGCCGGTCACGCTGGTCGCCGGAGCCTCAGGGGCACTCGGCCGGGGCATCGTCGATCGGCTGCTCCGCGATGGACGTCATGTCGTCGCTATCGGCCGCGACGAGGGGCGTCTCTCCGCCATCCCGGACGATCCCAGGCTCGAGCGGCTGGCACATGATGTCCGCGACGATGCCGCACCGGTGCGCCAGATCGTGGGGCGCCGCCGAGTGGACGGCATCATCCACGGTGCCGGCGACCGTCTGGCCGGCTCGATCCTGACGGTCGAGAACGAGGCGATCCATGCCGCGATAGCCATCAAGGTCGTGGGGCTGCTGCAGCTCGTGCGCGGACTCCTCGAGAACCTCGTGGAGGGCTCACGGGTCATCGCCATCGGCGGCAACCTCGGCTTCGACCCGTCCCCCGCCGCAGCGACCCCTGGACTGGGCAATGCCGCACAGGCCGCCGCGATCCGGCAGCTCAACCGTGCGCTCGCCCCGCGTGGGGTGACCTGTCACACCGTGGCTCCGGGCCCGGTGGACACACCCCGCTTCGAGGCGCTCGTCAGCGCGGAAGCCGAGCGCCGAGGCGTAGACGTGGCGACGGCACGGGCGGAGCTGGTGGCCGATAGCCCCCTGGGCCGTGCCACGACCATCCCCGAGGTGTCCTGGGCGGTGGCCAGGCTCCTGGAGCCCGAGGCGAGCGCGCTGGCCGGCAGCACGTTGCTTCTCGACACCGGACGCCGGACCGCGATCCCCTGATCGACGAGAGGAGTGCGACGTGGAGTTCCTGGTCCAAATCGAGATCGACTGGCCCGCCGACGCTGACGAAGACCGACGGGAGCAGTTGTTCGCCGCCGAACTCGCGCGCGGTCAGCAACTCGCCGCGGCAGGGATCATGAAGCGGCTGTGGCGGGTCCCGGGTCGGTGGGCTAACTGGGGTCTGTGGGAGGCCGAGGATGCCACTGCGCTCCACGCGGCGATCTCCTCGCTACCGCTGTGGCCATGGATGGACATCACCGTCCACCCCCTGGCCGCGCACGTCAACGATCCTGCGTCGTTGGAACCCGGGTCGCCGTAACCAGACCGAACGGCACGATCACGTCGGTAGCGTCGTGGGTCCCTGCCGACAGCCCCGCGACCGCCTCCTCGACGGCACTCGCCGCATCCGGCCCGTAGCCCTGTCCGGCGTTGCCCCGGAACTTCTCCACCAGCTCGACGTCGCTCAGTGGATCTCCCGGACCACCACGGTTGACCAGGACCTCCTCGGTAACCACACCGCCGTCCCGAGTGCGTACCCGTAGGACGGCTGGGAACTGGTAGGGGTAGATGGCGTCACATCGCTCGTCCGCTTCGACCCGGATCCGCGACATCAGGTCACGGCGTACGGGGTCGCGCACGAGCTCGTCGGTGAAGTCCACGAGACCGGCACCGAGCCCGCTGCCGCCGAGCAAGCCCACGGCCACCAGGTACGGCCCGCTGAACTGGGCCTGATAGCCGGTCTCCGGGCGCTGCTTGACCTCCAACGGTTCCCCGATCGTGCGGACCGTCGGGGCTGCGACCCCGAGGACGGCCTCCTCCACGTCATCCGGTCGCAACCCACGCGCCCGCAGCCGGCGAGCGGCGTCGAGCCCCGTGTGGGTGAAGTGGTTCGCGGGGTAGGGCTTGAAGAAGATCCCGGGGACGGCCCACTCATCGCCGAGCCCTCGCGTCACCTCCTCGTGATCGACGGTGCCGTGCAGGAAGGCCTCGAAGAAGCCGAAGCGGCCCTCCAGCGCGGTCGGCGGTCCGGTGAACCCGGCCTCCACGAGCGCCGCGGCTGTGACCCCGGCGTGCGCCGCCCACCCGCAGTGCATCCGCTTGACCGTGCCCCCGGTGCGGTTGGCCTCGAGGATCCCGCTCGCCATCGACGCAGCCACGCCGATGGTGTCAACGACCCCACGTTCGCCGAGATCGGCGAGCAGGGCGGCCGTGACGGCCGACCCGATCGCCCCGCAGATCGAGGTGGCGTGCTGCCCGTGGGCGAAGTAGACGGAGTCGCCTGTCTCCCGGTCGTAGCCGGCCATGCCGAGCCGGACGACCGTCTCGATCCCGACCCCGATCGCATCCAGGATCAGCGGACCGGATGCGCCGTGGAGTTCCGCTGCGGCCAGCCCCGCGGGCACGACGCTCGCCGACGGGTGCAGGACCGAAGGCAGGTGGGTGTCGTCGTAGTCCAACGAGTGGGCGAGCACCCCGTTGGCGAACGCGGCCCACGGGGCGGGGACCGCCTCCGCTTGTCCCACGACGTGGGACTGCGGAGCGCCCCCCTGGGCGGTGACGAAGCGCAGGGCAGCGGCGCTGGTATCCAACGGCAGCGCAGCCGCCTGGAGACCGAGCACGTCGAGGACCCGCTGGCGCACGGAGTCCCGCACGATCGACGGTGCGCCGCCGACGAGCGTGGACACTGCGAAGGCCGCGAGCTGCTCGGAGAGGGTCGCTGGGTCCTCACCCACCGGTGGTCACCGCGCTCTCGCTGACGACGGCCAGCGGCCTGATCGGCGCCCCGGTCGCACCCACCAGCGGGAGTGGCGTCAGGACCAACGTGAACTCGTGGACGGCGTCAGCGGCGAGCTCCTCCAGGTTCATCGTCTCGATGATGTTGATCCCCGATTCGACGAGCAGGACCCGGTGGGCAGGAAGGACCGCGTGGCCCTTCCCGGCGGGGAGATGCTCGAAGGCGATCGAGTCCGCACCGACGGCCGTCGGCTGACGGTCGGCCAGCCAACGTGCGCCCTCCTCACCGACACCCGGAACCCCGGAGTCCTTGCCGATGTACGGCTCGCCCGTGTCCCACCGTCGCCCCCACCCGGAGCGCACCAGCAGGACGTCGCCCGGCTCCGGCTGGACACCCTGCTGCTCCACGGTGGCATCGAGGTCGCCGGCCGTGATCTCGTAGGCCGGATCGCACACCTCGGCCCCTAGGGCGGCTGGTACATCCAGCAGTAGACCTCGACGCAGGCCCGGTCGTACCTGGTCGATGCCATGGACCGGGAACCGGCCACCGACCTGGGCGGCCATCGCGTCCGCCCCTTCGTGGAGCTCCCCGTCCTGCGAGACGTGGGCGAGCGCGTCCATATGGGTGCCAACGTGGGTTCCGAGCACGATGATGTCGTTGGCGGCCGACCCGCCGTCGTCGCGCACCCGATCGCCGTGCCGGCGGGGCAGCGAGTGCCAGTAGGCCGGGTGGTTGGGCGACTGTGGCATCCCGATCTCGTACGGCCGCGAGAGGTCGTAGGTACGGATCCCGGCGCGGACGGCGGCGAGCAGAGCGTCGGTCACGGTCATCTCCTCAACGACAGGACGGCGCGGGCACGGGCGACGACGGCAGCGTCGACGAAACCGCCTTCGAGCGTGACACCACCGCGTCCCTCGTCGTCGGCGGCTTCGGCGGCAGCCACGATCGCCTCCGCCCGCGCCACCTCCTGGGGCGTGGGGGTGAAGACCGCGTGGACCGCTTCGAGTTGCCGCGGATGGATCACGGACTTCCCGTGGAACCCCAGTGCACGGCCACGCCGCGCAGCGGCACGCAAGCCAGCCTCGTCGTCCAGGTCGGTGTGGACGCTGTCGATCGGCGGGCCGACCCCGGCCACCCGCGAACGCAGCACCATCTCGGAGCGGACGTGGAGGGTCGCCAGGTCATCGTCCCCGGCGGCTCCCAGATCAGCGAGGAGGTCGGCGGTCCCGATCGCGGCGCGGGCGACCCGGGGGGAGGCCGACACCAGCGCCGCGATCGACACCGCTCCGAGCGCCGACTCCACCGTCGGATAGAGGCGGATGCGCCCGGGGGAGAGACCGCGGCGCTGCTCGAGGACGTCGAGCGACGCCGCCACCTCGGCGATGGCTGCGGCCGATTCGCTCTTGGGGAGGCGGATGGCATCGAGCCCGGGACGAACCACCGCGTCGAGGTCGTCCCCGAGGTAGCTCGCGTCTGCCCGGTTGATGCGGACGTGCACGGCCGGGACGTGCCCACCCCCGGCCGACGTCCGTTCGTCGAGGACCGCTGCGACCTGCTCGCGGGCCTGGTCCTTGGCCCGGGGGGCGACCGCGTCCTCGAGATCGAGGATCACGGCGTCGGCGCCCGCCGACAGGGCCTTGCGCATGACCCCGGGGGAGGACCCGGGGGCGTAGAGGTAGCTGCGATGCAGCGCGGTCTCAGCGGATGACACCACGGCCTCGCAGCTCCTCGTAGCGCTCGTCACTGAACCCGAGATCGTCCTTGAGGACCGAGGCCGTGTCGGCCGCATGCCCGCGGCCAGTGGATCGGATCTGGCCGGGGGTCGCTGACATCCGGTAGAGCACGTTGTGCTGCAGGAGCTCACCGAGGTCAGGATCGTCGACCCGTGTGAGCATCTCGCGGGCCAGCACCTGCGGGTCCTGCACGAGATCGGCGGCCGAGTACACGGGGGCCACGGCGGCTCCCGCCTCGGCGAACGCGGCCGTCACCTCGTCGCGTGTCCGCTCCGCGATCCACGCTCCCACGTAGGCATCGAGCAGATCCCCGTGCTCCGCGCGCCCAGTCCCGGAAGCGAACCACGGTTCGTCCATCACCTCGGGGTGGCCGACCAGACGCATGACCCGCTCGGCGATCACGTTCGCGCTGGTGGAGATCGCCACCCACTGGTCATCGCTCGTCCGGTACAGGTTGCGGGGTGCGTTGTTCGACGAACGGTTGCCCTGGCGCTCCTGGACCTCACCCGTCTTGTCGTAGACGGTGGGCGCCGGCCCGACCGCGTTCATGATCGGCTCCAGCAGGCTCAGGTCGATGACCTGGCCCGCTCCCCCACGGGCATCCCGGTGATAGAGGGCCATCGAGACGGCGCTCGCCCCCGCCATACCCGCGATGGAGTCCGCGAGACCGAACGCCGGCAAGGTCGGGGGACCATCCGGCTGCCCCGTCATGTACGCGAACCCGCTCATCGCTTCGACAAGGGTCCCGAAGGCCGGTCGGGAGGCGTACGGCCCTTCCTGCCCGAAACCGGTGACCCGCAGCAGGATGAGACCGGGGTTGGCGTCACGCAGCACCTCCCATGACAGGCCCCATCGCTCGAGCGTGCCGGGCCGGAAGTTCTCGACCAGGACATCGGCCGAGCGCACCAAATCGACGAGTACCTCCGCGCCCTCCGGATCGCCCAGGTAGAGCCCGATCGTGCGCTTGTTGCGCCCGATCTCCTTCCACCACAAGCCGTGGCCGTCGACAGCACGGCCGTGCCCACGCATGCCATCCGGTCGATCCGGGTGCTCGATCTTGATGACATCGGCGCCGAAGTCGCCCAGGATCTGACAGACGAGGGGGCCGGCCAGGATGGTCGAGCAGTCGAGGACCCGGATACCGCTCAACGGGCCTGACGACACGCCTGCCACCACCCCTCCGGACCCGGGCCTCCAGGACCCGCACACGGCTCGTTGTTCCGCGTCCCGGAACGGTATTCCACTGTGTTGACGTCCGTCAAGCGTTCCGGCTTGATCGTCCCGGGTTCCACTGGACGGAACGCTACGATCCCCGTCCTCTCGCTTGAAGGAGTTGGCACGTGGCGGAGGAGACCGGTGAGCCCCGACGGCTCATCACCACGATCGAGCGCGCGGCGGACGTGCTGATCCTCTTCACGCGGACTGAGCGCGCCGACCTCGGTGTCACGGAGATCGCCAACGAGCTCGGCCTCTCCAAAGCGGTGGTCCACCGCGTCCTCACGACGCTGGCCGCCAAAGGACTCGTCGAGGCCGACGAGGGCTCTCGTCGCTACCGGCTCGGCCCCGCGGTCCTGGCCCTCGGCGTCACCTACCTCGACCGCATCGATCTCCGAGCGCTGGCCATGCCCTTCCTGCGGTCCCTGTCCGAGCGGACGAGCGAGACCGCGACACTCTCGATGCGCTACGGCTGGGAGCGCATGTACGTGGATCAGATCACCCCGAACCGGGAAGTGAAGATGACAGTGGCACTGGGCCGCTCCTTCCCCCTCCACGCCGGAAGCTCCTCGAAGGCCTTCCTGGCCTTCCTCGACGCCGACGAGCAGGAGCGCTACCTCGCCCAGCGCCTGGCATCGATGACAGACCAGACGATCACGGATCCGGACGTCTTGCGCGGCGAACTCACGCGGATCCGCGAACGTGGGTACGCCGTCTCGTTCGGTGAGCGCCAGGCGGGTGCCGGCAGCGTGGCCGCGCCGGTCCGCGATCACCGGGGCAGCCCGATCGCTGCCATCTCGGTCTGCGGGCCCCTGGAGCGCTTCCGCAACGAGGTGGACCAGGTTGCCGCGATGCTGCTCGAGACGACTGATGAGGTGTCACGGCAACTCGGCCACGCATCATCCCGCACCCAACCCGCCGCCCGCTGAGGGCTACCCCGGCCCGTCGGCGCCTTCGTCCCACTCCGACCAGCGCGTGCCTTCCTCCAGCTCGTCGTCCGCGGGCGGCTCGCAGACCACCCGCTCGAGCAGCGCCCCGTCGTCGCTGAACTCGAGCACGCCGACGATGCCGTCCTCGACGTCGTCGACATGGACGACCGCGGTCCGCCACCACTGCTCGCCATCGTGCTCCCAGAGCACGCCGACGTGCTCGGTGTCCACGTAGCCGCGGGTCAGCAGGCCGGTGGGGCGCCGACGCCAGAGGTCCTGGACGGCGTCGGGGAGGTCGGTCAGATCCCCGGTCGCCAGCCCGGGCGCCTCCCCGTCGGCAGACACCACCGCGAGCAGGCCGTCGAGATCACGGGCGTTGAACGGCTCCGCGATCGCGTCCAGTGCGTCCGCCTCCTCGTCGTCACGCAACCCGGCATCGAGGTCGTCGGTGAGCAGGTCCGCCTCCGGATCATCGACGTGGAAGCCGTAGTCATCCGCCTCCACCCCGTTCTCCTCGGCAACCTCCGCGTCCGGGTCCTCGGGCGCCACGGTCTGGTCATCGACACGGTCGAGCCGTGCTTCAGCAGCCGCCACCGTTGGGTCGACGTCTACATCCTCGGCAGCTCGCCAGTTCACGTCTTGGGCTTTCCGGTCGTCTCCCCCGATGCTGCCCTGTCGCGGACGCCAGGACAAGAGGCGTGCGCAGGGTGGCGCCGAGCCATCCCAACCGCGAGGATGGACCTGCGAGCCTTGGCGGTCGTCGCCAGGCACCTGGAACGGATGGAGATCGCACCGATGGAGCACGCGTACGACCACGTCCTGAAGGACGGCAGCATCGTGCACATCCGGCCGATCCGTCCGGACGACGCCGAACGCCTGCTCGGCATGTGGTCACGGACCTCGTCGGAGTCGCGGCGCCTGCGGTTCCTCGGACCCTTCAACATCGACAGCTCCAACGTCCACCGGTTCACCGATCTCGATCCGGACCTCCAGTACGCGGTCGTGGCCACCCGCGGACGCGGTGAGCGCGAACGGATCATCGGTGTCGGCCGCTACGAGCGCGATCCGGACCGTCGCGACCACGCCGAGTTCGCGGCGCTGGTGGAGGACGACGAGCAGGGGCGGGGGGTCGGCACGGTGCTGGTCCGCCAGGTGGCCATGGCCTCCGAGGCGGCCGGTATCACCCACCTCTCCGGGGACATCCTCTCCGACAACGTCCGGATGCTGAACCTCGTCCGAGAACTGGGCCTCGAGTACACCTCCGGGCACGACGGCGGGGTCGTCCGCTCCGACCTGGCGACCTCGGTGACCGAGCGCTTCCTCGACACGGTCGCGGCCGAGGAACGTGCCGCCGCCCGTACGGCGCTCACCCGCTTCCTCCATCCGGAACGTGTCGCCGTCGTGGGTGCCTCCCGGGACCGCACCACGATCGGGGGGATGCTGTTCGACCACCTGCGCCAAGCCGACTTCTCCGGGGTCGTCTACCCCGTCAACGCCAACGCACCGCACGTGCAGGGCGTGGCCGCCTACCCCGACCTCGCCGCCTGCCCCGAGGTGCCCGACCTCGTCGTGGTGTGCGTGCCCGCAGCGGTCGTATCCGAGGTGATCGACGACGCCGCGGGGCTCGGCGTGCGTGCCGCCTGCGTGATCTCCGCCGGGTTCGCCGAGATCGGCCCGGAGGGGGAGGCGAGACAGGACGAGTTGCTCGACCGTGCCAACCAAGCCGGCATGCGGATCGTCGGGCCGAACTGTATGGGCGTCCTGAACGGCGCCGCCGACGTCCGCCTGAACGCCACCTTCTCCCCGACGCTGCCGGCCCCGGGTCGGGTCTCGATGTCCTCGCAGTCCGGGGCGCTGGGGCTCGCCGTCCTCGACCACGTCGAGGCGCTCGGCCTCGGCATCGCCACGTTCGTCTCGGTCGGCAACAAGGCGGACGTGTCCGGTAACGACCTCCTGCTGTACTGGGAGGAGGATCCGGACACCGACGTCATCCTCATGTACCTGGAGTCGTTCGGGAACCCACGGAAGTTCTCCCGCATCGCCCGCCGGATCTCCCGTACGAAGCCGATCGTCGCCGTGAAGTCCGGCCGCAGCACGGCCGGGATCCGAGCGGCCAGCTCCCACACCGCCGCGATCGCCTCCGGGGACACCGCCGTGGGTGCACTGTTCGCCCAGACGGGCGTGATCCGCACCGAGACGCTCGAGGAGATGTTCGACTGCGCCACGTTGCTGTCCACGCCCGGCACCTGGCCTGCCGGTCGCAACGTCGCGATCCTCACCAACGCCGGGGGGCCGGGGATCCTGGCCGCCGACGCCCTCACCTCCAACAACCTCGAGGTCCCCCGCCTCTCGGACCGCACGATCTCCAACCTGAAGGAGTTCCTCCCCGCTGAAGCGGGCGTCTCGAACCCCGTCGACATGATCGCCTCGGCGTCTCCGGAGGCGTACGGCCAGGCGGTTCGGATCCTCGGGAACGCGGACGAGATCGACGCGGTGTTCGTGATCTTCATCCCGACCGCTCGGGCGGACGTCGACGATGTCGCGGCCGAGCTCATCGCCGCACGTGGCGACCTTCCGACCGATACGCCGATCGTCAGCGTCGTCATGACCGCACACGGCCTTCCGGACGCGCTGCAAGCCTCGGGCATCCCGACCTTCACCTTCCCGGAGGCAGCCGCCCGGGCGATGGGGCGTGTCAGTGCGTGGGCCCAGTGGCGCCGTCAGCCGCTCGGCGAGATCCAGACCTTCGAAGCGATCGATCGTGACCGGGCCCGGGCGATGGTCCGCGAGCAGCTCTCCACCTCGAGGCACGAGGACGGCTCCGTCTGGCTGTCCACGGAGCAGGCACAGGAGCTCCTCAGCATCTACGGCGTCCCGATCGCCCGATCCGAGGTGGTGAGGACGCCGGAGGAAGCCGCCGAGGTCCAGGCCACGATCAGCGGGCCGGTCGCGGTCAAGGTGGCCGCCCCCATCCACAAGGCGGACATCGGAGGCGTGGCGCTCGGCCTGGAGGGCGCGGAGCAGATCCGCGACGCGATGACCGAGATGCGCGAACAGTTCCGCGATCAGGGCCTCGAGCAGCACGCCGAGTCGTTCCTGGTGCAGGAGATGATCGATGACGGGGTGGAGATGGTCGTCGGTGTCACCCACGACCCCTCGTTCGGCCCGCTGGTGCTCACCGGTGCGGGCGGCACGCTGGTGGAGCTCCTCGGGGACGTCAGCGTCCGGATCACGCCGCTGACCGACATCGATGTGGACGAGATGCTGACCGAACTGAAGATGGCGCCGCTCCTGACCGGCTACCGCGGCTCGGTCCCGGTCGATCTGGCAGCGCTCAAGGATCTGCTCCACCGCGTCGGCGCGATGGTGGAGGATCTCCCGGAGGTCGCCGAGCTCGATCTGAACCCGGTCTTCGTCCGTCCCGGAGATGGCGGGGTCGTCGCGGTCGATGTGCGTTGCAAGCTGCGCCCGGCCGAGCAGTAGAGGTCCCCACCCCCCGCCCACGACATCCCGGAGCGTCAGATGGCACGGATCGATGAGTTGCTCGCCGCTGGACCGACGACCTCCTTCGAGTTCTTCCCCCCGAAGACCGACCGAGGCGATGAGATCCTGCGCACCACGCTGAACGAGCTCGAACCGCTCGCTCCCTCCTTCGTGTCGGTCACCTACGGCGCCGGGGGCTCCACGCGCGAGCGCACCCACCGCATCGTCATGGACATCCTGCAGCACACCTCGATGACCCCGATGGCGCACCTGACCGCGGTCTCCCACACCCGCGAAGAGCTCTCGGCCATCCTCGCCCGCTACCGCGATGGGGGGGTACAGAACGTGCTCGCGCTGCGTGGTGACCCGCCGCGGGACGCGGAGGACGTCTTCTACGAGCTCGAGTACGCGGTCGAACTCGTCGAGCTGGCCACCGAGGTCGGTGCCGGCAGCTTCTCGATCGGTGTCGCCGCGCACCCCTCAGGTCACCCACTGGCACCGGACGTGGCGACCGATCGCCGCCACCTCGCCGCGAAACTGGCGGTCTCCGACTTCGCGGTGACCCAGTTCTTCTTCGAAGCAGCCGAGTACCTGCGGATGATGGCGGACCTGGAAGCGCTCGGCTGCGACAAGCCGGTCATCCCCGGGGTCATGCCGATCACCAACATCGCGCAGATCGAGCGGTTCGCGGAGCTCTCGGGGACCGAGGTGCCGAGGGGGTTGGCCGCGCGCTTCCACGCCCTCGGGGACGACGAGGTTGCGGTGCGCGCACTGGGCGTCGAGGTGGCGACCCAGCTCGCCCAGGAGCTGCTGGACGCCGGCGCACCAGGACTGCACTTCTACACGTTGAACCGTTCCACGGCGACACGTGAGATCCACGCGAACCTCGGGCTCCACCGGTCCGCTCCGAGACCGACGTGAGAGCAGCGGACGGCGTGCATCACTCTCCGCGCACAGTCATCCACTCTGCGTTCACCCTGCGCACGTCACGCACGACGCCGTAACCTCACTCGCTGCAGCGACGCTCACCCCGATGAGAACCTCACCACCTCGCAACGTCACTTGGAGGCCCGACCGTGCTTACCCACCTCTTCTCCACCGCGCTCACCAGCAAGGTCGCCGCCACCGCGGCCACGGTCGTCCTGATCGGTGGTGGTGCCGCGATCGCCACCGAGGGCGTCGCAGATGACGCCGAAACCGAGGGGCTCGAGATCGCAGAATCCGCCGGTGACGACGCCAAGAAAGACTCGGACAGCACCTCGGAGAGCGACGGGGAGGCCAAGGTAGAAGGCGAGGGCGATGTCTCCGCCGAAGAGGAAGAAGAAGGCGAGGAGAAGGAGTTCGACCTCGGAGCGCTCGACGAAGACGGCGAGCGCTCGGACACCGCGGATCGGGTGCACGAAGCGCTGAGCGGCGGCGACTTCGCCCCCGGTGATGAGGGCTTCGGCGAGGCGGTCAGTAAGCGGGCACGCGGGGGCGAGCTCGGCGACCTCGTCTCTCGCGCTGCACAGGGTGAGGAGCTCAACGAGGACGACCTCAACATCGAGGAGCGCGAGCGTCCGGGCAAGCCGGAGGGGACGGGCGACGAGAACGAGGTCGTCCAGGAAGAGCCCGCCGGCACCTCGGAGGACGAGGACGACGACGTGGAACCGGCCGAGGCGGGCGGACCACCGGATCTCGCCAAAGCGGGCGGCCGCGGCTGATCCTGCGTAGACCGAACCACCGGCCTCGCCCCGTACGCTCCACCACCTGAACCCAGGGGGTGCGCGTGGGGCGAGGCCGAGTCATGCCGGACCATCGGCACCCTCGGCGCCGGCACCTCCGCGCGCTCTTCGTGACCGTGGCGATCGTCGTCGCCCTGGTCGGCGGGTTCGCGGCCACGACGCCACAGAACGACACGGTGCAGGCGATCGACGCCGTCGTGGTCCTCGGCGGCGGTGGCGGGGAACGCCTCGCGCTCGGCCAGGAACTGGCACAGGCGCACGACGCGGAGCTGGTGCTCTCCGGTGAGGCGATCAAGCAGGGGGAACGCGCGGGTCTGGTCTGCGACGACGACGTGCACTGCCTTAGGCCCGATCCCTGGACGACCGCCGGGGAGTCCCGCGGCACCGAAGCGCTCGCCGAGGTGGAGGGGTGGGACCGCGTCGCCGTTTCGACCAGCGACTTCCACACCTCGCGTAGCCGGACACTGTTCGAGCAGTGCCTCGGCGACCGGGTCGACGTCGTCGGTGCAGCGACGCACGACGGGCTGCTGGCACAGGCCTACCGCCGGGCGCGTGAGCTGCTCGCCCGCGTGGCCGGAGAGACCTTCGCGCGCGCCTGCTGACGACCTCAGACGCCGGCGCTGTTCGCGATGACCGGATCGAGCCGCTCGAAGCCGGCGAGGTAGGCGGCACGCTCGTCCTTGAGTTGCGCGACGATGCGCTCGTACTCCTCGGTCCTGCCCTGCCGCTCGTAGAGCTTGCGGGGCTGCAGGAGCTCCTCGTCATCGAAGTCCGGCATGCCCTTGGCCACGAAGTAGCCGAAGTCCGGATCGACCTCCCACTCGATCGTCCCGTCGACGATGCCGTGCTGGACGGCTGCCGAGTGGGGGATCTTGACCTTCTTCGAGCGGTCGTCGCTCTCCGGGCCCCCGACCCGGCCCGTGTTCAAGAGGTAGACATCCAGCTCCATCGTGCCGAGCAACTCGAGGAACCGGTTCCCCATCGAGGACTCCTCCTCGAACCAGAACGGGTTGGTTCCGGGGACACGAAGGCTCTTGCCGGCCTCGTGCGCCCCACCCGCCGAGGTGCCCTGGGTCTCTCCCAGCATGAAGTAGTAGGCGGCCTGTTCCGGCTTGAGCTTGGCGACCGCGGGGATGATGTTCTCGTTTCGGTTCAAGATGAACAGGTAGTGGGCCTTCGGCAGCGCACTGGGGTCCCGGTGCCGGATGTTCTCCAGAGGGAAGGTCACCCGGCCGTTCTTGGTGTAGGAGTCGTCGAAGAAGTCGACCTTGCCGTTCTCGTCCACCGCGACCGATTCGAGCCAGGCGTCCGGACGGGTCGCGCCCCCATGGATCGTCGGCTCGTCATCCGGATCGAGGCCGTAGGACTTCGCGAAGCAACCGTTCTCGGTCGTGAAGACCTCACCCCCCGGCATCAAGGCGATGAAATCGTCCTGCACCGGCAACGATCCCTTCACATCCCGGAAGGTGGTCGTGGTCTTCCCCGTCCCGGAGAGACCGATGATCAGGGCGAGGCGCTCTTGCCCGTCGGGTGTCTGGTCCGCCGGGAAGGTCTTCGCACCCGAGTGCATCGCGAGGCCGCCTTGCTCATCTACCAGCTTGTTCCACATCCTGAGGCCCCCCATCTTCGACTCTCCGAAGTAGTCGGAGCCGAAGACACGGGTCGTCCAGTTCTCGTAATCCACGAGGATGAGGCACTCCTCATGGTGCTCGGGTACCCGCAGGGTCGGCGTGTAGATCACCGTGAACATGGGCTCCCACGCGGCATCCTTGGGGAAGAACAGCTGCTGCTGCATGGCGGGGATGTTGGCGTGAGCCCTCTCCATGTAGAGTCGCGATGGTGTCCGGAACGAATCATCGGGGCCGATGTAGCCCTCCATCAGCACCATGTCGCGCTCGGCGATGTGCGCGTCCTGCTTGGCCGCGTACTCGGCTGCCTCCGCACGCGACATGGTCTGCTTGACGTTCGGCTCATCGCTGACGATGAAGGTCGACGGAGTGAGCCGCGCCAGGATGCGGGCCGTGTAGTTGATGTTCCCGTACTCCGTGACCGTGGTCCGGTCCTTCGGCATCAACTCGAGCACCCAGTCGCGCAGCTGGGACTGCGTCGGGTTCTCGACGATGGATCGTGCGGGCGGCAGCTGGACGGACACCTTGGCCTCCTCGGGCTCAGCCGGACGGGGCGCGTCGCCCACAACGACGCGCCTCTCGATGGCTCCACCGTAGTGTCATCGCAGATCGGATCCCCCAACAGGGCCGCCGTGCCCGCCGGAGGCGGCTGTTCGGCCACCCTCGGACGAGTCCTCGAGCCCTCCATAGGTCCGCCTGTCAGATCGACGATCGGGACGCTCAGGAGACGAAGGGGGTCATCCGTCGGTGTTCGTGATCCGTGACCCTCCGTCGTCGTGTTACCGTCTATCTCCTGCACCGGTTCATGGTGTGTCACCTGCGCCGGTACCGATCCGAACGAAGGGAACGACGTGGCGAAGCAGATGAGCGACGAGCACAAAGCCGCGCTCGCCAAAGGGCGCGAGCAGGGGCGTGCCGTGCGCGAGTATCTCGCGGCGCTCGAGCAGGATCGCAAGCCAGGTCGTCCCGTGGACCGCGCCACCATCGAGGCGAAGCTGCCAGAGATCCAGGCGCAGATCGACGTGGAACCGGACCCGGCGAAACGCGTCGAGTTGATCCAGAAGCGCCTCGACCTCGAGGAGCGTCTCGTCGAGTTGGGTCAGGAGCCGGACCTCAACGCACTCGCGAAGGAGTTCGCCAAGGTCGCTGCTGAATACTCCGAGCGCAAGAGCATCACCTATCCCGCTTGGCGTGAAGCCGGGGTTCCCGCTCAGGTCCTCAAGCAGGCAGGCATCAAGCGGACGCGCCGCACCACCTGATCGGCGTCACCACGGTGCCGATCACCCGGCCGCAGCGAGCTTGATCGGATCGACGACCGCGGCCCGGGCCGACTCCGCGCAGGCCTCGAACGCCTCGAGGAACCGTTCGGCGTCACGCCGCTGCGCGTCGAGAGCATCGGCGTTCTCGCTGATCGCGTGCACCACCTCGAACTGCTTGTAGAGGTCCGAGGCGAACGCGCGTCGGCGGTGCTCCACCGCGTCTTTCACCGTGGCGACCGCGTGGTCCACCTGCTGGTCCACGTCACCGAGCAGCGAGGCCGCGATCTCATCGAGACGCCCGGTGATCGCCGACTTGGCCTGTTCGAGGCTCCGGTGGCCACTGAGCAGGCTGGCGAGCTTCCATCCGGCCAGCGCCCCACCGAGCAGCCCGAGCGGGCCGAGCAGGGCACCGGCCGCCGTGAAGGCCAGCCCGCCACCGGACAACCCCCCGACGACCGCGGAGGTGCGCGAGGTCTTCTGCGTCCGCCGCTGTGCGGCCTGCAACTTCTGGATCTGGTCGGAGGTCACGAGCAGTGCGTTCGGGGACAGACGCACCTGCGGGAGGTTGGGGGCGAGGTCGGTCATGACCGCATCGAAACGCTCCTGCAGCTTGCCCTGGAGTCGGGTCACCACCTGGGTGAACCCCTGGGTGAACTGCCGGGACGCGAGCTCCCCGGCGACCTCCAACTGCCGCTTGAACCGTGACGAGAACTGCTCGACCTCCTCGAGGGTCTCGAGGGATGCGAGCTCCTTCTTCGCCCGCGTGAACGGTTGCAGAACGAGCCCACGGATACGCATCCTCAGCGGTGCCACCTCCGTGAGCGCGAGCGACACCGCGTCGTCGAACCGTCTCTTGAGCTCCAGGATGTTGCCGTCGAGCTGCCGGCGGAACCCCTGCAGCTTCTGGGGATCATCGAGGAGCTGCTGACGGACCTGCACCTCGGCCCGTGCCATCTCGGCCACCCGAGCGATGCGTTCGGCCGAGGAGGCGAGGATCTCCTGTCCCGCGTGGTCACCGAGGTAGTTCTCGATGTCGCGCAGGAGACGATCGGCGCCGGACCGGTTCCACAGATCGATGTCGTCGTTCTGCCGCGCCTGCCACGCTTCGAGCGCGCACACCGGATAGATGCGGACCTCACCGGTCCGACCGGCGTTCCGTGATGCCTCGACGATCCGCATCCCGACGTACTCGAGCACCTGCTCCCGCGTCTCCGGGTCGTGGAAGTGCTGCGGGTACATGTTGCACACGAGGAAGGTCTTGCGGAGGTCGCGGGCGACGACCTGTTCGAGGAACCCGAGTTCGGTGGCGCCCACGGTCGGCGGGGAGAGGAACAGCACGACGCCGGCATCGACCACGTCGAGCTCCTGCAGGGTCCGCTCGGTGTAGACCTCGTCGGCCTCGGCATCGTCGAGCCCGGGGGTGTCGATCAGGCGGGTCCCGTTGCGGAGGAAGCCGACCGGCACCTGCTGCTCGACGAAGGTGACGCCGAGGTGGTTGTTCGCGTTGGCCTTCTGTGAGGTGTAGGTGTGCACGTCCTCGACCGCGACGTGCTTGAGGCTGCCGTCGGCGAAATGGACCACCGCCTCGGGGGCGTCCCCGTACGAGACGTAGACCGGCACGGCCGTCTCCGGGGTCACGTGCATCGAGGAGACCTCGCGCCCGATCAGACCGTTGAGCAGGGTGGACTTCCCGCGCTTGATCAGTCCGAAGATGCCGACCGTGAACTCGGTCGACTCCAGGTCGTCGCGAACGAGGTCGAGCTCACCGGCGATCAGGGAGTCGGATTCCGCTGAGCCCTCGACCTCGAGCGCGCGCCGCTCCTGGAACCGCGACCACACGTCCTCGACCTGGGCCAACGAGGACAGCAGCGCATCCCGTTCGACATCGAAGCTGTCCAGGAACTCGGCCACGGATCACCCACCTCACGACACAGGCTGTTCCCCCACATCGACCGACGAGCGGCTCCGCTTGAGCCCCGTCGTCCCCGCAGCGCTCACGGACCGACCAGGTGGAGCCGTCCGGACGGGTCCATCTGCACCCGCCCGGCCCGGGTCAGGACCTCCACGGCCGCGCGCAGCGAGGCTGCTGCGGCAGGCCACACGCGGCGGTCGACGTCGGCGTAGAGCCAGGCGACCAACTCGTCGACGGTGGCGGGGCCCTGCGCCAGCGCCGCCAGCAGTTGCTCCTCCCGGAAGCGTCGATGGTCCTGGTAGTAGCCCAGCACGGCGGCCGGGTCCTCGGTCAGGCTCGGTCCATGGCCGGGATGCATGGCCGCCGGACCGAGCTCGAGGAGGCGACGGAGCGAGGCCAGGTAGGCCTCGAGGTCGCCATCGGGGTGTGCGACGACACTCGTCCCGCGCCCCAGGACGTGGTCACCCGTGAGCACGGATCCGTCCCCGAGCCTGAGCGCCACGTGATCGCGGGTGTGGCCGGGCGTCTCGACCGTGCGGATCTCGACACCGGCGAGGGGGATGCGATCC
The DNA here is from genome assembly GCA_040904745.1 of Nitriliruptoraceae bacterium. GTDB lineage: Bacteria > Actinomycetota > Nitriliruptoria > Nitriliruptorales > Nitriliruptoraceae > T1Sed10-7. Next base: position 35,216 of record JBBDSW010000036.1, read on the forward strand.
CCGCCGCGGAGGGGCCGATCCCCGGTGTGCAGGTCGGCGGATGCGGCGAGGACGGGACAGTCGTGGTGCTGGGCCCAGGCCGCGGCAGCCTCGGCGTGGTCCAGATGGTGGTGTGTGAGCACGATCGCCCGCACCGCCGCGTCGATCTCGGCCAGGACGGCCGACACGCGGTCTCGGTGGTCGGACAGGTCCGGGCCCGGGTCGACGATCACGGACTCTCCGGTCCCAGGCGCCCCCAGGACGTAGGTGTTCGTCCCGTCGAGGGTCATCGGAGACGGGTTCGGCGCCAGGATCCTGACCACCTCGCCCGCGAGCCGTTCGACCGTGGGCATGGCTCCGAAGGCCGGGAGATCCCAGTGCAGGCGGGGGTCCTCAGGCGCACTCGGCATCGGTGCGTCCAGCGAAACGGGGTCACCATGCATCACGGGCTCCTGGTTCGGGCGAGGCGACTAGCCGGGTACCGCGTCACCACCGTCCGGGTGCTCGACCATCGGCTCGTCGCCCACCTTGCGCAGGCGCGGTTCGATCCGTCGGAGATCGACGTCGCCGCGGCCGGCTGCGGCGCACGCCGAAGCGGGGTCGGTGTGCGCGGAGAGCTGCTCGAGCGTGCAACGAGTCGGATACATCACGCGCGCCTCAGCACGCCCATGCGCCGCCAGCGCGTCCTCGGGACGCACCCACCGCATCGCGGTGAGCTCCACCCCGTCGGGCGCGGCGTCCTGCCCGGCGGGCATCGCCGCGACGAGGAACCTCGTGTCGTAGCGACGCGGCAGCCCCTGCGGCGTGACCCACCACGACCACATCGCCAGGGCGTCGAGGTCGAGGACCAGGCCTTCGTCCTCGAGCCACGGACGCCAGTCGTGCGCACGATCCCGGGCGGCCATGGCCGCCCGCACGGTGGCGGTCTCCTGAGCTGGCAGGGGTGCCTCAGCCAGCGACCGTCCGTCCTCACGGACAGCGAGGAGGACACCCGCCTCCTCGAAGGTCTCGCGGACCGCGGCCACGAGCATCGCCACCGCGGTCTCCTCGTTGCTGGCACCGAGCCGCTCCCGCCAGATCCCGAGGTCCGTGCAGCGCCAACGCGCCGGATCGAGGCGGCCGTCCTCCGGATCGATCTTGCCGCCGGGGAAGACGAGCGCGCCCGGCGCGAACGGGCTGTCCCCGTGGCGCTCGAGCAGGAGGACCTCGATGCCCCCCGGCGCGGCAGCACGCAGCAGGATCACCGTCACCGCGTCGCGGAGCGGGTGCGCGACGGGAGGATCCGACCGGCTCACCCGTCGACCAGCGCGAGGACCGCCTCCACCTCGACGGGTGCTCCGAGGGGTAGTGACGGGACACCGACCGCGGAGCGCGCATGGACACCGGCCTCGCCGAGGACCTCTCCGAGCAGCGCCGAGGCACCGTTGGCGACCAGGTGCTGTTCCTCGAACCCCTCGGCTGAAGCCACGAAGACCACGACCTTGACGATACGGACCCTCTCGAGCGATCCGGCCGCCTCCGCCGCGACGGCCAGGACGTTGAGGGCGGCCGTCCGGGCGAGCTCCGCACCCTCGTCGGTGGTCAGCTCCGCACCGAGCCGTCCCGTACGGACGAGGGACCCTTCGACCACGGGGAGTTGGCCCGCCGTGAAGACGAGCGCGCCGGCGCGCGCATACGGCTGGTAGGCCGCGGCGGGCGTTGGGACGGGCGGCAGGGTGAGCCCGAGGTCGGCGAGGCGTTCGGTGGGCGAGGTGCTCATGCGCTCGCTTCCTTCGGCCGCTTGAAGTAGGCCACGTTCTCCGCGACGGCGACGAGCTCCCATCCGTCGTCGCCCCACTGGTTCAGGATCTGCTGCAGCGCGTGGCTGATCAAGGGCGCGGTGGCGTATTCCCAACGGGTCACGATGTGCTCCCTGCTCGGCGGTGCGGACCGTGCTGCTACCTCGATGCAGGTGCCTTCGTACCCGAGCGGTACGGACGGGCGCAAAGGGACGACGCGATCGCTCGCCGGCCGAGCATCAGCCCACCTGCGCCACGATGCCTCTGCGCTCGAGCACCGTGCGACGCTCCACCTCGCCCATGCCACCCCAGACGCCGTAGAACTCGCCGTGTTCCAGGGCGTACTCACGGCACGCGACGATGACCGGGCAGGCCGCGCAGATGGCCTTCGCAGCTTCCTCCCGGGAGTGCCGCTCCCGTTTCGGCTCGAACCCGTTCGGACCGAAGAAGACCGTGCCGTCCATGCCACGGCACCGAGCATCGAGCTCCCACCGTCCGTCGACCTCCGAGGGATCGACGACCAGGGACAGCCGAGCCGTCCCCGCCACGTTGTCGCCCGTGTCCTCCACGTCTCAGACCCCCTCGCACATCCGCGCCCCCTTCCCGGGGAACGGGTCAGATGCGGGCACCCTACGACGCACCTCCGTCGGACACCAGACCCCGACTGCTCGCGCGAAGGAAGCGTTCGCTTGCTATTGCGACCACCTGTGCCCGCTCCACCATGACTCAGGAGTGGTCGCTGCCGAGTTCGGAGCCGACCGCGGAGTCGGTACCAGGGCCCGTCGCACCGGGTTCGAACGGGCGGACGAGGACCACCGCACCATCGACCCCATGGACCTCGACGGGGGTGCCGACCTTCGCTCGCTTGGTGTCGCCGGTCCAGCGTGCGCGCCACAACGCGCCGTCGATGTAGACGTGTCCTTCAGGGTTCAGGACGGAGCGCACGATCCCGGGGCGGCCGATCAGATCCTCGACCGCGACCCCCTCCGGTCCGGCCTGGGCACGAAGCACGCTGGTCATCACGAACACGAAGAAGGCGAGGGCGGCCGTGGTCGCAGCTACGACCAGCCACCACGGCAGCGCGAGCACCTCCGAGGCGTAGAAGTTGGCCGAACCCACCGCGAACGCCGCGGTCGCCGCCAACGTCACGGGCCCGAACCCCGCGATGGCGGTGTCCACCGCGTAGAGCACCAACCCGAGGAGCACGAGCGCCACCGCCCACCAGGTGACCGGCAGCACCGTGAGTCCGAACACCCCGATCCCGGCCGTGATGATCCCGGCGATCCCTGCCACGCCGAACCCCGGTTGGAAGACCTCGAACAGCAGCATCCCGAAGCCGAGGACGAGCAGGAGGTAGACGAACGGTCCGGTGGTCGCCGCGTGCAACACCCGCCGGACCAGCCCGAGCGAGTGGAAGCGGACCTCCACCTGATCGGGAAGGACCTGCAGGGTGGATCCTCCGACGGTCACGCCGTCGAGCTCGACGAGCAAGGGCTCCAACCCCTGTGCCGTCAGGGTCACGGCACCACCGTCCACCAGCTCCTCTGCGGGCACCGAGGAGGACAGCAGCCGATCGAGGAGCGCCGGATCAGCGCCACCCGCCGACAGGAACGACTCGGCACGAGCGCGGGTCGGGTAGTCCGCCCCCCGTGTGGTGAGGTCCACCGGCTCCAGCGGTCCGACCGTGGCGTCCGCCGAGATCGCGCGGATGTCGGCAGCCAGCCACAGCAGCCCCGCCGCACCGACGGCTTCGGCACCCGTCCCGAGCGGTCCGATCAGGGCCGCGATCGGGACGTCGGTCTCGTCGAGCGTGTCGAGCAGGTCATCGAGATCGAGCGAGACACCACCCGTCGAGGTGTACTGCAGGACGACGAGCTCCGACCCATCCCGCTCAGCGAGGTCGATGATGTCGCGCACCTGTGCGGCCACGGGGGGGTCGATGAAGCCGCCGCGGAGCGGCAGGATCTCGACCGATGTCGTGGGGTCTTCGACCGCGCCGTCGTCGCCATCGTCCACCCCGGCTCGTGCCGCGGACCACGCGAAGGGCACCGCGAGCAGCGTGGCTACGAACGCGGTGAGGAGCAGGAACCGGCGGAACGCCGAGGGGGAGCACAGCATGCCTGCCAGGGTAGCCACGGGACCCCACCGTCCCGGCACCGGACGTAGGCTCGTACCTGGCGGAGGGGAGCGACAGCCGACGAACTCCACCGCCAGGAGGGAGCAGCGCCGATGAGCGGTCAGCATGCCGGCCTCGCCGGCTACGACGGGCTGCTCGGCCCACACGTCTCCATCGTCACCGGCAAGGGCGGCGTCGGCAAGACGACCACGGCCGCCGCACTGGCACTGGCCGGGGTCGCCTCGGGACGACGCACGCTCCTGATCGAGGTGGAAGGCCGCCAGGGCTTCAGCAGGGTGTTCGGCACGAAGCCGTGGGACTACACCGAGCGCGAGTTCCGGCCGGGGCTGTGGGGTGCAGCGATCGATCCGGCCGAGTCGGTCTATGAGTACCTCGAACTGTTCTACGGCCTGAAACGGATGCAGTGGGTGATGGAGCGCTCGAACGCGCTCGACTTCGTCACGACCGCGGCGCCGGGACTCCGGGATCTCCTCCTGGTCGGCAAGCTGTACGAGATCGAGGCCCGCCGCCGGCCCGATGGCCGGCGCTCCTACGACCTGATCGTCCTGGACGCGCCGCCGACCGGACGGATCATCCCGTTCCTCCAGGCCCCCGAGGCCGTGACCGACATCGTGCGCGTCGGCCCGATCCGACGGCAGGCCGGGCAGATCAAGGACATGCTCACCGACCCCCGGCGGGTGCAGGCCGTCATCGTGACCCTGCTCGAGGAGATGCCCGTCCGCGAGACCACCGAGGGCATCGCCGCGCTCACGGCCGCGGGGATCGCGACCGGGCCCGTCATCGCGAACCAGGTGACACTGCCGCGGCTGGATTACCAGGCCCTGGACCGTCTACACGCACTGGGGCCGGACCAGCTCCGCGAGGTGGCTGAGGCGTACGGAGCGCGGATGTCCGGGCGGACCAGCGAGTTGACCCTCGAGCTGGCGACCGCCCACGTGGCCAGGCAGGACCATCAGCGAGGGCTCCGCGGACAGCTCGCGGAGGCGGGAACACCCGTGCTCGGCCTCCCACTGCTGGCCGGCACCACGTTCGGTGCCGACGATCTGGCGGTGCTCGCAGATGCGCTGGCGCTCCAGGTCGGTGAGGACGGCCCGCGAGCCGAGGAGCGCCTCGACACCGCTGCGCTCGCGGCGATCGCGGGGGGTGCCGCATGAACGAAGCCCTCGAAGCGGCCCGCCAGCGCACCCTCGACGCGGCGATCCGGGAGGCCCACATCCTGGTGACCACCGGCGCCGGCGGGGTCGGGAAGACGACGACCGCCGCCGCCCTCGGGCTCGCAGCCGCGCAGCACGGACGTCGAGCCCTGGTGCTGACCATCGACCCCGCCCGACGACTCGCCCAGGCGATGGGGCTCGACGCGCTCGACGACGAGCCGAGCCAGGTGCCGCTCGACGAGGACCACCGCGGTGCCGGCGGCGAACTCTGGGCCATGATGCTCGACATGCAGACGACGTTCGACCGGCTGATCGAACGGCACGCATCCTCCCCTGACGAAGCGGCGGCGATCAGATCGAACCGCATCTACCGCCAGCTCTCTTCGACCCTGTCGGGGACGCAGGAGTACATGGCGATGGAGCGCCTGCACGAACTACACGAGGAGGGGCGCTTCGACCTGCTCGTGATCGACACCCCGCCGACCCGGTCCGCCCTCGACTTCCTGGACGCCCCGAAACGGATGACCTCCTTCCTCGAAGGCCGCCTCCTCAAGCTCCTCCTGAAGCCGGGGGTCGCCGCCGGCCGAGGGATCGGCAAGATGGTCGGCGCCGGTGCGACCGCCTTCATGCGGGTCGCGGGTCGGGTGACCGGGATGGAGCTGCTCCAGGACCTCGCCGATTTCTTCCGGGACTTCGAGGGGATGTACGACGGCTTCAAGCGCCGGGCCGAGGAGGTGCTCGCACTGCTCCGCCATCCCGATTCCCGGTTCGTGGTGGTCACCTCCGCCGAGCCACCGCCGCTCCGCGAGGCACGCTTCTTCCTGGAACGCCTCGAGCAGGAGGGCCTGCATGCGGCCGGTGTGGTGGTCAACCGGGTCCGCCCGGAGGTCCCTCGCGATCCGTCGGACACCGCGCTCCGTCGTGCCGCGGGCGCCCTCGAGGATGCGGGGGCCGGTGATCCGGGGCGAGGCGATCCCCCGGCGCCGGGCGCGAGCGAGGAGCTCGCCATCGCTGGGGCGTTGCAACTGCTCGGCGACGTCCGCAACCTGGCGGCGCGTCAACGGCGCGACGTGGCGGCCGGCCTGTTCGGGGTCGAGGTACCGGTGCTCGTCGAGGTTCCCCTGCTCGACGGCGACGTCCACGATCTCGAAGGGCTCGAAGCGATCAGCCACACCCTGGCGACCGGGAGGGACCGATGACCGGATCGACCGACGACGAGACCAGCGAGGAGCCGACGGAGGAGCAGTCGCCCGACGGCGAGGATCATGAGGATCATGATGACCGCAACGCCGCACTCGCGAGGCTGACCGCCACCGCGTCCCTGCCCCGACCACCTCGACGGACCGGGGTGATGCTCGACCCGGAGGAGCTCCGCGATCACATCAGCGGACTGCTCCGCGCCATGCTGGGCGGCCATGAGGTCGATGCCTTCGGCAACATCACCTTCACCCACGAGGGCGCGCGTGTGTTCGTGACCGTGGCCGGGAGCCCGGTGGGCCCGCAGGTCGGGGTCTTCTCGGTCACCAACCTCGACGTCGACCTGACCGAGGAGTTGGGGCGCTTCCTGCTCACCACCAACCACACACTCGGGTTCGGTGCGTTCAGCTACGACCCGGAGAACCGGGCCGTGTGGCTGCGGCACACCCTGCTCGGGAGCATGCTGGACCTCCCCGAGCTGCAGACCGCGGTGCTCGCCATCGCGACGACGGCCGCGCAACTCGACCACACGATCCAGGAGCGCTTCGGGGGGCGCACCTTCCAAGACGCCCCGAGCGACGTCCAACGCAAGGTGGAACCACCCGAAGCCGGCCCGGGCTCACCCCCACCGAACGCCGGCGGCTACCTCTGAACACGCGTGTCGGCGAGGGATACCCTCTGCAGGCACGCGGAGACGGCGGCCGCCGTCCCACCACGCCATCCGGTCGTGCGCCGTAGGGGCCACGCCCAGCCGCGGGTCCACGACCGACGTCGACGAGGTGCAGGGTGAACGAGCGCGGGGCATCGCGGCTCGGCGTGCGGATCGCCGGCACGCTCGGAGCCATCAGCGGTCGGCTCGTGCTGATCATCGTGATCGTCCTGGCCGCCGGTGTCCTGCTGGGTGCGACGGTGCTGCCGGGGGCGCTCGCGGTCGACCGGTTGATGGCCACCGTGCGCTCCGAGGTGCTGGACATCCCGCCGCTCGGCGAGGCCGACACCCCACCCCAGAACTCCTACGTCTACGCGGCGGACGGGACCGAGCTCGCCGAGCTCACCTTCGAGGAGAACCGCGTCCCGCTGAGCCTGGAAGAGATGCCCCAGGTGGCGATCGACGCGGTGCTCGCCACCGAGGATGCCAACTTCTACGAGCATCAGGGGGTCAACCACGCCGCCATCGCTCGGGCGGCCCTGACCAACTTCCGGGCCGGGGGGATCGAATCCGGCGCATCCACGATCACCCAGCAGTACGTCAAGATGACCTTCCTCACCCCGGAACAGACCCTGGCCCGCAAGCTCGAAGAGGCCATCTACGCGATCCAGCTCGAGGATGAGCTCTCCAAGGACGAGATCCTCGAGCGCTACCTCAACCGGAGCTACTTCGGCTCGGGCGTCTACGGCCTCGGAACCGCCGCTGAGCGCTACTTCTCCAAACCGATCGATGACCTGACGCTCGGAGAAGCGGCGATGCTCGCCGGTCTGCTGCGGGCTCCTGAACGCAACAACCCGATCAACTCGATGGAGAACGCCGAAGGACGACGCGACATCGTGCTCCGGCAGATGGCCCAGCACCGGTTCGTCAGCCCGGCGCAGGCGCAGGCGGCCATCGATGAGCCGTTGGAGGTGGACATCTCCGAGCCTCCGGCACCGTCGAACCCGTTCTGGAGCCGGTGGATCTCCCAACTCCTGGTCCGCGAGTCCACCGCCAACGGTCTCGGCACGCAGGTGGATGCCCTCGAGGCGATGGGCCCCACCTCGGAGGAGCGGCGGCGGACCGTGTTCCAATCGGGGCTCCGGATCCACACCACCCTGGATCTCGAGATGCAGGAGGAGGCCATGGCCGCCCTCCGACGCGCCCTGCTGACCGAGGACGCGGGACCGGAGGAGGTCGCGCGTTCCCCGATGGGCTCCATCGTCTCCGTCGAACCGGGCAGCGGTGCCATCAGGGCCATGGCGGTCGGCCCGTTCGGCTTCGGTGGCTGCCTCGAGGACGGGAGCTGGGTCGACCAGCTCGAGACCGGCGAGCTGCTCTGCGACAAGACCGAGGTCTTCGCCGCGATCCCCGGCATGGGAGCGTCCGGCCGTCAGCCGGGGTCGTCCTTCAAACCGATGCTTGCAGCAGCCGCGCTCGAGGACGGCTACTCCCCGGGGTTGACCCTGGATGCGCGAGGTCCACAGGAGATCGATGGCTGCGGCAGCGGCGGTGAGCCGTACGTCGTCCGCAACACCGGTGGCGACGGGATCCTGAACATGTACGAGGCCATCGCACGCTCCAGCAACGTCTACCACGCACTGCTGGTCTCCGAGGTCGGCCCGGAGCGGGCGCGCGAGATGTTCAACCGACTGAGCGGCTTCAACAACACCCAGGAGATCGGCTGCTCGGTCGCCCTGGGCGCGATCGACACCTTCCCGCTGGTCATGGCCAGCGCCTACGCCACCCTGGCCAACGCCGGCGAGTACTGCCCCCCGTTCCCGATCGAGCGCATCGAAGGGCCCGACGGACAGGTGCTCTGGGAGCACAGCGCGAACTGCACCCGCGTCATCGACAAGGACTCCGCGCTCCGGGTCATCGACCTCCTCCAGGGGCCGGTCTCCAGCGGCGGGACGGCGCCGGTCGCCAACCTCGGCGAGTGGCCGACGCGGGGGAAGACCGGTTCGACGAACGACAACGTCGATGCCTGGTTCGTCGGCTTCGTCAAGCAGCTGTCGACCGCCGCATGGATCGGCTACCCGAACGCGGACCGGATCTTCGCGACCCGGGAGCAGGCGGTCGACCAGTGCGGCGAGGAGCTCGTCGTCAACGAGCGCGAGTGCCGGCGGACCGAGGCCGACCAGGACCTTCTGCGCAACGTGACGATCGCAGGACGGGACTACAGCCAGGTCTACGGTGGCACGATCCCCGCGCCCATGTGGGCGGACTACATGTCCAACATCGTGGAGCGCTTCGAGCCGGAAGGCTTCGAGGATCCCGGTCCGATCCCCACCGCCCCCGTCCCGGATCTGCTCCGGGCCGCAAGCGTGGAGGAGGCCGAGGACATCGCGCTGACCGCCGGGTTCCGGTTCGGGACCGAGGAGGTCGAGAACTACCGGGCGGAGGGGACCTTCCTCGGCCAGTCGCCGGACGCCGGGGAGTCGCACGCGCTCGGGGCGATCCTGACGTTGCAGATCTCGAACGGGCAGGGCGAGCCGCCCCAGATCCCCGATGTGCGTGGCCTCACCCTCGACGAGGCCTCCCAGGTCCTCTTCGACGCCGGCTACTCGAACCTGTTCTCCCGCGAAGAGGCGATCGAGGACGAGGAGTCCCATGGGATCGTTCTGGCCGTCGAGCCGCAGGTCGGCACGGTGTTGAACCCCGAGGAGGATCATCGCATCGTGCTCCTCATCGGGGCTCCCCCGCCCGAGGAGCCGGAGGAGCCGGAGGAGCCGGAGGAGCCGGACGACGGCAACGGCGACGACGACGGCGAGAACGACGGTCCGCCGGGCCGCAGCGGGGGCGGTGGCGCCGGGAACGACGGGTGAGCCCGTCTGTTCCTCGCACCGTCGCCGGGCTGGCACTGGCCGGCGCTGGGTGTGTCGCCTACGGCTCGCTCGTCGAACGACAGTGGTACCGGCTCAGGCGGCTCCGGATCGACCACGTGCTGCGTCGACCGGGAACGCTGCGGATCCTCCACCTCACCGACCTGCACCTCGTGCCGGGCCGCGACCACCTCGTGGCGTTCCTGCGGAGCCTGGCCGGACTCGACCACGATGTCGTGGTCGTCACGGGCGATCTCCTGGGGGCACCCGGCGCCGAGGATCTAGCAGCGGACAGCCTGGCACCCCTGACCAGTGATGGGCGTCCGGGCCTCGTCGTCCTCGGCAGCAACGACCTGTTCGGCCCGGTGTGCAAGGCGCCGTGGAGCTACCTGTCCGATCCCGAGCGCCGGACGTTCGGGACCCCGCTCGACACCGAGCGCCTGATCGAACGGCTGGCAGCCTCCGGGTACCGGACGCTCGCTACGGAGGCGGCGACGGTGGAGACGCCTTCCGGCACGATCGCGGTCGGCGGGCTCGAAGACCCGCACCTGGAGACCACCAGGCTGCCCGAGCCGGCCGTCGTCGCACCCCCACAGGACCGTGAGGCACTACTCCACCTCGGGCTGGTCCACGCGCCCTACCTGGCCGCCCTCGACGTGCTGGTCGAGGCTGGCCACGACCTGCTGCTCGCCGGGCACACCCACGGCGGTCAGGTGCGGCTGCCCGGGTTCGGAGCACTGGTGGCCAACTGTGACCTGCCGCTGGCCCAGGTGCGCGGACTGTCCCGCTACCGGGACTCGTGGCTCCACGTCTCCGCCGGGCTCGGCTACAGCCGCTACGCCCCGTTCCGGTTCGCCTGTCGACCGGAGGCCACGGTGCTGGAACTCACCGGCTGAACGGCTGGACAGGTTCGCGGCGCCCGGGCCCCACGTGTACTCTCCCGGCCGCCCTCGGTCGAGGGCGCTCACGCCCCACCGGGATGTAGCGCAGCTTGGTTAGCGCGCCTCGTTCGGGACGAGGAGGCCGCCGGTTCGAATCCGGCCATCCCGACCAGCGGTGTGAGCGGAGCGGACGCGCGGCCCCGAGCTGAGGGGTCGCGCGTCCGTCGTTCCCCAGCCGATGGGAGCAGCCCGTGGACCTCGCCGAGCTCCAAGCCACGATCCGTGCCACCTACGGCGCCCAGGACCGGGAACGCGGCGTCGACGCGAGCTTCGGTTGGTTCGTCGAGGAGATCGGGGAGCTCTCGCGCGCCATCCGTCGCCAGGGGCACGACGCCCGGGTCGTCGAGTTCACCGACGTGCTCGCGTGGCTCGTCAGCCTCGCCGACCTGTGCGACGTCGACCTCGCCCGTGAGGTGGCCACCCGGTACGGCGACGGCTGCCCGAAGTGCCACGCACAGCCGTGCCACTGCGGCGTCGCCGATCCGGCACGCCCCTGAGCGGAGCGCGGCGCTGGTCAGGAGCTCTCGGCGACCACCAGCTCCGCCAGCTGCACGGTGTTGAGCGCAGCCCCCTTCACGAGGTTGTCTCCGGCGACCCACAGGTTCAGGCTGTACGCGTCGGCCAGGTCCTCGCGGACGCGTCCCACGAGCACCTCGTCCCGGCCCGCGGAGGCGAGCGGGGTCGGGTAGGCCAACTCCTCCCCGTCCCTTCCCGTGCCGTCCTCGACGACGAGGCCCGGAGCCGCGGCGAGCGCCTCCATCGCGAGGTCACGATCGACGGGGCGGGTGAAGGTGGCCCGGGCAGCGATCGCGTGTCCCACGACCACGGGCACACGCACGCAGGTCGGTGAGACACGGAGCGCCGGGAGGGAGAGGATCTTGCGGGACTCGTTGACGAGCTTCCACTCCTCGTCGGTGTAGCGCGCGTCCGCGAACGAGCCACAGTGCGCGAGCACGTTGAACGCGATGGGCTTGGAGAACGTCTCGGCGTCGATCCCGGCCTCCAGCGCGGCGCCGTCGTCGACCAGCCGGTCGGCCTGCTCCAGCAACGCCCGAGCCTGGGAGAGCAGCTCGTCGATCCCGGTGCGACCGGCACCTCCGGCCGCCTGGTAGCTCGTCGCCACCATCTCGGTCAGCCCGAAGGCATCGTGCAAAGGCTTCGCTGCGACCATCAGCACCATCGTCGTGCAGTTCGGGTTGGCGACGATGCCGCGCGGCCGCACGGCGATCGCCTCCGGGTTCACCTCGGCGACGACGAGCGGTACGTCGTCGTCCTGCCGGAACGCGGACGAGTTGTCGATCACCACCGCCCCCCGCTCCGCGGCGACCGGGGCCCACTGCTTGGAGCGGGCACCGCCCGCCGAGAACAGGGCGACGTCGATGCCGTCGAAGGCCTCGGCCGTGACCGGGTGGACCTCCACCTCGCCGTCGCCCCAGGGCAGGCGCATCCCAGCCGAGCGCTCGGAGGCGAGGAACACCGGCTCCCCATCCAGTGGGAAGTCGCGTCGCTCGAGTTGACGACGCATCTCCTGTCCGACCGCGCCGGTGGCGCCGACGACCGCGACACGTGCGCCCATCAGGATCCCTCCTCGACCAGCGTGGCGTCCTCGCCGAGCCCGAACACCGCATGGATCGCCTGCACGGCCGTCTCCACGTCGTCGCGGGAGACCACGACCGACACGCGGATCGTCGAGGTGGAGATCATCTCGATGTTGACCCCGGCTGCCGACAGCGCACCGAACATCTTGGCCGCCACACCGGGGTGGGTCTTCATCCCGGCACCGACCAGTGACACCTTGGCGATGTCCTCGTCCACCCGGACCCCAGCCGCGCCGATCTCGTCGGCCAGCGGCTCGAGCACCCCACGCGCCTTCAGGGTGTCCCCGCGTGGCAGCGTGAAGGAGATGTCGGTGCGCCCGTCCGCAGAGACGTTCTGGACGATCATGTCGATGTTGATGTTCTCCTCGGCCAGCATCGAGAACAGCCGTGATGCCACGCCGGGGCGATCCGGCACCTGCTGGATCGTCAGCTTGGCCTCGGAGGTGTCGTGCGCGACACCGGAGATGATCGCGTCCTCCACCTTGTCCTCCTTCGGACCGACCCACGTGCCGGTCGAGTAGCTGAACGACGAACGCACGTGGATGCGCACGCCATGGTTGCGCCCGAACTCGACGCTGCGGACCTGCAAGACCCCGGCACCCTGTGCGGACAGCTCGAGCATCTCCTCGTAGCTGACGTGCTCGAGCTTGCGGGCGCCTGGGACGATGCGAGGGTCCGCGGTGAACACCCCGTCGACATCGGTGTAGATCTCGCACACGTCCGCGCCGAGCGACGCGGCGAGGGCGACCGCGGTCGTGTCGGAACCGCCACGGCCGAGCGTCGTGATGTCCTTGGTGTCCTGGCTGACGCCGGAGAACCCGGCCACGATCACGACGTTGCCCTGATCGAGCGCATCCTGCACGCGACCCGGGGTCATGTCGATGATGCGGGCCTTGCCGTGCACGGCGTCGGTGATGATGCCGGCTTGCGACCCGGTGAACGACTTGGCCGGGACACCGCGATCGTGGAGTGCCATCGCCAGCAGCGACATCGAGATGCGCTCACCCGAGGTGAGCAGGATGTCGAGCTCGCGTTCCGGTGGCCGTTCGCTGATGCGCGACGCCATCGTCACCAGGTCGTCGGTCGTCTTGCCCATGGCCGAGACGACGACGACCGTCTGGTTGCCGTCGTTGTGGGTGCGGGCGACGCGGTCGGCGACCCGTTTCATGCGGTCGACGTCCCCCACGGAGGTACCGCCGTACTTCTGGACCACGATGGCCACGCTGGACTCCGCTCGTGCGCGCGTGGGCGAAGGTTGGAAGGTGTCGAGGTGGTCAGCTGCGACCACGTGGGGAGGATACGCGGGTGACGCCGGGTTCAGGCACCGAGCTCCCGCCGACCGACGAAGGCACGGCCGAGGGTGACCTCGTCGGCGTAATCGAGATCGCCGCCCACGGGTAGCCCGCTGGCCAGGCGGGTGACACGGACGTCGTGGGGGGCCAGGAGCCGTGACAGGTAGGAGGCGGTCGCCTCCCCTTCGACGTTCGGGTTCATCGCGAGGATCAGCTCCTCGATCGGCTCCTCCCCGATCCGTGCCAGGAGCTCCCTGACGTGCAGCTCCTCCGGGCCGACCCCGTCGATGGGTGAGATGGCGCCCCCGAGGACGTGGTAGCGGCCGCGGTACTCGCGCGTGCGCTCGATCGCCACGACATCACGTGGCTCCTCGACGACGCACAGGATGCCCGAGTCGCGGCGCGGATCGAGGCAGATACGGCACTCCTCGCCCTCACTGACGTTCCAGCACCGGGCGCAGAACCGCACGGTCGCCTTCACCGTCGTGATGGCGTCAGCCAGACGCTTCGCCTCCGCTCCGTCGACCTGGAGGAGGTGGAAGGCGATCCGCTGAGCGCTCTTCGGTCCGACGCCGGGCAGGCGCCCGAGCTCGTCGATCAGATCCTGCACCGCACCTTCGTACACGCCTCCACCGTTCCCGTACCTCGCGGTCCGCGGTCGTTCCCGGGTGATCCGGTCACCGGCGCGACCGGGTCACCGCAGCGTACCCACGGCCCTCGACCGGGCATCTCAGCCGCGAGGCTGGTCCTCCTGACCCGGCGGAGGACGCTCCGCCAGGAGTTCGGCACCGAGCTCACGCTGCAGGAGTTCGTCGACGTCCTCCGCGTCCGCCGGCTGATCGAGCTCCGCCTCGCGGACGGCGAGCTCGTCGTCTCCGTCCCCGTCGTCGCGCAGAGGCTGCTGAGACGGGCCAGGGTCCTCCAACACGGGCGTGCGCGCGTCGTCCGGCGTCACGGATGGCGGCACCGGACGGCGTGGTGACACATCGCCCTCGACCTGTACGTCGATCTTGACCCGGAGACCACAAGCACGCTCCAGGGCCGCGGTCAGCGCGCCGGAGAGCTCCCCCGTGCGGGCCTGCTTCGCGTGGAAGGAGGCATAGCGACGTCCGTAGTGCAACGTCAGGATCCCCCGGCGCACGTCCACCGGTACCGCCGGCTCGAAGATGGCATGGTGGCGCCGGGAGGTCCGTTTGAGGGACTCGAGGACCGCCTCCCAGTGCGCCGTGACCAGCGCCAGCCCATCGTCAGCACCAGGTGCCGCGGTCTCGTCATCATCGGCGCCCGTGGCGGTCGCCGAGATCCCTGCTGGCTCGGCAGCCTCAGCCGGGTCGGCCGGCTCGGCGGCCTCAGCCGGTACCGCAACGGCGGCGTCCTCGTCGCCAA
>JBBDSW010000036.1:50290-53436 GCA_040904745.1 Nitriliruptoraceae bacterium
TCGGCCGGCTCGGCGGCCTCAGCCGGTACCGCAACGGCGGCGTCCTCGTCGCCAACCGGGGTCTCCCCGGGGGACACCTCACCGGTGGCCGCGTCCTGCTCGGCCGGCTCGTCATCGGCGGGGAGGGGCGGTTCCGCCTCGCGCGGGGGCGTCAGAGGTTCGGGCGCGGACCCGTGTGGTGCGTCCCCCTCCGCAGCCAGGGTCTCGGGGGTCGTCGCTGCCGCGCGGGCACGGGCCCGGGCCGCCGCACTGCCCGTCGACGGCTCGTCACGCGCGATCGCCTCGTCACCGGCGGGCTCATCGTCTGCTGAACGCTGCTCGCCGGGGGGTACGGCGTCCGCTGCCGGCGGTATCCGGTCCCGGGACGTCGGCGCCCGGTTGGCCTGCGGCGCCCGTGGAGCACCGTCCTCCAGGGCGGAGACACGGTCGGCCAGCCCCGCCAGATCGCCCTCCGCACCGGGCACGGCGATCTTGGCCAACGTCAGCTCGAGCGGGAGTCGGGGTGAGCCCTGTCGCTGTTCGGCCACCGTGTCCGCCAGCAGGTCGACCATGCGCAACAGCCGATCGGCGGAGAGGAGCTCGGTCTGGGCGAGCAGACGGCGCCGCCGGTCCTCCGTGGCGTCGACCAGGTCCGGATCGTCGGGCGCGACCTGAAGCACGAGCAGATCGCGCAGGTGCTGGACCAGATCCAACGTGAACCGGCGCAGGTCGTGCCCCTCGTCGAGGAGCCCCTGCACCAGCGCCAGCGAGCTCGCGAGGTCCCGCTCGGCCAGCAGTTCGATGAGCTCGAACGCCCGCTCGGTGGGCGTGGTCCCGAGCGTCTGCGCCACCGCCTCGCTCGTGACGTCCTTGCCTGCGTAGGCGAAGACCTGCTCGAGCACGGACAGCGTGTCGCGCACCGAGCCGTCGCCGGCACGGACGACGGCCTCGACGGCCCCGTCGTCGATCCGGTAGCCCTCCGTGTCGCAGATCGTACGCACGTGGGCGGCGACCTCGGCCGCGGGGACGCGGCGCAGATCCAGGCGCTGCACCCGCGAGAGGATCGTCGGGATGACCTTCTGTGGATCGGTCGTCGCCATCGCGAACAGCACGTGGCCCGGGGGCTCCTCGATGAGCTTGAGCAGTGCGTTGAACGCGGCGGTCGAGGCCATGTGGACCTCATCGAGGATGTAGACCTTGCGGCGCGCGCGGGCCGGCGCGAACAGCGCGCGATCACGCAGCTCACGGGCATCGTCCACACCGCCGTGCGAGGCCATGTCGAGCTCGATGACGTCCACGGAGTTACCGTCGGTGATGGAGACGCAGTGCTCGCAGGTCCCGCACGGGGTCGACGTCGGGCCGTTCTCGCAGTTGATCGCGGCCGCCAGGATCCGCGCCGTGGAGGTCTTCCCCGTGCCTCGCGGCCCCGTGAACAGGTAGGCGTGGGAGAGCCGGTCTTCATCCAACGCGTTGGCCAGGGTGCGCGTCACGTGGGTCTGTCCGACGACGTCCGCGAACGTGCGCGGCCGGTACCGCCGGTACAGCGAGACGTACGCCACCTCGACCTCCTTGACGACGCGACGCACGGTAGCGGTGAGGGGTGACGCGGGTCACCGCCCGGGATGCGACGAAGGCCGGGTCGCCCCGACGGCCCCAGGTGACGAGCGCCCGTGATCGGCACCCGCCCGAGAACGGCTTAGGGCTGCTGCCTCTCGGCCCTGACCCGGTTCACCGGAGGACGTCACCGGCGGACGCCCGTCACCTCGGTCCGTCGAGGCCACACCGGCCTCATCATGGACGGTACCAACGGCCGACCTACGCTGCCCGACGTCCCCCGGAGGCGACCCCCCCTCCCGTGCCGACAGGACGGTGCCGTGTCCGCACCCGCTGCGACCCGACGATCGCTCAGCGCCCCCGGGGTCGTGCTCTTCCTCGCCTTCGTCGACATCTTCGCGCTGCTGCCGACCGTGGCACCCCACGCCAGCTCGCTGGGGGCCGGGGCAGCCGGCATCGGCTTGATCATCGGCGCCTACTCCGCAGCCAACCTGCCCGCCAACATCCTCGGTGGGGTGCTCGTAGACCGCTGGGGGCGCCGCCGCGTCACCCTGCTGGGGCTCGTCGCGGCTGCTGTGGTGGTCGCGGCGTACCCGGCCGCCAGCACCGTCGGGGGATTCGTGCTGGTGCGGCTGCTCCACGGCGCCGCCGGAGGGATCCTCGTTCCGGCCGTGTTCGCCGCCGCCGGTGACCACACCCGGCGGGGAGCGGAGGGACGGGCGTTCGGCCGCCTCGGCGCGGTCATCGGGGGTGCCGCGGTCGTCGCTCCCGCGGGGGCCGGCATCCTCCGGCAGGCCAGTGGGACCGACACGGTGTTCCAGAGCGTCGCGGGCCTCCTGCTCCTGGGCGCCGTCATCGCGGCGGTCGGGGTGCACGACGCGCCGAGCCGACAGGAGCCCACCGACGCGACGGATCCTGACCCCGAACACGCCATGCGGAGCCTGCTGGCACGCAGGCCCATCCGCCGTGCCCTCCTCGGGACGATCGCGCTGACGGCGGCGGTCGGGGTACTCGCTGGCTTCCTGCCCGGGAAGGCCGAGGCGCTCGGCGCGCCGGCATCGGCGGTCGGCGGGCTGTTCACCGCGTACGCGCTGGTCGCCGCGGCGCTGATGCTCTCACCCGTCGCCGGACGGGTGGATCGCTCCGGCGCCGACGGTCCCCTGGCACTCGGACTCAGCCTCCTGGGCGTGGCACTGGTGACGTTGTCGGCCGCCCCCAGCCTCGCCGTGACGGTCGGCGGCAGCGCGTTGTTCGGCGCCGGCTACGGACTGGTGTTCCCCGCGGTCACCGCCGCGACGTCCGCGAACTCCACGCTTGCCACCCGGGGGCGCGCGTTCGGCCTGTTCAACGTCGCCTTCAGCCTCGGGCTCGCCACCGGCCCCCCGGCCATCGGAGCACTCGTGGCGGCCGCCCCGGCGCTCGACCCGTTCGTCCCGACCGCGCTCGGATGCTTCGCGGCCGCCATCGGCATCACGCTCTCCCGACGCCGGGACCACCACCCACCGGCCGTCTGACCGCGCTCACGCCGAGCGACGTTCCAGGTCGAACCCGGCGGTGTCGAGCCCGTGGCGGACCGCCCGAACCGCCTGACGGGCGGCCCGATCCGCGCCGAT
>JBBDSW010000036.1:53536-54928 GCA_040904745.1 Nitriliruptoraceae bacterium
GTCGACCGGGGTCACGGCTCGCTCGTCCGCGCGCCGGTGAGCAGGTCCTGTCCGGCTGCCTGCATCTCCCCCGCCAGGAGCGGGTGCGTGGGAGCGTCAGGCACGTGGGCCGGACGGTCGACGGCCAGCTCGCGACGAAGGACGGGCACGATCTCGGTCCCGAGTATCTCGATCTGCTCGAGCACCACCTCGAGTGGCAGACCGGCGTGATCCATGAGGAACAGCTGCCGCTGGTAGTCACCCACGTGGTCGCGCAGACCCGCGTAGCGCTCGATGACCTCCTGGGGGCTGCCGACGGTCAGGGGGGTCTGCTCGGTGAACTCCTCGAGCGACGGGCCATGGCCGTAGACCGGCGCCACGTCGAAGTACGGGCGGAACTCCCGGACCGCGTCCTGGGAGTTGGCCCGGACGAACACCTGCCCACCGAGACCGACGATGGCCTGGTCCGCGGCGCCGTGGCCGTGGGCTTCGTAGCGCTCCCGATAGAGCGAGACCATCTGCTGGGTGTGGTGCAGGGGCCAGAAGATGTTGTTGTGGAAGAAGCCGTTACCGTAGAAGGCGGCCTGCTCGGCGATCTGCGGGGTTCGGATCGAACCGTGCCACACGAACGGGGGGACGCCGTCCAGCGGGCGCGGCACGGCGGTGAAGCCCTCCAACGGCGCGCGGAACCGGCCGTCCCAATCGACGTTCGTCTCCCGCCACAGGCGGTGGAGGAGGGCGTAGTGCTCGATTCCGAGGTCGAGCGCATCACGGATGTCGTAGCCGAACCAGGGGTAGACCGGACCGGTGTTGCCGCGTCCGAGCATCAGGTCCACCCGGCCTCCGGCCAGGTGTTGCAGGAGGGCGTACTCCTCGGCGAGCCGGACGGGATCGTTGGTGGTGATCAGGGTCGTCGCGGTCGACAGGATGAGGCGCTCGGTCCGGGCCGCGATGTAGCCGAGCAGCGTCGTCGGGGAGGACGTCACGAACGGCGGGTTGTGGTGCTCCCCGCTCGCGAAGACGTCGAGCCCGACCTCCTCGGTCTTGAGCGCGATCGCCACCATGGCCTGGAGGCGTTCGGCCTCGCTCGGTGAGCGCCCGGTGGTGGGGTCGGGGGTGATGTCCCCGACGGAGAAGACCCCGAACTGCATGATGTGACCTCTGACTGCCGTGGTGGGTACGCACACCGGGATCGGAGAACCCGCGCACCACCGCGATGGTTGCATATGCAACGGTTATCGGCAAGGGCTCCGATCCTGGCCGCACGGTCGGTTCCGGTCAGTTCCGGCAGCCCTGAGCGGTTCGATGAGCGGTTCGATGGAAAAGATCGACGTCCTGGACGTCGATCCCTTCCATCGAACGAACCCACGACACCGAGCGGTGCCGCCCGGCGCGGCGAACTAGGCGCGGCGA
>JBBDSW010000036.1:55028-56587 GCA_040904745.1 Nitriliruptoraceae bacterium
GCGAGCCGCCCGAAGCAGCGAGCCGCCCGACGCAGCGAGCCCAGCGGACCGGGTACGCCGGGCTCGCTAGGCCCCGCTGTCTGACCCCGGAACCGGACCCGCATGGATCCCGCCCTCGCGTGCGACGACGCCGTGCAGGTGGCAGGCAACCGAGTGGCCGGCGATGTCCTGGGGAGCCGGCTCCGGCCCGTACCCGAACCGCACCACGACCTCGTCTCCGTCCTGCTCCACGGACTCCACCCCGCGGAAGACCTTGGCGGGGAGGTCCGGCCCGATCTCCTCCAACCAGCTGCGGAGCGCGTCGACCTTCGCGGCGGGGAACCGGGCTTCCTCACGCGTGACCTTCGCCTCGACCAGGTTGCCGACGAGCGCCAGTTCGCGCTCGAAGGTGTCCTCATCGACCTTGGTCCACCGGTCCTCGATCGCATCGACCAGGTCCCGGCCCTCCCAGCCGCACGGCTCGAAGGCGACCGGACAGCGCGGGTGGAAGCGACAGCCGCGGGGGGGTTCGAGCGCATCGGGGATCTCCCCGTGGGGCAGGTGCTTGTCGCGATCCCGGCGAGCGGGGTCGGGCAGCGGGACCGCCTCGAGCAGCGCCCGGGTGTACGGATGTTGGGGATCGTCGTAGATCCGGCTGGCGTCCCCCCACTCGACCATCTGGCCGAGGTACATGATCGCCATGCGGTCACAGACGAACTTGCCGCTGGCGAGGTCGTGGGTGATGTAGAGGTAGGTCAGCCCGAGGTCGTCCTTCAGATCCATCATCAGTTCGAGCACCTTGGCCCGCACCGACATGTCCAGCGCGGCGACGGGTTCGTCTGCGACGACGAAATCGGGTTCGGTGATCAGCGACCGGGCGATGACGACCCGCTGTTTCTGCCCCCCGGAGAGGTCCTCCGGGTAGGTGTCCAGGAACCGCTCGGCGGGGGTCAAGCCGCAACGCTCGAGCATCTCCACGACCCGTTTGCGGGTCTCGGTGCGGTTGTGCGTGAGGCCATGGATCCTCAGCGGGTGGCCGACACTCTGGACGATCGTCATCGCCGGGTTCAGTGAGGCGTTGGGATCCTGGAAGACCATCGACAGCCGGCGCCTGAGGGGGCGGAACTCCGGCTCCGTCAGCGTCGCGAGGTCCAGGCCGCGGTAGCGGATCGACCCGGAGGTGGCCGGCGCGAGCCCGAGCAGGGTGCGGCCGAGCGTGGTCTTGCCGGATCCCGACTCCCCGACCAGGCCGAAGATCTCCCCGCGGCGGATGTCGAAGGACACGCCATCGACCGCGCGTACCGAGGCGTGCGACTTGGAGAACAACCCGCCGCCCACCTCGAAGTGGGTGTGGAGGTCCTCGACCTCGATGAGGGGTTCACCGGGCGCCACCGCCGCGTCGTCGAGATCGTCCGGGGTGCCCGTCCAGTTGCGCCTCATGCGGTCCCTCCCGCGCCGGGTCTCACCACGGGCGTGGAGGCCAGGGCATCAGCACCGGGGTGCAACAGGCAGGCCGCTTCGTGGCTCGGTCCGACCGAGGCGAGCACCGGATCCACCTCGGTGCAGGCATCGAAGCGCGC
>JBBDSW010000037.1:0-1868 GCA_040904745.1 Nitriliruptoraceae bacterium
GTCCCGGAGGACGCTATGGCACTCGCGGTTGGCACCGGCCCGTTCGGCAGGACGCCGGCCGGATCCTTCAACTTCGCCTACGACGCACCCCGCAACGTCCTCTATCTCGAGGACAGCCCCCGGCGTGTGTCGGCTGTGGTCGCCGGCGAGACGATCGCCTCGAGCTCCGCGGTCAAGCTGCTGCACGAGACCGGTCGGATGCCCGTCTACTACTTCCCTGAGACGGACGTCCGCAAGGACCTGCTGGAGCCCACCGACCACACCACCCACTGTCCGTACAAGGGTGCTGCCTCCTACTGGAACATCACGGTGGACGGGGAGGAACGTCCCAACGCGGCCTGGAGCTACCCGGAGCCTCTGGACGGTGCCCCTCCGCTCACGGGCTACCTCGCCATCCAGTGGGACGCGGTCGACGAGTGGTGGGAGGAGGCCGAACGGATCGGCGTCCATCCCCGGGACCCCTACCACCGCTGCGACGTCCTCCGCTCGGATCGGCACGTCGTCATCCGTCTGGGTGGGGAGGTGCTCGCCGACAGCACGCGTCCGATTGTGCTGTTCGAGACCGGACTCCCGCCGCGCTACTACCTGCCCGAGGACGACGTCGAGATGGCGCTCCTCGAACGTTCGGCGACCGAGACGTCCTGCCCGTACAAGGGGACGACGAGCCGCTACTACGGGGTCGTCGCCGGCGGCGAGCGACGGCAGGACGTGGCCTGGGTCTACGACGACCCCAACGACGAGGTCAGCGGCATCGCGGGCCTGATCGCGTTCTACACCGAGAAGCTGGCTCTCGAGGTGGACGGCGAGCAGGGGGCTGGCTGAGCGGACATGGTCGCGTGGCACACACCGGTTCCCAGCGCATTACCTTCGTCGCGATGCTGGCGTCCACCCAAGAGGTCCACATGTCGACGAACAAGCGGTTGTCCAAGCAGATCTCCGAGCTCGAGAAGCAGGCCGATCAGCTGCGTAAGACGGCGGAGAAGAAGGGCAAGGAGGTCTCCGCCAAGACCTCCAAGAAGATCGAGGAGCTGACCAAGCAGGCCGATCAGCTGCGCAAGAAGGCGGAGAAGAAGGGCAAGAAGGTCGCCTCCAAGGCCTCCGATCAGCTCGATGAGATCCCCGAGGAGAGCCGCAAGAAGGGCCTGATCGCGCTCGTCCTGGCGGCCGGTGCCGCCGTGGCCGCCATCGTCGTCAAGAAGCGCTCGTAGGCAGGTTCCTACTCGAGGGCGGTCAAGCACTGCCCTCGGAGGCGGCATCGACCATCTCGCTGCAGACCGGCCAGGCCTTCCAGCCCTGGTCCTCGAGCACGCGCTCGGCGACCACGATCTCCTCCGGGGGTGAGGCCCGGCCGGCATGGCTCGGCATGTCCGGGTCCCGGTAGGTCTCCCACGTGTCGGGATGGAAGTTCAGCCCACCCTCGAAGTGGTCGCCGTGGTCGAACTCCAGGCCGTAGTTCCATCGTGCGGAACCCGGCTTCGGATCGCCGTCCGCCGACCACTGCCCCGACTCGCAGTCGGCCACCCGCTTCCAGACCTCGACGTCGACCGCCGTGTCCAACCGCTCGAGTGGGTCCGGCGGCTGGCCGGTCCGCGCCGTCGGCACCACCTGTGTGCGGTCGAAGGGGGGACCGGCCGTGAGCTCTGTGTCCCCGTCCCCGCCCCGGTCGGCAGCGGATGACCCGAAGCTCACCGCGCTCGCAGCCAACGTGAGGGTGCCCAGCAGCGCACCGACGGCGAACCGCTCGAGGACACGGCGGCGGACAACAGCGTTCGAAGAGATAGGCATCCAGGATCGTCGACGTCCTGGATACCACCCTCGGTGCGCGGCTGCAACCGACGCCAGGTCAGGTGGGGTCGCGGTCGGGGACC
>JBBDSW010000038.1:0-2333 GCA_040904745.1 Nitriliruptoraceae bacterium
GCGTGCGGTCCTGCGCCGCAGGGCCGTGGTGGCCGGCAGGGTCACGGCTCTGTCGCAGCGTGACGCGACGTTGACGCCGTACCAACTGGCCGTACATCGGCCGGACACAGGAGACGGAGGATGCGATGGCCACGCCCGCGCGTGCTCGCGCCGAACGCATCGAGTTCCGCACGACACCCGAACTGCGGCGTCTCGTCGAGCGTGCCGTGGACGCTTCGGACACCACCCTGACCGACTTCGCTGAAGCCAGCCTGGTGTCCGCCGCACGGCGGGTCATGGCCGACCGAGACACGTTCACCCTCTCGGAGGACGCCGCGGCTGAGTGGGAAGCGATCAACGCCCGCCCCGCACGGGAGTTGGAAGGTCTGCGACGTCTGATGGCGCGGCCCTCTCCGTTCGACGAGTGAGCTACCGGCCACCCGAACCGCTCGTGCCCACCCACGAGCTCGACGCCTTCGTCTGCACCTCCGCGGAGCGGATCGAGCTGGCGGACGCGGCCGCCCGGCTCCGCAAGGGCGCGGGTCGCTGCCCCCAACCCGTCGCCTTGCTGGCACGACTCGGCGTCCACCTCGAGCACGAACGGAAGCTCCTCAGGGCAGCGCTGCTGCGCGATGTCATCCAGCGTGCCGCCGCGATCAGCGACGACATCGGGTGTCGCGGACCGCTCGTGCACGCTGCGTCAGGAGACGCGGCCGACTTCTACCGCCACCTCATCCCCGAGTTGGAGCCGAGCCCGACCGACGAACTCCACCTCGTTCTGCTCCTCGAGGACATCGAACGAACACCGCGAGCCGACGAGGATCGATAGCCCTCGGACTCGCTGCGCAACGGCGTCGCGAACACGTCATCCGCGATGCGGTCCACATCGGCCGCGACCAACTCGTGGCGAGCGCGCCGGTCCACTACGCGTGCACCCGACGATGGGCGTCCCACCTGGAACGGTTGCGCACAGGTAGCTCGTTCGGGTTCGCTCTGGGTGAAGGAGATGTCGTGGATGCCGGTCGTCCCGATGAGGACCTGCACGTCGTCGAGCCGTAGGAAGAGGACCCGTGATGGCCACACCTGCCCCCGTTGTGTCCCCGTTGCCGTTCCGGGTTCCTGGCAGGTGCCGGAGCGGTGCGCAGCCGGAGTTGCCCAGCGGTGACCGGTCGGGGTGCGAACGGCACGAGTGCTCCGCCGCGACGGCCACAGCAGCCGCATCGACCGCACGAGAGCGGACCCGGAGGGTTGCAGCGGAGAAGGGGAGGCGCCTGTGAGCGCGACGGACCTACCGACCGTCCCCCTCGGGACCACCGGCATGGACATCACGCGCGTCGGCTTCGGCGCGTGGGCGATCGGCGGCGGCGACTGGCACTTCACCTGGGGCGAGCAGGACGATCGGGAGTCGGTCGCGGCGATCCGTCGCGCGGTGGATGCCGGGATCAACTGGATCGACACGGCCGCGGTCTACGGCTTGGGGCACTCCGAGCAGGTGGTCGGCCGTGCCCTGCGCGAGATGCCTCCGGACCAGCGCCCGTACGTGTTCACGAAGGGCGGGCTCGTCGGCGACCTCAGCGACCGCAACGCCAAGCCACGCAAGATCGGCGATCCGTCGAGCCTGCGCCGCGAGGTCGACGCGTCGCTGACACGCCTCGCGGTCGAGCGGATCGACCTCTACCAGATGCACTGGCCCGCCGATGACGATGGCACGCCGCTCGAGGACTACTGGGGGACGTTCCTCGACCTCCGGCGCGAGGGCAAGGTCCGCGCCGTGGGGCTGTCCAACCACGAGGTGCACCAGCTCGAGGCCGCCGAGCGGCTCGGCCACGTCGAGACGCTGCAGCCGCTGTTCAACCTGCTCGAGCGCGACGCTGCCACCGACGTGCTGCCCTGGTGCGCCGACCACGACACCGGCGTGATCGTCTACAGCCCGATGGCCTCGGGACTGCTCACGGGTGCCTTCAGCCGAGAACGTGCCGAGTCGCTGCGGGCCGAGGACTGGCGCTCCCGCGACCCCGCGTTCCGGGGGGAGCGGCTCACCCGGAACCTCGAGGTCGCCGACGCGCTCGTCGAGGTGGCCGCGCGCCACGAGGTACCGGTGCCCTCGGTGGCCGTCGCGTGGACGCTGGCGTTCCGGGGGGTCACCGGGGCGATCGTGGGCGCCCGCCGCCCGGAACAGGTCGACGGCTGGCTGCCCGCCGCCCACCTCGATCTCGACCGCGAGGACCTGGACGTCCTCGCCGCGACGCTCGAGGCGACGTCGGCCGGCAGCGGGCCCACGGCGCCGTGACACACCCGGCCACGGCCCCGTCCGGTCACCGTTGCCCCCGTCTGCCTCAGGCCCCACCCCGCGC
>JBBDSW010000038.1:2433-6878 GCA_040904745.1 Nitriliruptoraceae bacterium
GCGCCGCCGTCTCTGTGTTAAACTGTCAACACAGATAACACAGACACGCTCGGTGAGGTGGGCGCGATGGCGACGGGAACGAGGAGAGACCAGGCCGTCGAGCGCGTCCGTGGGCTCCCTGATCACGCCCTCGACGCCGTCGGGGAGTTCCTCGACGCCATGACCGATCTCGATGTCACCCTGACCGCCCGTGCCGGACGCGACCTGCCCGGCCTGCCCGCAGTCGGTGACGATCAGCTGCGGGCCGCGGTCCTGCGCAACGAAGCACGGGTGTGGGCTGCCCGTGAGCGGCTGTACACGACGGGGCTCAGCCGGGAGCAGGCGGCGCGGCGCGTCGGGGTGAAACCGAACCAGATCACCAACCTGTTGCGGGATGGCGACCTGTTCGCGCTCGACGGTCCTGACGGGCTGCGGCTCCCCGCCTGGCAGTTCGATCCCGAGGCGCGTCGCGGCCGGCTGGAGGGCATCGCGCGTGTCGCGGCGGTGTTCCCCGGAAGGGTGCTGTCGCTGTCGAGTTGGATGGCCGCGCCGAACCCGAGCCTCGGCGGTCGTACACCCCGCCAGGCGCTGCTCGACGGTGACGTCGAGCAGGTGGTGACGGTCGCGACCCACCACGGCTCGTGACGCCCGAGCAGCTGCCGGACCCGCCCGCGCCGTCCCGGGCACGGCTTGCGACGGTGCCGCCGGCCGGGCCCTACTGGCGGATCTGGCACCCGAGCATGCACACCACGGCCGCGAACCAGCTGCGGACTTTCGGACCGCTGCGCCGGTTCGACCCGCACCCGGTGGGACCGCCTGCGGAGCACGACGGTCTCTACGTGCTCTACGGGTCGTTGGCGCTCGAGGTGTCTGCGCTCGAGGTGTTCGCACGCGGTCGCGGGCCCGGTGACGCCGTGGTCGAGGTCTGCCCCCGCTGGCGCGGGTCGCTGATCAGCGCACCGAGGACCTCCCAGCTGTTCGACCTGGCGGATCGGGATGCCGCCGCACACATCGGGGCGTCCCCACGGCTCGGGGACACCAACCTGGACGCGATCGGGTACGCGACCACGCAGGCGTGGGGACGGTCCTTCCATGCCGCGTCCGGTGTAGATGGCGTGCGCTACCTCTCCTGCCGTGCGGCCGACCGGGCTGGCATCGCCACCGTGCTGCTACGCCAGAGAGCGATCGGGGGGGTCCGAGAGCAGCACCGCCTCATCGACGACGCGCTGTGGCCCTATCTGGTGCACACGCTCGACTCGGTCGGGGTTGGGGTGGCCCGCATCGATCGGTGCCCCCGCTGCGCGCAGTAGCCGGATCGACCGGCGACCACCTTCCCGACAGCGGATCCTGCCGACGAACGTGCGCCGACAGCAACGCGAGCCACAACGGCGCCGATGGCTGGGCCTACCCATCAACACCCGCAGCCGAACTCATCCCCCCCACCCGAGCAGCCGGATGAGTGCGGTCACCCCGGCGCCCGCCAGGACCACGACCCCGAAGGGGGCCTTGCACGCCACGGCAACGGCCGCCGCACCGACGCCGGCCAGGCGCGCGTCGACGGTCAGGGTCGCCCCGTCGCCGACGGTCTGGGTGGCGACCAACGCCGCCAGCAGCGCGGCGGGCAGGAGCGTGGCGAGCCGGTCGAGCCACGGCGGGAGTTCGCGTCCGGCCGCGGCGAACGGACCGACCGATTTCATCAGGTAGGTCCCCACGGCCAGGGCGATCAGCGCGACGATGGTCATGGCCGCTCCTGCTCGTGCGGACCGGCGGAGGCCGCAACGTCGGTGGCCGGCGAGGTCACCGCGAGGCTCCCGGCGGGTTGGGGCACCCGCAGCGCCAGGACACCGCCGAGCGCCGCCGCGATGATCGGCACCCCCGGTGGGGTGACGGGGGTGAGAGCGAGTGCGAGGACGACCCCGAGCACGGCCGCGACCTTGCCGGCCCGACTGCGCAGCCACGGAGCGAGCAGTGCGAGGAACCCGGCCGGGAACGCCGCGTCGAGCCCGAGCACCTCCGGATCGCCGATGAGCTGCCCGCCGTAGGAGCCCACCGCGGTCGCCGAGATCCAAGCGATGACCACGCCCCATCCCATCACGCGGAACCGGCGGACCACGTCCGTGCGCCACCGGGTGGGGTCGGGGTGCGCCGACTCCGGGCCGGCGCTGCCGAGCGCCAGGGCGACCGACTCGTCGACGATGAGGTAGCTGTCGAGTCCGCGCCGCCACCACGGTCCGCCCGGCAGCGCGCGGGCGATGGCCAGACCGAAGGCGAGGTAGCGGACGTTGAGGAGCAGCCCCCCGATCGCGCCGGCCATCGGGTTGCCGCCCCCGGCCAGGACCCCGACGAAGGCGAACTGGGATCCGCCGGCCAGCACGAGCAGGCTCGACAGGGTGGCGAGCCCGGGGGAGAGGCCGGCGGCGACCGCCAGGACGCCGTAGGAGAGGCCGTAGGCGCCGACGGCCAGGGCGACCGGGAACGTCTGGACCAACAGGGAGCGCGTGCTCAGCTCCGGGGCATCGACCGACCCGGAGCCGGGCGCCGCACCATCCCCGGGACCGGGCGCCGGGGCGTGCCCGTCCGCATGTCCGGTGGGCACGACGGGGTCATCCGCGGCCTCACCGCGGACCTCTCGGGTGGTTCGGTTGAACGGACGCATCGTTCGGTAAGCTGTACCACCTCCGTCCGGGTGCGTCCAACCGGCTGGACGGCCCGTTCGGTCCGCGGACCACCACGGCCGCGAACACGACCACCTCGCCGCCAGGATCGCCCCCGAACCGCCCCACGGAAGGACCCCGCGGTGCTCGAACAGACGACGACCGAGGACCCCGTGGTGACGGGCGAGCTCCGGCAACGGGTCGCCACCTCGGTCCGTGACCTCAGGGCGCGGTCCGGCCGGTCGCTGGCGGACCTCGCCTCCGCGGCCGGCATCGGCAAGTCGACGCTGCACGCGATCGAGGCGGGGGAGGCCAACCCGGGCATCGAGACGCTGTGGGCGCTGGCGCGGGCGCTCGGGGTACCCTTCGGGGACCTGTTGGATCCACCGGCGCCGGTGGTCCGCGTCGTCCGGGCCGGCCAGGCACCCCAGGTCGCCAGCGAGTCCGCGGCGATGAAGGCGCACCTGCTGGCGTCCACGGGGCACCGGGCACGGGTCGAGCTCTACGATCTCGTGCTCCAACCCGGCCGCGTCCACGACGGGCAGGCCCACACCGAGGGGACGACCGAGCACGTGCTGGTCACCCGGGGCGAGCTCAGGGTCGGACCGGCCGAGCAGGCGGTCCACCTCGGCGTCGGCGACCTGGCCGCGTTCGCCAGCGACCGCGCACACACCTACGAAGCCCTCGTCGCGGACACCGAGGCGATCATGATGATCGAGTACCCGTGATGGACACACCGACGTCGCGCTGACCTCGCCGAGAGCACCATCGCCCGTTCCGCTCGCGCCACCCGTTCCGCTCGCGCCACCCGTTCCGCTCGCGCCACCCGTTCCGCTCGCGCCACCCGTTCCGCTCCCACCGCTTCGCTCCCGGAGTTCGCATGTCCAGCCACCCCGCCGTTTCCGTCGAAGGCGTCCGCAAACGCTTCGGCACCACCGACGCGCTCGTCGGGGTCGACCTGCGCGTGGAGGAAGGCGAGGTCGTCGGACTGCTCGGGCCGAACGGAGCCGGCAAGACCACGCTGGTCCGGGTACTCGCGACGCTGCTCGCGCCCGATGAGGGCCGCGCCAGCATCTTCGGGATCGATGTCGTCGATGAAGCCGATGCCGTGCGGCGCTCGATCGGACTGACGGGGCAGTACGCCGCGGTCGACGAGATCCTCACCGGCCGCGAGAACCTCCGGATGTTCGGTGAGCTGTTCCACCTCTCCGGCCGTGACGCCCGCCGACGGGCGGACGAGCTGCTCGAGCGATTCTCCCTGTCCGAAGCCGCCGACCGTCCGGCGCGCACCTACTCCGGCGGTATGCGCAGGCGCCTCGACCTGGCCTCGAGCCTGCTGGTGCGGCCGCGCCTGCTGTTCCTCGACGAGCCGACCACCGGCCTCGACCCGCGGTCGCGCAACGCGATCTGGGACGTCACCCGTGAGCTCGTGGCCGAGGGCACGACGCTCCTGCTCACCACGCAGTACCTCGAGGAGGCCGATCAGCTCGCCGACCGCATCGCGGTCATCGACCACGGCCAGATCATCGCCGAGGGGACCGGCGACGAGCTCAAGGACCACGTCGGTGGCCAGGTCGTCGACGTCAACTTCGCCGAGGTGGCGGACAGCGAGCGTGCGTGCGAACTGATCGCCGGTGCCGAGCGGACCGCCAACCCGCGTCAGGTCCGGATCGCGGTCGGGGCCGACGATGCGCTCGGTGAGCTCGCCCGCGTCGCCGCGCGACTGCAGGAGGCCGGGCTCCTCGTCCGCGACCTCGGGCTGCGGCGTCCGACGTTGGATGACGTCTTCCTCGAGCTGACCGACAACGCCCC
>JBBDSW010000038.1:6978-11339 GCA_040904745.1 Nitriliruptoraceae bacterium
GCCGTTGACCACGAGGCAGCAGGGACCGGCGTCGACCCCAGCGGCCGGCCACGCACCACGCACACCAGCGACGGCCCACGCCCCACCGACACGCGCAACCGGCCAAGCCCCACCGACGCGATCGGCCGTCCACGCACCACCGACATCGACGAGGACGACTCCGCGGAGGAGGTGGCATGACCACCACGACCACCCCAGCCACCACGACCACCCCGGCCACGGCACACCACACGGCCCCGGTGCCCGCGGCGCCCGCGGGGCTCCTCGGCACGGCGTACTGGAGCTTCCGTGACACGTGGACGGTCACCAAGCGGAACCTGCGGCACTTCGTCCGTCAGCCGCGGCTCCTGGTGTTCTCCACGATCCAGCCGGTCATGTTCGTCGTCCTGTTCTCGTTCGTGTTCGGGGGAGTGGCCTCGGTCGCGCTCCCGGACGGCGTGACCTACATCGACTTCCTGCTGCCGGGCCTGTTCGTGCACTCGGCCGCGTTCCGGTCCACCCAGACCGCCGTCGGCCTCGCCGAGGACCTCGAGCGCGGCGTGGTCGACCGCTTCCGGTCACTGCCGATGTCCCGGTCGGCGGTGCTGGCCGGGCGCACCCTGGCCGATCTCGTGCGATCATTGACGGTCATCGTCCTCATGATCGTCGTGGGCTACGTGATCGGCTTCCGGTTCACGGAGGGGCCGCTGTCCGCGCTCGGCGCGGTCCTGATCGTCGGCCTGTTCGGCTACCTGATGAGCTGGCTATTCACCTACCTGGCGCTGCTCGTCCCGGGTGCGGAGGCGGTACAGACGGCGGGCTTCGTGCTCATCTTCCCGCTGGTGTTCGCCTCGTCGATCTTCGTGCCGC
Organism: Nitriliruptoraceae bacterium; assembly: GCA_040904745.1. Taxonomy (GTDB): domain Bacteria; phylum Actinomycetota; class Nitriliruptoria; order Nitriliruptorales; family Nitriliruptoraceae; genus T1Sed10-7. Next base: position 7,828 of record JBBDSW010000038.1, read on the forward strand.
CGACCACGATGCCGGGCTGGATGGCAACCTTCGCCGATCAGAGCCCGCTGACCCACGCCGCGGATGCGGCCCGGGCGCTGGCGATCGGTGGACCCGCGATGCAGCCCGTGCTCATGACGATCCTGTGGTGCGTCGGACTGCTCGCGATCGTGATCCCGCTGTCCGTGCGCCGGTACCGTCGGATCTCGTGACCGACCGGTCCCCGGGGCGGGGGGAGAGCGCCGATACCTCGACGGGGGCCCCGGTCGACCCCACGCTGGGCGACCCCACGGGTGGCGACCCCACGCTCGGCGACGTGCACGGGGCAGCCGTCAACATCCTGGGTCCGACCGAGCACGCGCTCCCGGCCCGGGTCCTCAGGGTCGTGATCGCGACCCTGGTCGTCGGGATCGTCCCGGTGTTCCTCACCGGGGCGCTGTCCGGTCCGATCGGCGAGGATCTGCAGGTGGGTGCGGCCACCATCGGCCTCGCGGTCTCGGCCTTCTTCCTGGCGTCCGCGGTCGTGTCCGTCCTCGGTGGCCGCATCGTCGACCGGGTGGGGGCAGGCCGAGGTCTGAAGGTGGGCATGGCCATGACCGTCGTCGGCACCGCCTCGACCGGCCTGCTGGCCTCCGAGGGCTGGCACCTCGCCGTCACCCTCGCCATCACGGGGTCCGCGCTGTCGTTCGTCGATCCGGGGATCGCCCGGGCGGTGACCCGGGCCGTCGGCTCGCGCCGACAGGGGACCGCGTTCGGGATCAAGGAGTCGGCCGTTCCCGTCGCCTCGATGGTGGCGGGCTTGACGCTGCCGCTGTTGGGTGCGGTCGTCGGCTGGCAGGTCCCGTTCCTGATCGTCAGCCTGCTTGCTGTCGTCACCCTCGTCCTGATCCCCTCCGACGTCGAGGTGACCGGTGGTCGGGCCGAGCGTGCAACCTCGCCCCGCACGGTCTCGCCCCGCACGGTCTCGCCCCGCACGGAGCCGCCCTCCGGTGAGCAACCGGACCTGCCCGACCCCCACGGATCCGGGCAGGCGCGGGGGGAGACGCCCGTGGTTCGGCTCGACAAGGGCGCACGCGTCGAACTCATCCTGCTGTCCATCGGCGGCGGGATCGCCGGTGGGCTCGGTGCGGCGGCCGCGACGTTCCTGGTCCCCTCCGCGGTGCTGATCGGACTGACCGCCTCCTTGGCCGGGCCGTTGCTGTCCCTGGCGTCGGTCGTCAGCATCTTCGCTCGACTCGGGGCGGGCCGGTTCGCGGATCGCCGCCAGGACGCCGTCCTCACCCTGCTGCTGTGGATGGTCGCCGCCGGCGCGATCGGGCTGGCTGCGTTGGCGATCGCCTCGGCCGCGGTGCCAGGCGGAGCCCTACCGAGCACCGGAGTGACCGGTGACGGCGCGCCCTGGACGATCGCGCTGCTCGTGGTGGGTGCCATCCTGATGATCGGACCCGGCTGGGGTTGGACCGGGCTCGCCTTCCTGACGGCGACCCAACTCCTGCCCTCGCGTCCTGCCCAGGCGTCCGGTGCGATCCTCGCCGGCCTCGCCACCGGTGGGGCCGTGGCTCCCTACCTCGCCGGTGCGGCGGTCGAGGCGGTCGGGTTCGCTCTGACCTGGGCGATCAGCGCGGTCCTCATGGTGGTCTCCGTCGTCATGCTCCGTGAGGTGCGCCGACGTGCCCGGCAGCGGCTCGCGGTGCTCGCAGTCGCCCTCCACAGCCGGGACCGGGCGACCGAGCCTCGGGAGGCACGAACGCCGAGCCAGGCGTCCCCGTCGGCGCAGCATGCGCCCGATGATGCGGATCCGACCCCCGATCCCGATCGTGGTGGCCGCTCGGCACCGTCGACGGGTGATCGGGACACGCAGCCCGGCCCGAAGCAGCCCAGCCGCTGATGCGAGACGCCCAGCCAGGCGCTCATCCGCGGAGCCAGACCAGCCGCTGACGCGTAGCGCGAGCCAGGCATGCTCCGTCACGATCAGGGGTCCTGCGGGCCTTCCGCACGTCTTCGAGCCCACTCCACGATCTGGTCCCGCGCGACGTCGAGGTCGACCCCGATGTAGCGCTCCCCGATGGTGACCTCATCCACGCCACGGGAGATGGCGACGCTGCTCCGGACCGTGAACATGCGCGCTCCGAACGCCAGCCGCAGCGGCGTGGAGCCGGGCGTCCGGACGCGTGTCACGTCCGTGAGATCCTCGGCACGGACCTGCAGGACAGGGCCCGCATGCGCATGAAGGAAGAGGACGTCGCCATCGGACCACACGGCACGGTCCACCCTCCCGCCGACCTCTGGCCCAGCGCCACAGGAGCAGCCCTCGGACGACCAGGGCCGCGCCGGCGACGACACCCACCGGTCCGGGCATTCCCGCATCAGCCACGCGCGTGCCGCCGGACAGCGCTGCTAGCGCCACAGAGCGTACGAGCCAAACGCGGAACTCACGCGCTCGAGCGCGTAGCTCCAACGGTTGTTTCCGAGTGGTCACGCTGTTCGTCCACACCGGGGGTGGGGTCCTGTTGCCACGCTGATGGAACCATGACACCATCATGGTGGTAGCGGAGGAGCGACCATGACCGTCACCGTGAAGGTGGACGCACAGGGCCGGGTGGTGATCCCGCAAGCCGAGCGGGAGCGGCTGGGTCTGACCGATGGTGGTGCCCTCGAACTCGTCTCGACGCCCGAAGGTGTGCTGCTCGAGCGGCGTCGTCAGGCCACGGTCACATCCGGTGAGGACGGACTTCCGATGGTCACACTCGATGACATCGGTGCGGTGAGCAACGCTGACGCGACCGAGGCCATCCACGACCAGCGCGATCACCGGTGATCGACACCTCGGTCTTGGTGGCTGGCCTGGTCACGAACCACGAGTTCCACGAGCTCGCCCGACCCCACGTGGCAGCTGCCGCGCACGGTCGGGTGCCGGGGATGGTGCTCGCCGAGACCTGGGCGGCTCTGCGGCGGGCACCATGGAACCTCGACGCACGGACAGTCGAGGTGACTCTGGCTCCGTGGTGTGACGAGGGCCGCATCGTGGCGACACCTGCATCGGCCTACACGGAGGTCCTGCGCACCGGCAGGTCGGTGAACCTCGGCGGGAACGTGCACGACCTCCTCATCGCCCTCACCTGTCGGGACCATGATCTACCGCTGGTCACGCTCGACCGACGCCAGTCGACCCTGGCAGCGGGGCTCGCCGGCCTCGACTCAACGCTTCTGCTGCCCACCGGGTAGCAGGCGAACCACTCGACGCCTGGGGCAGGTCGCACGGGCTCGGCGGGTAGCGATAGCGCAGGCGTGTTCTACAGGTCAGTCGGCAGGTCTCCGAGGCCGGTTCTTCGTCACGCAGCCGCCACTTGTGCGATACGGACCTGCGGGCCCCAAGGACCGCGTTGCGGGTGATCGCGCGCGGGGCCCCCCGGGGTAGCACCAACACCAACGGGCGTTGTCCACACGTTCCGACTGCAGTCGAGACGACTTCGATATCATGTGATACCGGCGACGGAGGAGTCACGCATGACCGACGTGCTGATCCGTGACGT
>JBBDSW010000039.1:0-16072 GCA_040904745.1 Nitriliruptoraceae bacterium
TCCTCGACGTCAAGGAGGACGGCAAGGTCGACCTGTCGATCAAGCGGGCCGACCCCGAGTGGCAGGACGAGGAGACGCCGAACCTGCGCTCCAAACTGGACAAGGACTTCAACAAGCGGCTGCGCCGGTTCATGCACAAGTCCCAGATGATCCAGGGTGAGGCGCGCAGGCAGAAGCGCGGCCGCGTCGAGTCGTGACGTCCGTTGGCGGGGAGGGCCTCCCCGTCCCTGCGGTGACCAGCGGCGAGCAGCCGCTTCCCGCGCATCAGGACGCCGTCCGGAGGGATCCGGCGGCGTCCTACACGCGCGCGGCCGCTGCCCAGACGGTCGATGAGCGGGAGCGGGCCGTACTGTCCGCGCAGCTCGGGCGTGAGGCCCGGGGCGCGCCGGCCGTGGTCCACCGGTGCGTCTACGGGCTGCCGACCGTCGCCCGGGTGCAACCTCGGCTCGAGGACGGCACCCCGTTCCCGACCGTCTTCTGGCTCACCTGCCCGGTGCTGCGTTCGCGCGTCGGGCGGCTCGAAGCGGACCACGCCATGGTGGGTCTCAACGAGCGACTCCGCGACGATCCGGATCTCACGCACGAGCACGCGGCCGCCTCGGAGCGCTACATCGCCTTCCGGGATGAGCTCGGCGGGCCACTGCCCGGTGATCCGAGCGCCGGCGGCATGCCGAAGCACATCAAGTGCCTGCACGTGCACGCCGCCCACAACCTGGCGACGGGCGACAACGCCGTCGGGCAGTGGACGGTCGATCATGCGACGCCGGCGCCTTGCGCTGGGCCGTGTGTGCCGGCGGAACTCCTCGACGCCGACCGAGCACCGGACCAGTGACCGGGTCGCGAGCCGCCATCGACGTCGGGTCGAACTCGGTCCGACTGCTCATCGTGGACGCTGAGGGGCGGCGGATCCTGCGGGAGATGGCCATCACCCGGCTGGCCGCCGGCGTGGACGCGACCGGCCACCTCGATGATGACGCCCTCGAGCGGACCCTCACCACGATCGCGCGGTTCCGGACGCTCGCGGACCGCCATGGCGTGGCGGATCGCCTCCGGATCGCGGCCACCTCGGCGGTCCGAGACGCCGCGGATCGGCAGCGTTTCTTCGACGGGGTGCAGGCGCGCACCGGCGTGCCCGCGGAGGTCCTCACCGGCGAGGAGGAGGCCGCCTTCGCGTTCGCCGGTGCTGCCATGGCCGTGGACGTCGAACGCCCCACGGTCGTGATCGACATCGGGGGCGGATCCACCGAGCTGATCGTCGGGACGGCTTCCGGCGAGGTCGCCGGATCGGTCTCGCTGCAGCTTGGATGCGTCCGTGTCACCGAACGCTGCTTGACCTCGGACCCGCCCACCGAGGGGGAGCGGCGAGTGGCCCGACGGCTGATCGATGACCAGCTCGAGCTCGCGGTGGCGACGTTGGCGGGCCAGCATGCGCCGGTGACGACCGCGGTCGGTGCGGTGGCGGTGGCCGGGACCGCCACGACGCTGGGGGCCCTGCACCTCGGCCTCCAGGCCTACGACGAGGATCGCATCCACGGAGCTCGGATCCCCACGGCGTCCCTGGCGATGCTGGTGGAGGAGCTCGGTTCCCTGACCTCGACCGAGCGGGCTGCTCTGGGCCCCGTCCAGGCCGGACGTGAGGACGTGATCCACGGGGGTGCGATGATCCTCCACGCCATCCTGGTGCGCACCGGCCTCGATGAGGTGGCGATCAGCGAGGCGGACAACCTCGACGGTCTCGTCGCCTCGTTGCCCTGACGGAGGTCCCATGTCCAGCGACCGCGGCGACCGCCCGTCCAGGGACCCGGAGGTGCTGGATCCCACCCACCTCTGGCGCCGGCTCAGGGCAGCACTTGCGCGGCTGCCCGCCGAGGATCGCACGCCCCCGGCCGAAGCCCGGGTCGGCGCCGTCCTCGTCCTGATCGAGGATGCCCCGACCGGCCCGCAGGTCGTGCTGACGCGTCGCCGTCGTGATCTGCGCTCCCATCCGGGCCAGCTGTCGTTCCCCGGTGGGCGGCTGGATGAGGACGAGAGCCTCGAGGAAGCCGCGCTGCGTGAGGCGCACGAGGAGGTCGGCCTTCGCCCTGGTTCCGTCGAGGTGGTCGGCATCGGCCCCGTGTTCTACATCCCGCCATCACGGTTCTGGGTGGCGCCGGTCCTGGCCCGCTGGCGCACGCCACACCCGCTCACCGAGAACCCCTGGGAGGTCGACGAGATCCTCCGCGTTCCCCTGATGGCGTTGCTCGACCCGGATCGCTGGCGGCACGCGCCGTTGTCCCTGCAGGGATCGAGCTGGGCCTGGCAGCTCGACCAGGACCTGCTGTGGGGTGCAACGGCGGTGGTGCTGGCCACGCTCCTCGACACGGCCGTACCGGACTGGCACGGAGGAAGGGATCCCGCGGACCTCGGGGAGGAACGTGCGGTCCGACCGTGGGAGCAGGTTCCAGCGTGGGGGCGCCGCCCGCGGCTGGAGGGAGGGCTCCCGGAGGTCGATCAGCGCGGGCTGCCACACGTGACCGGGCCGCAGATGCGGGCCGTCCGTGCCTGGCTGGCGCAGCACGGTGTGGGGCTCCGTGAGCGGGCGGAACAGGCGGGGCGTGCCGTGACAGCGGTCGTCCAGCGGTTGCACGCCGACACCCTGGCCCATCTGGAGGTGACCGTGCTCGCGGGCCCCTCGAGCAACGGGGCCGGTGGGCTTGCGGCTGCTCGCCTGCTGGCAGCCGCCGGCGCCGAGGTGGACGTGATCGTGGTCGGTTCCCCACGCGATCCCACCCAGCTCGAGCTCCTGCGCGCAGCTGGTGTCGCGATCGCCGAGGTCGGCCCCGACGGGCTCGCCGAGTCACGGACACCGGGACGGATCGTGGTCGATGCCATGCTCGGCATCGGGGTCGAGCCTCCGCTCGAGGATCTCCCCGAGGTCGTGTCGTACTGGTTGCGACGCCACGACGTCCCCGTGGTCTCGCTCGAGCTCCCGAGCGGGATGGTGGCGGACATCGGGCTCCGAGGGCCATGCGTGACCGCGGACGTCACCATCGCGCTCGGCCTGCCCCTGACGGGCATGCTCGAGCCCATCACCCACGCCTACCTCGGCGACCTCTACGTGGCGGACATCGGCGTGCCCCCATCCGCATGGCGCACCGTGGGGGTACAGCCCCCGGCCACGCTCTTCGCCCGGGGACCGCTGGTCCGGCTCACCGCCGATCAGTGGGCGGGCGACGCGGGGACCCCCGACCAAGGTGTCCTGCCTGGGGCCTGATGGTGCTGGGGCCTGATGGTGCCGGGGGCGGGACTCGAACCCGCAACTCACCCATTTTAAGTGGGTCGCCGCTCTGCCAGTTGGGCCACCCCGGCGCTGGCAGGGATGCTACGTGAGCGGTCGGGCGGTGGGGTGGCTGCCGTGCCGCCGGTAGGGTCACGGCCCCCGCCAGCGCCCTTCGATCTCCGACCACCGTTCCGGAGCCAGCCGTGTCCGCGACCACCCGCCGATACCCGCACGGCTGCGTGGCCAGCCCTCACCACCTGGCCTCGGCCGCGGGTCACCGGGTCCTCGCGGATGGGGGCAACGCGGTCGATGCCGCCGTCGCCGCCAACCTCGTGCTGGCGGTCGTGACCCCCTACTACTGCGGCGTGGGTGGCGACCTGCTCGCGATCGTCTGGGACGGGAGAGCCACCGGTCTGACCAGCATCGGCCGGGCACCGGCCGGCGCTTCCGTCGACTCACTCCAAGCGGCGATCGCGGCAGGGCACGGGGACGCGAGCGTGGCGCACGCCGGGACGGCCGGCATGCCGATGTTCGGGGCCCTTCCGGTCACGGTGCCCGGAGCGGTCGCCGGATGGTTCCACCTGCTGGAGCGGTGGGGGACGAGGAGTTTCGGTGACCTGGCGCGAGCCGCCCATCGGCTGGCCGTCGATGGGTTCGAGGTCGAGCCCGACGTCGCTCGGAAGGTGGCCATGGCCGCCAGGCGCTTCGGCGAGGACCCGGTCTGGATGGGTCTCTACGGACGCATGCGATCGGGGCAGCGTTTCACCCAGCCCGACCTGGCAGCCACCCTGGACGCGCTGGCCGAGGAGGGGCCGGACGTGCTGTACCGGGGGCGGCTGGCCGAGCGGATCGCGGAGACCCTGCAGGCGCGCGGTTCCACGATGTCGGTGGAGGACCTGGCGACCCATGAGGTCGAGCAGCCGGATCCGCTGCGGGGTCACTTCCGCGACGTCGATGTGCTCGAGCTTCCACCCCCGACCCAGGGCGTCACTGCGCTGACCGCGTTGGGCGTGCTCGATGCGTTGGGCCCCCTGCCCGATGACCCGGGCCTCGCGCTGCACCTCCAGGTCGAGACGGTCCGCGCGGCGATGGCCGACCGGCAGGAGCACCTCGCCGACCCCGACGCGATGCGTACCTCGCCGAGCGCCCTCCTGTCGCCGGGGCGCCTGGCGGCGATGGCCGCGGCGATCGATCCGGAGCGGGCGGGTGCCTGGCCACCCACCCGACCGTCACCGGGCGGGACCGCCTACCTGTGCGTCGCGGATGACGACGGGATGCTCGTGAGCCTGATCCAGTCCAACTTCGTCGGGTTCGGCTCCGGGGTCGTCGTCCCGGGGACCGGGATCGGGCTACACGATCGCGGCGCACACTTCAGCTTGGACCCGGATGATCCCGCCGCCATCGCACCCGGCAAGCGTCCGATGCACACGCTGATCCCCGCCCTGGCGTTGCGCGGGGAGGAGCCGTGGCTGGTGTTCGGCACCATGGGCGGGGACGGACAACCGCAGATCCACCAGCAGCTCCTGAGCGCCCTCCTGGACGCCGGGCTGGAGCTGCACGAGGCGCTCGAGGCGCCGCGGTTCATCGTGGACGTGGCCGACGGCAGCGTCGCCGTCGAGTCCCGGTTCCCCGCCGCGGTCGTGGCCGGGCTCACCGACCGCGGGCACGAGGTCACCCACCTCGACGCCTACGACGATCGTGCCGGACATGCCCACGCCATCGCGGTGACCCGGCACGGCTATGCGGCCGCTTCGGATCCGCGGTGCGACGGTGCGGCGATCGGCTGGTGAGAAGCACCGTCGATGGATGCGATGTACGAACGGAGGCGGCGAGGTGACAGCACCCCGAACGGTGCAACTCGGACAGTTCGTCGATGAGAACGCGGATCTGATCGGTGAGCGGCTGACGGCCGCGGGCATCCAGCACTGGGGCAAGCGCAGCGGGGGGCTCACCCGGTGGCTGTCGGCGGCGGACTGGGGCACGCGGATCTTCGTCGAGGAAGCGCGCCTGGAGGAGGCCCGACTGATCGTCCGTGACATCGTCGGCGAGTGACCTCGCTCGTCGCTATGCGAGAACCTGCGGGATACCGCAGCTTCTCGCCAACCCGGCCGGTCCCGGGGCGGGTACGAGGGGCTTGCCGTCGAGAACCTGCGGGATACCGCAGCTTCTCGCCCGCACGGCCGCCGGCCAGCTCGTTCGGCTGTCCGCTTGGGCCGCACGGCACGGGGTCCGCTGGAGCGAGCGACTCAGGGGGCGCCGTACCCGCCGCCCCCGGGGGTCTCGACGATCAGACGATCACCCCGTTGCAGGCGCACGGTGGTCTTGGCCGGCAGTGCCTCCTCGGTGCCGTCCCCACCGGCGCGGAGCAGGGCGTTGCGGCCGGTCGCGCCCGAGCCACCCCCCTCGGCGCCCGCCGGCGCGTGTCGGCGACGTTCGGTCAGCAGCGAGGCCGTGGCGTCGTCGGTGACCACCTCGATCACGCGACGGATGCCCTGCCCCCCGCGGTGGTGGCCGTCGCCCCCCGAGCCCTCACGCAGCCGGTACTCGACGATCCGGAGCGGGTAGGCGAGCTCGAAGGCCTCGACCGGGGTGTTGCGGGTGTTGGTCATGTGGGAGTGGGTGCCGTCGGCTCCCGGTCCCCACGGCCCGGCCCCGGTCCCCCCCGCCAGCGTCTCGTAGTAGGTGAACGCCTCGCCGGTCCGGGGGTCGGTGCCGCCGAACAGCGTGTTGTTCATCGTTCCCTGGCTCCCGGCGCCGACGCGGCCATCGGTCAGCTTCGCGAAAGCGGCCAAGAGGACGTCCACGACCCGCTGGGACGTCTCGACGTTGCCGCCGGAGACCGCGGCCGGGAACCGGGAGTCCACGATCGTGCCGGTGGTGGTCAGCACGGTCAGGGCCCGACGGAGCCCGTCGTTGGCCGGGAGGTCGGGCGCAACCACGGCCCTGAGCGCGTAGACGGCGGCCGACAGGGTGACCGCGAACGGTGCGTTGACCCCGCCGGCCACCTGCGGGTCCGAGGCGGTCAGGTCGCAGGTGATGTGACCGTCCGCGATCGTCACGGTGGCGCGGATCGCGATGTCGGAGGCGCCGGCCCCGTCGTCATCGAGGACGTCCTCCGCGGTCGCGACGCCGTCGCCGAGCTCGCGGATGCCCGCGACGACGGTCCGCTCCGCGTGGTCGAGGGTGGCGGCCATCGCTGCGGCAAGTGCCTGGGGCCCCCGCTCGGCGGCCAGCTCACGGAGACGGCGTGCGGCGAGGTGGTTCGCGCCGACCTGGGCGCGCAGATCACCGAGCCGCTCCCCGGGCGTGCGGGTGTTCGCGAGCAAGAGCGCGACGAGGTCCTCCATCTCCTCGCCACGCCGGTGGAGCTTCACGGGCGGGATCCGGATCCCCTCCGCGATCACGTCGACGGCACCGGTCGGCATCGACCCCGGCGTGGCACCACCCACATCGGAGTGATGCGCCCGGTTGGCCACGAAGCCGAGGAGGGTGCCGGCCTCGTCGTGGACCGGTGCGACCAGCGTCCAGTCCGGCAGATGGGTCCCCCCGGCGTACGGATCGGACACCAGGACCTGGTCGCCGGCGTCCAGGGTCCCGAAGGCCTCGCGGGCGGCTGCCACGGACAGCGGCATGGAGCCGAGGTGGACCGGGATGTGCTCGGCCTGGGCGACCATCCGTCCCTGGGGGTCGAAGACGGCGGTCGAGCAGTCGACGCGTTCCTTGATGTTCGGTGAGTAGGCGGTGCGGCGCAGCGCGGCGCCGGCCTCCTCAGCGGTGCCGATCAGGGCGTTGCGGACCACCTCGAGGGTGATGGGGTCGACCTGCTCGGTGGTCACGTCGCCTCCTCGAGAACCAGGATGCCGTGCGGGTCGACCTCGCACCGCTGCCAGGGGGCGATCCAGACGGTGGCGTCCAGCCCGATCAGCACCGCCGGACCGCGGAGCCGGCTGCCGGCGCCCAGTTCGCTCCGCTCGAGCACCCGCGCCGTGACCGGGCCGTCGGGGCCCACGACCTCGCGGTGGGCGAGGGTGGCGTGCTCGACGTCCCCGCCGCCCTGCAACGGTGGGAGTGGCAGCGCTGGCTCGGGGCCCTCCGCCCGGACGCGCAGGGTTACCACCTCGGCCGGCGAGTTCGGTTGGTCGTAGCCGTACCGTTCGCGGTGGGCCGCGTGGAACGCGGAGACCAGCGCCGACGGGTCCGTCTCCGCGCCGACCTCGAGCTCGAACGCCTGCCCCCGATAGCGCAGGTCCGCGCTCCGGTGGACGCGGGTCGCCTCGAGACCCTGAGCCGTGATGACGGCGCGGGCGTCCTGCTCGAGCGCGGCCCACGCCTCCTCGAGTTCGTCGGCCGCCACCTCGTCTGCCGGCCGTAGGTGCGCCCGGGCGCGATCGACGGTCACGGGAGCGGCCAGCAGCCCGAGGGCGGAGAGCACCCCCGGGTTCGGGGGGACGAGGACGCGCGGCGTACCGAGCTCGGCCGCCAAGGCCGCCTGGTGCAAGGGGCCGGCACCGCCGAACGGAACGAGGGCGAAGCGCCGGGGATCGTGGCCGCGCTCCACGGAGACGACGCGCAGCGCCTGCGCCATCGCCGCGTCGGTCACCGCGGCGATGCCGGCTGCGCAGGCCACCGGATCGAGAGCGAGCTGACGTGCCAGGTCCGCGACGGCATCGTGTGCCAGGTCCGGGTGCAAGGGCATCGCACCGCCCAGTCGGACCGACGCGTCGAGCCGGCCGAGCACGATGTTGGCGTCGGTCACGGTCGGTTCGGTGCCACCGCCCCCGTAGGCCGCAGGGCCGGGGTCGGCCCCAGCCGAGCGCGGTCCCACCCGGAGCGCGCCGCCGGCATCACGCCAGGCGATGGAGCCACCGCCGGCGCCGATGGTGTGGATGTCGGTGGTCGTGACCGCGAACGGCAGACCGTCCACCCGTCCGTCGGCCGTGGTGCGTGGCCGGCCGTCGACGATCAGCGTCACGTCGGTCGAGGTCCCCCCGACGTCGAAGGCGATCAGGGCGTCCTCGCCGACCGCGCTGCCGAGCGCTGCGGCGCCCCACGCCCCGGCGGCCGGACCCGAGAGCAGCGCCTGGACCGGTTCGCGTGACGCCACCGCGGCGGTCGCGGTGCCACCGCCCGAACGCATCACCTCGACGGCTGGTCGGAGACCCTCGTCACGCAGCATCGCGTCGAGGGAGCCGAGGTAGCGCTCCATCCGCGGGGCGAGGTAGGCGTTCAGCGCCACCGTGGAGGTGCGTTCGACCTCGCGCAGCACCGGCAGGAGCGCGCTCGCGGTGGTGATCGGTACCCCGAGGCTCGCCAGCGCTTCGGCAAGCCTCGCCTCGTGGGAGGGCTCGAGGAACCCGAACAGCAGGCTGATCGCGATGGCCTCGGGCTCGAGATCCCGCACGGCCGTCACGACGCGAGCGACCTCGTCGTCGGTCAACGCGGTGCGGATCGACCCATCGGCGTCGACCCGTTCAGCCACCTCCACGGTGCGCGTCCGTGGGATCACGGGGCTCGGCCGTCGGGCGTCGAGTCGGTAGAGGTGGGGCCGGTCCTGACGCGCGATCGCCAGCAGGTCGCCGAAACCGGCCGTGGTCACCAGGACCGTACGGGCCCCGTTGCGCTCCAGGACGGTGTTCGTGGCGACCGTGGTGCCGTGGGCGAAGCGCGCGAGTTCGGTGACGTCGACCTCCGCGCGCGCGAGCGCGTCGCGTATGCCCTGAGCCTGGTCCGCGGGGGTCGACGGGACCTTGGCGACCCGTCGCTCGTCCCCTCGAAGCTCCACCAGGTCGGTGAAGGTCCCGCCGACGTCGACACCCACGCGCGCCCCCGACGCACCGGTGTCCGAAGGCACCTGGGGAGGTGCCGGTGGCGCCGGTGGGTCACGGTCGGTCACCGTACGCGGCCGTAACCGACGACCCCGCTGCGGGTCAGTCCGTCCGTGCGGATCCGCACCTGGCTCCCGCTGTTCGGGGCCTCCACCACCTTGCCATCGCCGATGTAGATCGCGACGTGGCTGATGGGCGAGTGGTAGAAGACGAGGTCACCGGGTCGGAGCTCGGAGCGGGAGATGCGCGCGGTCGCGCCGTACTGGGCCGATGACGAGCGGGGCAGGCTGGTGATGCCAGCGGCGCGGAACGAGTAGACGACCAGCCCGGAGCAGTCGAAGGAGCCCGGGCCGTTCCCGCCCCAGCGGTAGGGCTTGCCCAGCTGCGCGAGGGCGGTCTGGACGGCGACATCGACCGAGGCGCGCGTCGACGGCGCCGGGCTGGAGTCGCCGGAGGTCGTCGAGGTGGCGTCGTTGGTCGCGGCCTGGCGCTGTTCGGCGGCGGCGCGGCGGGCAGCGGCTTCCTCCTCGCGCTCGATCACGGACTCGAGTCGAGCTTCGAGTGCGGTGACCTCGTCGGCGGTCTCGGCGAACAGTTCCTCGAGCTCCTCGTTGCGCTGCTCGAGCTCGAGCGTGCGCTCCTCGGCGACCGCCACGACCTCTGCCTGCCGGGTCTCCGCGGCGGCGATGGCCGCGTTGGTCGCTGCCAGCGTCTCGAGGTCCTGGGACTGACGATCGAGGACCTGGCGCAGCGTGGTGGAGCGCAGCTCGGCCTCGTTCGGCCCGGCGGAGACCAGCGCGGACAGCTCGACGCTGGGACCGAGCTTGTGGAGCAGACGGAGGTGGTCCCCGACGCTCTCGCGCATCGCCTCGGCGCGCTCAGTGAGCGAGGCGAGCTCCGCCTCCAACTCGACGAGCAGGGCCTCGGCCTCGTCCCGCCGTTCGAGCGCGTCGTTGTAGGTGTTCTGTAGCTGGCCGCGTTCTCGGTCGATCTGCGCGTAGCGGTCCTCGACCTGTGCGAGATCGTCGCGGAGGGCATCGCTGGTGGGTTCGGCGGTGGCGGGCACCGTCAGGCTCAACGCCAGGGCGCACGCGATGAACAGGGAGACCGAGGTGCGCGGGAGCGTCGGTGTTCCGGTGCGCGACACGGATGACCTCGCGAGAGGGGAGGACGGGCCGGAGCGAGAGAGAGCCGAGCGGCTGGCCCGGGAAGCGGTTCGGAGCCTAGCGCCTCGCCGGGCGCGCCCGGGTCCGCAGAGCGGCATGGAGGCCACTGTCCGTGTCCGTTCGAGCTGGGAGCGTGTTCAGCGTTCGCGGGCGGCCAGAGCCCCTCCGAGCGCGAGTGCGCCGCTCGCCACGGCGAGCCACGGCCCCGTCCCGGTGCGATGGACGGTCGTGACCTCGACGCCGACCGGCAGCGCCACCTCGCCGTCTCGTGTGCGGTCGGTGGCCTCTGCCGGGGTGTGGCCCTGCCCGACGATCACCGCCGTTGCCCCCGCGGCCATCAGGACCACCGCGGCCAACGCCGCCACCGATCGAGCCCGCGTCGGCGGCCGGTCGAGCGCCAACGTGAGCCCGAACCAGATGAGGAGGATCGCCGCCGCGAGCACCAGCCACGCCAGTGGCTCGCCGGATAGGCCCCGGACCGTCGACAGGATCCGCTCACCGCCACCACCGAGCAACTCCACGCGCTCGATCTCGAGCTGCCACGCCAGGAGGGTCGACACGACGCCGAGTACGCCGGCGACCGCGATCGTCGTGCCGGCCAACCCGGGACCACGGAGCAGTAGCCGCACCGTCAACGCCGCGTCACCCCGCACCGCGATCCTCCTCGGTCGAGATACGACGCTAGTAAGACTCGGGGTAGGTCGTGGGTGCCGGCTAGTCTTCCCCCCTGCCACGCCGGCGCCCCACTCCTCGCTCCCCGTCGTCGATCGAGGGACCCCGATGTCCAGCTCCGCTGCGCCACTTCGGCTGGCCGTCCTCGTCTCAGGACGGGGGAGCAACCTCCGTGCTCTGCTGGATGCGATCGATCGGCGACCCGACTTCGGTGGCCAGGTCGTCGTCGTCGGCTCGGACCGGGTCGGTGCCGGAGGCCTCGAACACGCCCGGGCGGCCGGGGTCGCGACCGTGACCCGGGCCCTGGACCCGGAGGATGATCGGGCCCGCTGGGAGGAGGGGCTCGCCGATGCGCTGGCGGCACACGACCCGGACGTCATCGTTCTCGCCGGGTTCATGCGCATCCTCTCGGGGGAGTTCCTGGCTCGGTGGCCCGACCGCGTCGTCAACACCCATCCGTCCCTACTCCCGGCCTTCCGCGGTGCCAACGCCGTCCGGTCGGCCTTGGCGCACGGGGTGAAGCTCACCGGCTGCACGGTCCACCTCGTCGACGAAGAGGTGGACCACGGTCCGATCCTCGCCCAGGAAGCGGTCGCGGTGCGGGCCGACGACACCGCGGAGCTGCTCCACGAGCGGATCAGGACGGTGGAGCACCGGCTCCTCCCGGCCTGCGTCGAGGCACTCTGCCAGCGCCGTGTCCACCTGGAAGGTCGGCTGGCCACGATCGATCCGCCGTCCCCGTCCGCGCGATCAGAGGAACACCTGTGAGCTCACCCGCTGTCGTTCCCGTCACCCGTGCGCTGCTGAGCTGCTACGACAAGACGGGCATCGCGGATCTGGCCCGGGCGCTGCACGAGCACGGTGTGGAGCTCGTGTCCACGGGGTCCACCGCCGGTGTGCTGCGCGAGGCCGGGGTCCCCGTGACCGAGGTCGCGGAGGTGACCGGCTTCCCCGAGTGCCTCGACGGTCGGGTCAAGACCCTCCACCCGGTCGTGCATGCGGGCATCCTCGCCGATCGCTCGGATCCTGCGCACGTTGCTGAGCTGGCTGACCTCGGCATCGCCGCCATCGATCTGGTCGTCGTGAACCTCTACCCGTTCTCCGACACGGCACGATCGGGTGCCCCGGACGCCGACGTGATCGAGATGATCGACATCGGCGGACCGACGATGGTGCGCGCGGCTGCGAAGAACCACGGGTCGGTGGGGGTCGTCGTCGATCCCGGTGACTACGACCACGTCCTCGAGGAGCTCGCAGCGCAGGGTGGTCTCACGGCGCCGCTGCGTCGCCGTCTCGCGAGCACCGCTTTCCAGCACACGGCGGCCTACGACGCCGAGGTCGCCGCGTGGTTCCAGCGGGACCAGGACGTCCCGGCCCGGCTCCACCTGGCCGTGCCGCTGCGCCAGCAGCTGCGGTACGGCGAGAACCCGCACCAGCGAGCCGGGTTCTACGCCGCCGACGATGCCGGCGGACTCGCCGGCGCCGAGCAGCTGCACGGCAAGGAGCTGTCCTACAACAACCTCCTCGACACCGATGCGGCCTGGGGCATGGCCACCGATCTGGACGATCCGTGCGTCGCGATCATCAAGCACGCGAACCCCGCCGGGTACGCGGTCGGCGACGACCTGGCGACCGCCTACCGGCGGGCGCTGGAAGGCGACCCGGTCAGCGCCTTCGGTGGCATCGTCGCCGCCAACCGGCCCGTCGATCTGGCGACCGCCGAGCAGCTCGTCGAGGTGTTCACCGAGGTCGTGATCGCACCGGGCTACGACGACGATGCGCTCGAGGTGTTGCGGACGAAGAAGAACCTGCGGATCCTGGCGACCCCGGATGCGAGCCGGGCCCGCCCTCACCTCCAGTTCCGTACGGTCGCGGGAGGGGTCCTCGTCCAGGACGCCGATGCCGGCCCGGAGCCGTGGGGGGACTGGCAGGTCGTCACCCGCGTTCAGCCGGACGCCGCCACCCTCGCCGACCTGCAGTTCGCGTGGATCGCGGCCAAGCACACCCGGTCGAACGCCATCGTGCTCGCGGCCGGTGGACAGGTCGTCGGGGTCGGCGCCGGGCAGATGAGCCGGGTCGACAGCGTGCGCCTCGCTGTGGAACGCTCCGGGGAACGGCACGTGGGCGCCGTGCTCGCCAGCGACGCGTTCTTCCCGTTCAGGGATGGCCCCGATGCGGCCGCGGCGGCCGGGATCCGGGCGATCGTGCAGCCAGGAGGCTCGGTCCGCGACGACGAGGTGGTGGCCGCGGCCGAGGAACACGACATCCCGATGGTGCTGACCGGCCGGCGCCACTTCCGGCACTGACCACGGACCGTTCCCGCCACACGCACCACCCCACCGAACCCTCTCCCGTCCCGAAGGATCAGATGTGTCCGCCCGCATCCTCGACGGCAAGGCGCTGGCCAACGACGTGCGCGCGCGCATCACCGCCGACGTCGCACGTCTGTCCAACGACCACGGGATCCAGCCCGGCTTGGCCGCCGTCATCGTCGGCGATGACCGTGCTTCCCAGGTCTACGTCGGGATGAAGCACCGGGCGAGTGAGGCGGCCGGCATGCGTTCACAGCAGCATGAACTCCCCACCGACACCCGCCAGGAGGACCTCGAGGCGTTGGTCCGGGAGCTGAACGAGGACGACGCGGTCGATGGCATCCTCGTCCAACTGCCGCTCCCCGATCACCTCGATGCCCGGGCGGTCCAGGAACTGATCCTGCCCGCCAAGGACGTCGACGCGCTCAACCCCTACACGGCCGGCCGTCTGGCGGTCGGTGACCCCACGTTCCTCTCCTGCACCCCCTACGGGATACTCGAACTCCTCGCCCACGCCGAGGTGGACACCAGGGGAGCGGAGGTCGTGATCGTCGGCCGTTCCAACCTGGTGGGCCGGCCGCTGTCGGTGATGCTGACGCTGAAGGGTCGGGACGCGACGGTGACGCTCGCCCACTCACGCACGCGCGACCTCGCGGCGGTGTGCCGGCGGGCCGACGTGCTGGTGGCCGCGGCCGGGCAGATCGGCCTGATCACCGGCGACATGGTCCGTCCCGGGGCGGTCGTCATCGACGTGGGGACCAACCGCGGTGACGACGGGAAACTCGTCGGTGACGTGGTCTTCGACGAGGTGGCTGAGGTCGCGGGCGCGCTGACACCGGTGCCCGGTGGGGTCGGCCCCATGACCGTCACGATGTTGCTCCAGAACACGCTGGAAGCCGCCCGGATGCGCCGGGGGCTGTCGCGTCACTGACGGCGGGGTCGTGCGACGCCGGTGATGGCCGGAGCGGCGGGACCGCCTCGAGCCAGCTCCCAGTCGGTCACGGCGGTGACGTCGAATCCCCCGTTCTCGAGGAGCGCCCGGGTGTCGCGCGTCAGATAGCAGCCGCGCGCGACGACCCGCCATGCGGGCGCGATGGCACCCTGCAGCCGTCGGCGGGTCGAGCGATCAGGTGCGGCCACGTGTTCGAGCACCAGCAGCCGTCCGTCCGGTCTGAGGACCCGGTGGATCTCGGCGATGGTCCGTTCCGGATCCGCGACGGTGCACAGCACCAGCGTCGCCAGCACCGCGTCGACCGCGTGGTCGGCCAACGGCAGCGCCTCCCCCGGCGCCTCGATGACCTCGACGGCCATCGGGGCTGCTGCCGCCCTCGCACGGAGGCGCGCGGCCATGGCGGGTTCGGGCTCGATGGCGGTTACGCGCTCGACGTCTCTCGGCATGTGTGGGAGGCTGGCTCCGGTTCCCGCCCCGAGATCGAGGACGTGACCGGAGACCCCCGCGAGGAGGGCTGCGCGTTGCCGTCCGAGGCGTCCCTCCTCGAGTGGATGCATCACCGGGTCGTACAGGGTGGCGAAGGCGCGATCGAGCACGGACATGCGCTGCCTTCGTCGGCGATGGGTCGGGAGCGGACCGTAGCTAGGCTCGCCACGACCCGTCACGTCCCCCTGCCCCTGCGATGAGGAGTATCCGATGACTTCGCCCGTCCGTGTCAGTATCACCGGTGCCGCCGGCCAGATCGGGTACGCGCTGGTCTTCCGCATCGCCTCCGGCCAGATGTTCGGAGCCGACACACCCGTCGAGCTGCGGCTGCTGGAGATCACGCCGGCGCTCGGGGCGTTGGAGGGCGTCGCGATGGAACTCGACGACTGTGCGTTCCCCCTGCTGCGCGGGATCGAGTTGACCGACTCGGCCGAGACCGCCTTCGACGGTGTCAACGTCGCGTGTCTGGTGGGTGCCAAGCCCCGCGGCCCCGGCATGGAACGCGCGGACCTGCTCAAGGAGAACGGCGCGATCTTCACCGGGCAGGGGCGCGCCCTGAGCGCAGCGGCCGCCGATGTGCGGGTCGCCGTCGTCGGCAACCCGGCCAACACCAACGCGCTGATCACGGCGGCCAACATGGAAGGCATCCCGACCGAGCGGGTCACGGCGATGGTGCGTCTCGACGAGAACCGGGCCAAGTCCCAGCTGGCCGACAAGGCCGGCGTCCCGGTCTCGGAGGTCAGCAACCTCGCGGTCTGGGGCAACCACTCACCGACGATGTTCCCGGACTTCGAGAACGCGCGGATCGGTGGGCGTCCGCTCACGGAGGTGATCGGTGACCGTGACTGGCTGGAAGGTGAGTTCCTCACCACCGTCCAGCAGCGCGGCAAGGCCATCATCGACGCCCGCGGGGCGTCGTCGGCGGCGTCAGCGGCCAACGCGCTGATCGACCATGTGCGTGACTGGACCGGCGGTACACCGACCCCCCCGGGGGACTGGGTATCCATGGCCGTACCGTCCGACGGCTCCTACGGGGTCCCCGAAGGGCTCATCTCCGGGTTCCCGGTGACCACCGACGGGGCGGGGACCTACGAGATCGTGGCTGGCCTCGAGCGCTCCGGCTACGCGCGCGGCAAGGTGGACGCCTCGATCGCCGAACTGGAGGACGAGCGCGCCGCCGTGGGCGACATGCTCTGACCGGTCGGCTCCCGGGTCCCCGCCGGCGGCGGGCTGCCCCTTCTCGGCTTCGGATGTCGAGAACCTGCGGTATCCCGCAGCTTCTCGCGTCCGAACGTCGCCGTCCCGCCCCGAAGTCCCGGTCCGTGTCGAGAACCTGCGGTATCCCGCAGCTTCTCGCGCATCCCTGCCGGTCGGCCGCACCTGCCGGTCGGCCGCACCTG
>JBBDSW010000039.1:16172-56559 GCA_040904745.1 Nitriliruptoraceae bacterium
CCTGCCGGTCGGCCGCACCTGCCGGTCGGCCGCACCTGTCGGTCGGCCGCGTCTGCCGGTCGGCCGCGCCTGTCCGTCAGGTCAGCTCGCCTGGCCGCAGGCCGAACAGGTTCGCGTCTCCGCGCGGCGCGCTCGCATCACCGGTGGGTCCGAGCACCATCGCATCGCGCGACGTGCCCTCGTGGGTGAACCCCAGCCGGCGGGCGACGCCGTTGGAGGCGGGGTTCTCGGCAGCGGCCCACAGCGCCACGTAGCCGAGCCCGAGCACGTCGAAGGCGTAGCGCAGCAGCAGCCGTGAGCCACGGACCGCGATCCCCTGCCGTCGCGCCTCGGGTGCGACCCAGTAGCCGACCTCACCGCTCTGATCACGACGGTCGATGCTGAGCCCGATGGCACCCAGCACGCGGTCATGCGTGTCGACCGCCACCAGGTGGACCCCGGTGTCGTCGCGCAGGGCCGCGGCGGCGGACTCCACGAACCGCTCCGCATCCACGACCGTGTAGGGCGAGGGGACGCGGGTGTAGCGCTGGACGGCCTCGTCCTGGCAGATCGCGGTGATGCGGTCGATGTCCCGGGTAGCCGGGGGCCGGAGCGTCAGGTCGCCGTCGACCAGGACCGGTGGTGGGATCGCAGACACCTCGGGTCCTGCCGGTCGACGGTTGGAGGTCGGTGCCGACGCTACCGTTGCCGGCCCACCCGGCCGTGATGAGCGACCCCGTGCGACGAGCGAAACGAGGCGATCCGTGACCCGTGTCTTCTCCGGTATGCAGCCCTCAGGTGACGCCCATCTCGGGAACCTGCTCGGCGCCTGGGTCAACTGGGTCGCGATGCAGGAGACGCACGAGTGCGTGTACTGCGTCGTCGACCTCCATGCGATCACGAGCCCGACCGAGCATGATCCGGCCACGCTCAGACAGCGCACCGTGGAACTCGCGACCGGGATGCTCGCCGTCGGGGTCGATCCGGAACGCTCGATCCTGTTCGTCCAATCCCACGTCCACGAGCACGCCGAGTGCACGTGGCTGTTCAACTGCGTGGCCGGGTTCGGTGAGCTGCGCAAGATGCCGCAGTTCAAGGAGAAGTCCTCCGGGCAGGGGGAGTCGGTCAGCGTCGGGCTGTTCGACTACCCCGTGCTCCAGGCGGCGGACATCCTGCTCTACCACGCGGACGAGGTCCCCGTCGGTGCGGACCAACGCCATCACATCGAACTGGCCCGTGACCTCGGGCAACGCTTCAACCACCGCTTCGCGCCGGACGATCCCGTCTTCACCCTGCCCAAGGCGGTCCACCCCCCGGCAGGGGCCCGGGTGATGGACCTCCAGGACCCGACCGTGAAGATGTCGAAGTCGGCGTCGAGCGAGAAGGGCATCCTCTACGTCCTCGACGACCCCAAGCGCATCGAGAAGAAGCTCAAGAGCGCGGTCACCGACTCCGCGGGCGACATCCGCCACGACCGGAACGCGAAGCCGGGCGTCTCCAACCTCCTGGAGATCCTGGCGGCGGCCTCGGGCCGCACGGTCGAGGACCTGGCCGCCGAGTACGACGGCCAGGGGTACGGGGCGTTCAAGGGGGCGGTCGCCGAGGCCGTGATCGAGCTGCTTCGCCCGATCCAGGATCGCCACCGCGAGCTCGCGGACGACCCCGGCGAGGTGGCACGCATCCTCACCGATGGCGCGGACCGCGCCCGGGAGATCGCGGCGCCGACGCTCGCGCAGGCCAAGGAAGCGATCGGCCTGCTCCCCGTCGGGCGCGCGTGAGTGCGAGGAGGGACGTCGAGGTGGCAGCACCCGTGCGGCTGCAGACCCACGTCTGGAACCCGGCCGGAGACCGACGGGCGCTGCTCCTGCACGGTCTGTGTTCGGACGGTGCCTGCTGGTGGCGGCTGGCCTCCGAGCTCGCGGATGACGGCTGGTTGGTGCTGGCACCGGACCTGCGCGGTCATGGCCGCAGCCCGCCGGGTGCGGTCCACGACCTGCCCACGCTGGCGGGTGATGTCGCTGCGCTCGGGGACGGCTGGGACCTCCTGGTCGGACACTCCGTCGGTGGGACCATCGCCGCTCAGCTGCTGACCCAGCCGGAGGCGGCGGACGTGGCGCTCCTGATCGACCCGGTCCTCCAGCTCACCGCGGAGCGGGCCGAGCAGCTGCGTGTCGCGCTGCGTGCCGAGGCGGGCGGTACGGATCCCGTCGCGGTGGCGGCGGACAACCCGACCTGGGATGAGCGTGACGTGTGGCGCAAGGTGCTCGCGACCCGGCAGGTGACCCCGGACGTGGTCGATGCCGTGCTCGCGGGGCTGGAAGGCGTGGATCTGACGCTCTTGGCCCGGCGCTGGCAGGGACGCGTCCACCTGCTCGCGGCCGATCCCACGCGCGGTGGCCTGCTCGATGCGTCGCTGGCGGCCTCGCTCTGCGACGGCGAGCGGATCACCTGGGAGCTGGTGACCGGAGCGGGGCATTCGCTCCACCGGGAGCGCCCCGACGTGGTCCGTGAGGCAGCGCGCGGGCTGACCGCTCCCGGTGGCAACGATCCGTGACCGACGGCCCCGTTCCCGTGTCGGGCGGAGGCAGGGTCGCCCCGTGGCCGCTGCTACGGTTGCCGCGCGGAGCGGACCGAACCGGTGGGTGGGAACGCTCCGACGCGTCGGGTGTCGCCGGCCGGAGCAGACCACCAGGGTCCCCGGATGAGGCGACCGCCCCCGTGGCAGCTGGACCCACCGCACGCCCCGAGGCCACGTCCGTCGGGCTGGGTAGGAGCTGAAGCGACGATGGCAGCCACCGCACCGGAACGCGACAAGCGCACCCCCTTCCTCGTGGAGCTGTACCGCTCCGCTCTGGGCAAGAAGTACGTGATGGCCATCACCGGCATCATCTTCATGGGCTACGTGCTCGCCCACATGATCGGGAACCTGAAGCTCTATCTCGGTGCGGAGGACTTCAACACCTACGCGGAGTTCCTCCGCCGGTTG
Organism: Nitriliruptoraceae bacterium; assembly: GCA_040904745.1. GTDB lineage: Bacteria > Actinomycetota > Nitriliruptoria > Nitriliruptorales > Nitriliruptoraceae > T1Sed10-7. The sequence continues at coordinate 19,138 of JBBDSW010000039.1, forward strand.
CTGTACCCGATCGCTCCCGAGAGCGCGACGCTGAACGTGCTGCGGGTGATCCTGGTGCTCGCGCTGGTCGGCCACGTGGTGGCAGCCTGGCAGCTGACGACGATGAACCGCCGGGCCCGGCCGGACAGCTACCGCTCCAAGCGTGACTACGTGGTCGCCGACTTCGCGGCGAGGACGATGCGCTGGACCGGGGTCATCGTCCTCCTGTTCATCGCCTACCACCTCGCCGACCTGACCTGGGGCTGGGTGAACCCGGCCGAAGCGGGAGCGACGATCTACGACAAGGTGGTCGCGAGCTTCTCGGTCCCGGCGGTCGCGGCGCTGTACCTCGTCGCGAACCTGGCGCTCGGGGTGCACCTCTACCACGGGGCGTGGAGCCTGTTCCAGTCGATGGGGTGGAACCACCGCCGCTTCAACCGGACGCGGCGCTCGTTCGCGATCCTGTTCACCGTCGTCGTGGTGGGCGGGAACCTGTCCTTCCCCGTAGCGGTCCAGCTCGGGATCATCAGCTGACGCCTCGCTACACCGCACCGCAGCACGTCACGTCGACCAGCACAGGGAGCAGAACATGACGGTCCTCGACCCGCGGGTCCCCGACGGTCCGCTCGAGTCGAAGTGGGAAGACCACAAGTTCAACATGAAGCTGGTCAACCCGAACAACAAGCGCCGGTTCGAGATCATCGTGGTCGGTACCGGACTGGCCGGCGCCTCCGCGGCGGCGAGCCTGGGTGAACTCGGCTACCGGGTCAAGTCGTTCACCTACCACGACTCGGCCAGGCGGGCGCACTCGATCGCGGCCCAGGGGGGCATCAACGCGGCGAAGAACTACCACGGCGACGGCGACTCGGTCTACCGCCTCTTCTACGACACGGTCAAGGGTGGTGACTACCGCTCGCGGGAGGCGAACGTCCACCGCCTCGCCGAGGTGTCCAACAACATCATCGACCAGTGCGTGGCGCAGGGTGTTCCCTTCGCCCGCGAGTACGGCGGGCTGCTCGACAACCGCTCGTTCGGTGGCGCCCAGGTCAGCCGGACCTTCTACGCGCGCGGCCAGACCGGACAGCAGCTGCTGCTCGGCGCCTACCAGGCGCTGTCCCGCCAGGTGAAGGCCGGCAGCGTGGAGCTCCACACCAACTCGGAGATGCTCGAACTCGTCGTCGTCGACGGCAAGGCGGTCGGCATCGTGACCCGCGACCTGGTCACCGGGGAGATCAGCCGTCACTCCGCCCACGCCGTGGTGCTCGCGACCGGCGGCTACTCCAACGTCTTCTACCTGTCGACGATGGCGATGACCTGCAACGCGACCGCGATCTGGCGGGCACACCGCAAGGGCGCGTTCTTCGCCAACCCGGCCTACACCCAGATCCACCCGACCGCGATCCCCTCGTCGGACGAGTTCCAGTCCAAGCTCACGCTGATGTCGGAGTCGCTGCGCAACGACGGACGGATCTGGGTCCCCAACGACCCGGACGAGACCCGCAAGGCGGCGGACATCCCCGAGGACGAGCGCGACTACTACCTCGAGCGCAAGTACCCGTCGTTCGGGAACCTCGCGCCACGGGACATCTCCTCGCGTGCGGCCAAGGTGGTCGTCGATGAGGGTCGTGGGGTCGGGCCGCTCAAGAACGGCGTCTACCTCGACTTCGCCGACGCGATCAAGCGCCTCGGACGCGACGCGGTCGCCGACAAGTACGGCAACCTGTTCGACATGTACGAGCGCATCACCGGCGAGAACCCCTACGAGACCCCGATGCGCATCTACCCGGCGCCGCACTACACCATGGGCGGGCTGTGGGTGGACTACCACCTGCAGACCACCATCCCGGGTCTGTTCGCGATCGGGGAGGCCAACTTCTCCGACCATGGCGCCAACCGGCTGGGGGCCTCGGCCCTGATGCAGGGGCTGGCGGACGGCTACTTCGTCCTGCCGTACACGATCGGCGACTACCTGGCGCCCCAGCTGGGACAGTCCGCGGTCGAGACCTCGGCGCCTGAGTTCGAGGAGGCCGAGCAGGACGTCCGCTCTCGGATCGACCACTACCTGAACCTCGGGGGGACCCGGTCGGTCGACTGGTTCCACCGGGAGCTCGGCAAGATCGTCTGGGATCACTGTGGCATGGGCCGCAACAAGGCTGGTCTCGAGAAGGCGCTGAGCGAGATCCCCGCGTTGCGCGAGGAGTTCGAGTCCGATGTACGCGTGCTCGGCGGCCCGGACTCGCTCAACAGCTCACTGGAGAAGGTCGGACGGGTGGCCGACAACTTCGAGCTCGCTGAGCTCATGTGCCGGGACGCCCTGACGCGCGAGGAGTCCTGCGGCGGGCACTTCCGTGAGGAGCACCAGACCTCGGACGGCGAGGCCAAGCGCGACGACGAGAACTTCGCCCACGTGACCGCGTGGGAGTGGAGCGGGGATGCCAGCGCGCCCACGGAGCATCGTGAGCAGCTCGAGTTCGAGTCCGTCCAGCTGTCGACCCGCAGCTACAAGTGATGCCGACCGTCGGCGATGTCGTGAGGACCAGCCAGACAGGGAGCCTGACACCGTGAACCTGACACTGCGAGTGTGGCGCCAGAGTGGACCGGATGCGCCCGGCCGTTTCGAGACCTACCAGGCCAGCGACGTCAGTCCCGACTCGTCGTTCCTCGAGATGTTGGACCTCGTCAACGAGGACCTCATCGCGGTCGGCGAGGAGCCGATCGAGTTCATGCACGACTGCCGCGAGGGGATCTGCGGGACGTGCGGGATGATGATCAACGGTCGGGCTCACGGCCCACAGGCACTGACCGCCACCTGCCAACTGCACATGCGCACGTTCTCCGATGGTGATGAGATCGTGCTCGAGCCGTGGCGGGCGGCGGGCTTCCCGATCATCAAGGACCTCGTCGTCGACCGGTCCGCGTTCGACCGGATCATCGAAGCCGGGGGCTACATCACCGTCGACACCGGCTCCGCGCCGGATGCCAACCTCATCCCGATCCCGAAGGACACCGCCGACCTGGCCATGGACGCCGCGGCCTGCATCGGGTGTGGTGCGTGCGTGGCAGCCTGCCCCAACGGTGCCGCGCAACTGTTCACCTCGGCGAAGGTCTCCCAGCTCAACCTGCTGCCGCAGGGCCAGGCCGAACGCCACGACCGCACCGAGTCGATGGTGGAGGTCATGGAGGAGGCCTTCGGCTCCTGTACCAACATGGGTGAGTGCGAAGCGGCGTGCCCGAAGGGGATCTCCATCGACTTCATCGCCATGATGAACCGGGACTACCGCAAGGCCAAGTTCCAGAACCGGCGCTCGGCCTGACCCACCCAGTCTCCGCGGGTCGAACGCCGGGAGCCACGGGCATGGTCCCGCCCGGACGTAGGCTGCTACCGGCAGACGCGATCTCGAGGTGGTGGCATGGCCGACGACTACCAGGCGATGAGTGGGTTCCCGATCCCGGCGGTGTTCGGCCCGGATGACCTGGCCGACTGGGATCCGGCCACGCAGCTCGGCGAGCCGGGCGCTTACCCGTTCACCCGCGGCATCTACCCGACGATGTACCGCGGGCGGACCTGGACGATGCGCCAGTACGCGGGCATGTCGACGGCCGACGAGTCGAACCGGCGCTACAAGTACCTGCTCGCCCAGGGCACGACCGGGCTCTCGGTCGCCTTCGACCTGCCGACCCAGATGGGCTACGACTCCGACGCCGAGCTCGCCGCCGGTGAGGTCGGCAAGGTCGGGGTGGCGATCGACACCGTCGAGGACATGGTGCGGCTCTTCGACGGCATCCCGCTGGCGGAGGTCTCCACCTCGATGACGATCAACGCCCCGGCCAGCCTCCTGCTGCTGATGTACGAGATCGTCGCCGAGGAGCAGGGGGTCGCCGCCGACCGGCTGCGAGGCACCATCCAGAACGACGTCCTCAAGGAGTACATCGCTCGCGGGACCTACATCTACCCGCCCGAGCCGAGCCTGCGCCTGATCGCGGACACCTTCGCGTACTGCGCTGAGCGGCTCCCCAACCTCAACACGATCTCCATCTCCGGCTACCACATGGGTGAGGCCGGGGCGACGCCGGTCCAGGAGGTCGCGTTCACGCTGGCCGATGCCATCGCGTACGTCGAGGCGGCTCTGGCGGCGGGTCTGGAGGTCGATGCGTTCGCCCCCCGGCTCAGCTTCTTCTTCGTGGCCCGCTCCACGCTGCTCGAGGAGGTGGCCAAGTTCCGGGCGGCCCGGCGGCTGTGGTCGTCGATCATGCGCGAGCGCTTCGGCGCGAAGGACCCAAGGAGCCAGATGCTTCGGTTCCACACGCAGACCGCCGGGGTCCAGCTGACGGCGCAGCAGGCGGAGGTGAACCTGGTGCGGGTCACGATCCAGGCACTGGCGGCCACGCTGGGCGGCACCCAGAGCCTGCACACCAACAGCTTCGACGAAGCGCTCGCGCTGCCGACGGAGAAGAGCGCTCGACTCGCGCTGCGCACGCAGCAGGTACTCGCTCACGAGACCGACCTGACCGCGACCGTCGATCCCTTCGCCGGGTCGTACGCGATCGAGGCGATGACCGATCGCATCGAAGCCGAGGTGCGTGCCTACCTGGAGGCGATCGACGAGCGCGGCGGAGCGGTGGCCGCCATCGAGGACGGCTACCAGAAGGCGGAGATCGAACGCGCGGCCTACGAGCTCGCGAAGGAGCTCGACGCGGAGCAGCGGATCGTGGTCGGCGTGAACCGCTACCAACTGGGTGAGGACCCGCAGCCCGAGCTGCAGGCGATCGACCAGCGGATCCAACGCGACCAGATCGAGCGGACCGAGGCGGTCAAGCGCACGCGGGACCAGACCGGGGTCGATGCGGCCATGGAGGAGGTCCGCACTGCAGCCCGCGGTCGGGACAACCTGCTCCCGCCCATGCGCGACGCACTGGTACGCCGGGCCACGCTGCAGGAGGTGTGCGACGTCCTGCGTGACGAGTTCGGGGGGTACGTGCCCCGGGACGTCTTCTGACGTCCACGGCTACGGTTCGCCTCCGTGGAGCAGCGGTGGACAGGAGCAACGTGAACGAGCGGATCGTCATCCTGGGGGGTGGCCCGGCGGGCTACGAGGCCGCCCTGGTCGCCGACGAACTCGGCGCGCAGGTGACCATCGTGACCGACGAAGGGCTCGGTGGGAACTGCGTCCTGTGGGACTGTGTCCCCTCCAAGGCCCTGATCGTCGCCTCGGAGGCGATGGGCTGGGTCCACACGGCTGATGCGCTCGGTGTGCACCTCGATGGCATGGAGCGCATCGACCGCACGGTCGTCGACTTCCCCCGGGTGGGCAGCGGGGTGCTGGCGCTCGGCGAGAACCAGTCGCGCGACATCGAGCGTCGGGTGCTGGCCGGCCGCGTCGAGCTGCTCCGCGGCCGCGGTCGTCTCGACGGACCCCGCAAGGTCGTGGCCACGGTCGAGGATGGCTCCGAGGTCACGCGTGAAGCCGACCACGTGCTGCTCGCGACCGGTTCGGACCCCCGGGTCCTCCCGTTCTTCGAGCCGGATGGCGAGCGGGTGCTGGTCAGCCAGCAGGCCTACGGGCTGCCGGAGGTGCCCGAGCATCTGATCGTGGTCGGCTCGGGTGCGACCGGCGCCGAGTTCGCGCACGCGTTCCGCCGCTTCGGTGCCGAGGTGACCCTGGTGTCCTCGCGTGACCTGATCCTGCCGACCGAGGATCCGGATGCGGCAGCCGTGATCGAGTCGGTGTTCGAACGCCGCGGGATGACGATCCTGCGCAACGTCCGTGCGACGGCGTGCGAGCGTCGTGGTGACGAGGTCGCCGTCGGCCTGAACGACGGCAGCGAGGTGGTCGGCAGCCACGTGCTCTTCACCGTGGGGCAGGTTCCCACCGTCGCGGACATCGGGTTGGAGACCTGTGGTATCGAGCCGGGGAGGGGCGGTGGGATCGAGGTCGACGCCGTGGGACGCACCTCCGCTCCGGGGGTGTACGCCGGCGGGGACGTGACGGGCGGGGTGATGCTGGCCTCGGTCGCGGCCATGCAGGGCCGGATCGCGATGTGGCACGCGCTGGGGGAGGCGGTGCAGCCGATCCGGCGGGACGCCGTCGCGGCCACGATCTTCACCGATCCGGAGGTCGCCACCGTCGGGCTGTCACCGGAGGAAGCCGTCGCGCAGGGCTACCCGGTGGAGACCGCCCGGTTGGACTTCCGCAGCAACCCACGGGCCAAGATGATCCACGGCACGGACGGGTTCGTGAAGGTGCACGCCATGGTCGGCTCGGGGACCGTCATCGGTGGTGTCGTGGTCTCCAACCGGGCCAGCGATCTGATCCAGCCGCTGGCGGTCGCGGTGCAGAACCGTCTGTCGGTGGCGCAGCTCGCGCAGACGATGACCGTCTACCCGTCGATGGCCGGGTCGGTCGCCGAGTGCGCCCGCATGCTGATGGTGCGGCTCGATCCGGCCCGGCGCTGACCCGCCGGGCGAATCGCTGACCGGCTGCTCGTGCCGGTGATCCGCCCGCCGAGTTGGCACCGGGTCGGCGGCTCAGGTGTCCTCGATCCGGACGAGCACCGTGCCCGACTCCACCACGTCCCCCGGGCCGATCGGCAGCTCGGTGACGGTGCCATCGCGGTGTGCCGTGATCGCGTTCTCCATCTTCATGGCCTCGAGGACCAGGAGCCGGTCCCCGACCGCGACGACGTCGCCGACGGCGACGTGGACGTCGACCACGGTGCCCTGCATGGGTGCGGTGAGGTTCTCGGTCGAGACCGTGGCCGCCCCGCCGCGCGCGCCGCGTCGCCGGCGGCGTGCCAGGCCGCCCTCCTCGGCAGCCGTGCCGGCCAACGCGCCGAACACCGTGACGGGGATGCGGCGGCCGTCGACCTCGACCGTGAGCTCCTGCCCTGGATCCGCGGCCACGTCGTCATCGTCGTCGGTGGCTTGCGGCTCGAGCCCGCTCAGGTCCCACTCGCGCTCCACCGAGCTGGTCGCATGTGTGGCGGCGACGAAGCTGGGCTCCTCCATCGCGAACCGGTGGAACGGCACGGTCGTCGGCACACCCGTCAGCACCAGCTCCGCGAGCGCCCGGGACATGCGGCGCCGGGCGCCGTCGCGGTCCTCGGCCCAGACGATCAGCTTGCCGATCAGCGAGTCGTAGTCGCGGGTGATCACCGACCCCGACCTCGCGCCGGTGTCGAAGCGGGTCCATGGCCCACCGGGCGCCACCAACCGGTCGATGCGTCCGGGCGAGGGGACGAACCCGCGGGCGGGTTCCTCGGCGTTGATCCGGGCCTCGATCGCGTGGCCGCGCAGGCGCACGTCGTCCTGGCTCAGGCCCATCCCGTCGCCGGCTGCGATCCGGAGCTGCGCTTGGGCGAGATCGATGCCGGTGACCATCTCGGTGACGGGGTGCTCGACCTGTAGGCGCGTGTTCATCTCGAGGAAGTAGAAGGTCTCGCCGTCCTCGTCCAGCAGGAACTCACAGGTGCCGGCGTTGGTGTAGCCCATCTCGGCCGCGATGCGGATCGCCGCGTCCCCGAGGGCGCCGCGCAGGGCGTCGTCGACCCCCGGCGCCGGGGCCTCCTCGACCAGCTTCTGGTGGCGTCGCTGGAGGGAGCAGTCGCGTTCGCCGAGGTGGACGGTGGTGCCGTCGAGGTCGGCGAGGACCTGTACCTCGACGTGTCGGGGTCGTTCCAGGTAGCGCTCGAGGTAGCACTCGCCGCGGCCGAAGGCGGCCTCGGCCTCACGTCGTGCCCCGATCAACGCGTCATGCATCTGTGAGCGGTCGCCGACGACCTTCATCCCGCGTCCGCCACCCCCATACATCGCCTTGACCGCGACCGGGTAGCCGTACTCGTCACCGAACGCGATCGCCACGTCGGGGTCGTCGGTGGGCTCGTGGGTGCCCGGAACGACCCGGACGCCGGCAGCCTCGGCCACGGCCCGCGCCGACAGCTTGTCGCCCATCTGTTCGATCGCTCGTGCGGACGGCCCGATGAACGTGAGACCGGCGTCGGTCACCGCCCGAGCGAAATCGGCGTTCTCCGCGAGGAAGCCGTAACCGGGATGGATGGCGTCCACCTCGGCGCGTCGAGCGATCTCCAGGATTTTCTCGACGGCGAGGTAGGACGAGGCCGCCTCGGCGGGCCCCAGGAGGTAGGCCTCGTCACAGGCGGCCACGTGGGGGGCGTCCCGGTCGCTCTCGGAGTAGACCGCGACGGGGCGCACACCGAGCTCGCGGCACGCGCGCGCGATGCGGATCGCGATCTCGCCACGGTTGGCGATCAGCACGGCGTCGAACATCATCTCGCCTCAAATCGGGGGACGAGCGTTGGCAGCCTAGTGACGACCGCGCGCCGATCTGCCCATCGGTCCGGCTGATGGCCCTTGGACCCTACTGGACACGAACTCCCCGTCCGGTTACCGGCGAAGGACCCTAGATGGGTACCCTCTGCGCAGCCAAGCCGCCGCAGAGGACCGTCGCCACCATCCTGCAGGAGCCCCACGTGCGTCGCCTGACCCTCGGAACCGCCGTCTTCGCCTCCGCCATCGTGCTCGCCGGGTGCTCGAGCGTGCCTGAGGGCGCAGCCGAGGCGCAGGCACTGGTCTGCCCACCGGGCGACGAGGGATGCGACGACGTGTTGCCGGTCGGTCCCGGTGGGGCCGTGGAGCTGGAGATGGGCAACTTCTTCTTCAACTTCACCGATGGGGCGGCGGTCACGGGCGCCGTCGAGGTGACCGGGGCCAACCTCTCCGACACCTACCACAACGTGGAGATCCTGGGTTCGGCCGACGGGACCTACCTCGGTGGGTCCGATGGTGAAGCGATCCTCGGGGTCGGCGACTCCGAGACCGACACGGGCACCGGCGAGCTGTTCCCCGGGGAGTGGACGGTGATCTGCAACGTCCCCGGCCACCGCGCGGCCGGGATGGAGACCACGATCACCGTCTACGCCACCGAGGAGGAGGCGGACGCGGCGATCGAGGCGGGGGAGACCGACGCTGATCGCGATGCGGCGGAAGCGAACGCCTGAGGCGGGCGACGCTGGCCCTGCGCCGACGCCCGGCCGGTCACGTCACCGACGTCGCGCGAGCTCCAGGGCGGTCGGCGAGCTGATCGATCCTCGGCGCGCGGCTTCGAGCAGGCCGGCGCGACGCCACGCAGTCGCGCCGTCCGAGGGCGCGTGCGGTGCGGGTGCGGCGAGGACCGCGGTCACCGTCGCCCCGACGACGGCGAGCTCCTGTTCGCTGAGCCGGGACGCATCGATCCGGACGCGGGTCGCGTTCACAGCGGGATGTTCCCGTGCTTGCGAGCGGGTCCCTGCTGGCGCTTGGTGGCGGTGAAAGCGAGCGCTCGGGTCAGCTCGCGTCGGGTCTCGGCGGGAGCGATGACGGCATCGACGTAGCCGCGCTCGGCGGCGCGCCACGGGTTCGCGAGATCCCGGGCGTAGCGTTCCTCGAACTCCGCGTGCAGCGCGTCGGGATCCTCGGCTTCGAGTAGCTCCCGCCGGTGGAGGATGGAGACGGCGCCCTTGGCGCCCATCACGGCGATCTCCGCGGTCGGCCAGGCCAGGTTGACATCGGCGCCGAGGTGCTTGGAGCCCATGACGTCGTAGGCGCCGCCGTAGGCCTTGCGGACGATGATGGTGATCTTGGGCACCGTCGCTTCGGCGTAGGCGTACAGCAGCTTGGCGCCGTGGCGGATGATGCCGCCGTACTCCTGGTCGGTGCCGGGCAGGAACCCGGGGACGTCGACGAGTGTGATGACCGGCAGGTTGAAGGCGTCGCAGAACCGGACGAACCGGGCTCCCTTCTCTGAGCTGTCGATGTCGAGGACACCGGCCAGGTGTGCCGGCTGGTTGCCGACGATGCCGACCGGTCGGCCATCGATCCGCGCCAGTCCCACCACCAGGTTCCTCGCGTAGCCGGCCTGGACCTCGAGGAACTCCCCGTCGTCGACGACATGGCCGACGATCTCGCGCACGTCGTAGGGCACGTTCGCGCTGTCGGGCATGAAGGAGTCGAGCTCCTCGATCAGCCGCTCCGGGTCCTCGTCGCTCGGCAGTCGGGGCGGGAGCTCGAGGTTGTTGGCGGGGAGGAAGGCCAGCAGGTGGGCGATGTCCTCCAGGCAGGTCTCCTCGTCCGCGACCTCGAAGTGGGCGACCCCGGAGGTCGCTGCATGGGTCGTCGCTCCGCCGAGCTCCTCCATGGTCACCTCCTCGCCGGTGACCGTCTTGATCACGTTGGGGCCGGTGATGAACATGTGCGAGGTGTCCTGGACCATGAACACGAAGTCGGTGATCGCCGGTGAGTACACGGCCCCGCCCGCGCACGGCCCCATGATCGCCGAGATCTGGGGGATCACCCCGGAGGCCGCCACGTTGCGGTAGAAGATCTCCCCGTAGCCGCCGAGCGAGACCACACCCTCCTGGATCCGCGCACCGCCGGAGTCGTTCAGGCCGATGATCGGGACACCCATCCGCACGGCCAGATCCATGATCTTGACGACCTTGCCGGCGAACACCTCCCCGAGCGAGCCGCCGAAGGCCGTGAAATCCTGGGAGAACACGCACACCGTCCGACCGTCGATCGTGCCATGACCGGTGACGACCCCGTCGCCGAGGATGCGCTTGTCCTCCATGCCGAACCCGGTGGCCCGATGCACCGCGAACGCGTCGGTCTCGACGAAGGAGCCGGCATCGAGCAGGAGGTCGATCCGCTCGCGGGCGGTCAGCTTCCCCTTGTCGTGCTGCTTGGCGATGGCCTCCTCACCGCCTCCGGCGGCCGCCTCCGCCCGTCGCCGTTCCAGCTCCGCGACCCGGTCGCGTGTCGACTCCGTCACCGGACTGCCTCCCGCCGTCTCGGGAACGTGCGCTGGATGACCTCGGGGTCCTCGAGGGCCACGCGCGGCGCTCCGGCCGGGCATCCTAACGGGGCCCGGTCGTCGGCCCGGAGGTTCCCGTGTCCCTGTCCGCCCACTCCGCGGTGGCGACCGCCGTCGCCGACGGTCGGCTGATCCGCCTGCACGAGCATCACGACGTCGTCACCTCCACCAACGACGTGGCTCGGCACCGGGTGCTCGCCGGCGCGCCGCTCGGTCTCCTCGTGACCGCCGATCGCCAGAGCGCCGGGCGCGGACGCTCGGGCCGGCCGTGGACCGACGATGTCGAGGGCCCGGGCGGTCCGGCGAACCTCGCGGTCTCCCTGGCCGTGCCCCTCCCGCCGGTCGCCGCCACGTTGACGCCGCTGGTGGCCGGGCTCGCCGTGGCCGCCGCCTACGCCGAGGTTGGCGCGAACCCACGGCTGAAGTGGCCGAACGACGTCCTGCTCGACGGCCGGAAGGCCGCGGGCATCCTCGTCGAACGGCATCGGCTGGCGGGCAGCGAGGTGCTCGTCATCGGCTGTGGCCTCGACCTCGATTGGCGTGGGGTGGTCCGCGAGGGCGAGTGGGCCGGCTGGACCTCGTTGGCCGAGTCGCTGGGTCGCGACATCGATCGCGGTGCCGTCCTGGCCGCACTGATCGTGGCCTTGGACCGTGAACTGACCGAACTGGACCGGCCCGAGCACGTCCTGGCCCGCTACCGCGAGCACTGCGACACGATCGGCCAGGAGGTGCACGTGTCACTGCCGGGTGGCTCCACCGTGTCCGGCCGCGCCGTCGCGGTGGACGAGGACGGACTGCTCGTGGTCGACACCGGACGAGAGCGTGTAGCCCTGCGGGCGGGCGACGTGACGGGCGTGGGGGTTCGATGAGACGTTCGAAGCGATAACGTTCCGCGGCCGGACGAATGATCGCCGGACGTGGGCGTGGGGTAGGGAGGGACGTGGTGCCGGAGACAGCGGGAGCGTCCGGTGAACTCACCGACGAGCAGGAGGAGTTCCGCCGGGTCGTGGCGGCGTTCGCGGACGAGGTCATCGGGCCCGAGGCCGCGGCGTTCAACGCCGAGGGCCGCTTCCCCGTGGAGATCGTCCGTCGGATGGGCGAGCTCGGGCTGTTCGGACTCCCGTTCCGCGAGGAGGACGGCGGCGTCGGTGGCGACTACCTGACCTTCTGCCTGGCCATCGAGGAGATCGGCCGTGTCGACCAGTCGCTCGGCATCACGCTCGAGGCCGCGGTCGGCCTCGGAGCGGCACCGATCGCCGAGTTCGGGACCGCTGAGCAGCGCCGTCGCTACCTCCCCCGCCTGTGCCGCGGCGAGGCGTTGGCCGGGTTCGGGCTGACCGAGGCGGGTGGTGGTTCCGACGTACTCGGTGCCACGCGGACCCGGGCGGTGCGTGATGGCGACGAGTGGGTGATCGACGGCGCCAAGGAGTTCATCACCAACGCCGGCACGGAGCTCACCGAGCTGGTCATCATCACCGCGCTCACCGGTGCCCGTGAGCTGACCGCGATCATCGTCCCGACCGACACCCCTGGTCTCCACGTGGCTCCGCCGTACCGCAAGGTCGGTTGGCACGCCTCCGATACCCGCGAGCTCCACCTCGACACGGTGCGCGTCCCGGTCGCCAACACGCTCGGCGAGGTCGGCGCGGGACTGTCGCAGTTCCTGAGGACCCTGGCCGATGGGCGCATCGCCATCAGCGCTCTGGCCGTCGGGCTGATCCAGGGCTGTGTCGAGGAGTGCGTCCGCTATGCGAGCGAGCGGGAAGCCTTCGGTAGGCCGATCGCCAGCAACCAGGCCGTCGCCTTCAAGATCGCCGACCTCGAGGTGGCGGCTCAGACCGCGCGCCAGATGTACCGCTACGCGTGCCGGCGCAAGGAGGCCGGTCTGCCGTACCGGCGGGAGGCCTCGATCGCCAAGCTGTACAGCTCGGAGGCGGCGGTCACCGCAGCTCGTGAGGCCACCCAGATCTTCGGCGGCACGGGCTTCACGACCGATACGCGGGTGGGACGGTTCTACCAGGACGCGAAGATCCTCGAGATCGGTGAGGGCACCAGCGAGGTGCAACGGTTGCTCATCAGCCGTGAGATGGGCCTGTAGACGACCCGGTTCCGCGACGGTGCACGGGGAGCGACGGACACGGCACCCTGTCGATCGCAACGGCTCCACGTCCCTCCCCGTACCCGTCCCCGGAGTCCCCCGTGGCCGACCGCTATACCTCACAGCTCGCACTCGTCCTCGATGCGCCTCTCGCCGACGTCGGCCAGGTGGTCGCGATGGCCCGCAGCGCCGGGGACCTCGACCGTGCCGCGCCCGTGCGCGCGGAGGGCCACCGGGCCCAGGAGGTGCACTGGGGCGGCCGGATGCAGAAGGGCGTGGTCCGAGCCGTCCATGATCCGGACGCTGACCGTCCGCTGCTCAGGACCGAGGCCGACATCGGGTCGGACGGGCCGATCACCGGCATGCAGCGGCAGGCCAAGCTCCTGCAGGCCCTGTCTCGGCCACTCGGTGCTCGGGTCCGGGGTGTGGTGGACCTGAGTGCCGAGGTCGAGCGGGACGTGGCGTGGATGAACCGCGTCGCCATCGGTGCGGTCGAGCACGCGGACGCGATCGTCACCCGGGTCGACGGGGAGGGGACACGCTGGGTGCGCACCCACGGTGCGGCGCGCTTCGATGTCCCGGACCTCGAGCTCTACGGGCTCAACCGGTCACAGGCGGACGCCGCCGGTCCGGTCCTGCAGCACGTCCACGAACAGCTGGTGAAGGGGGGCCTGAAGGCGTCACTGTCGCTCCCCGACGGCACACCGGTCTACCTCGTCCCCGTCCTGGATGCGTGGCAGCACGTCCCCCTGGACTGGCCGGGGGTCGGTCGGGCCGGTCAGGATCGTGGTCCGGGGCTCGCCGGGCCGCGTGCGACCCTGTCCGTCCTGCACAAACCGAGGTTCGGGCGGTACAGGAAGGACCTCGCCGGTGTGCTCGAGATGCTGGTTCCGGCCGGCTGACGCGCCGCTCGCCTACTGGTCCTCGTCGCCGGGCTCGACCCAGCCCTCGTCTCCCTCCGGTCGGATGTCGCCGCACCAGGCCCGCAGGCGAGGTGCCCCCTCCTCGGGTCCGATCGCGATCAAGCGGTCCCCCGCGCGCATGCGGTGGCCACGTCGTGGCCGATAGGTCCAGCGCTGGTCCCGCTGAACGGCCAGGACCTCCATGCCGATCTCCGTGTCGAGGCGGAGTTCCCCGAGGGTGCGTTCGGCCACCTCGCTGCCCTCGGCGACGATCGCTTCAGCGACGATCTCGTCCGCCTCGGAGAGCGCCGCGGCGATGATCGGGTGGGGGTGGACCTGGTCCTCGATCACCCGCGTCATCGACTGGGCACTGTCGACGATCCGTTCCGCGGCCGCCGCCAGGTGGAGCATCCCGCGCAGTTCCTCGGGGTCCTCGAGCTCCGCGGCGGCCCGTAGGACCCAGCCTTCGAGCTGATGGAACAGCTCATCGGACCTGTCCTCGATCACGCTGACCTCGGCGGCCAGCGACACATCGCGCAGCAGGATCGCGGAGTAGGCGAGGCCCACCGCGACCTCGGAGACGTTCTTGAGCTCCACGACCAGATCGACCGCGCGGTCCAGGTGCGAGAGCTTGCCGCGTTCGGGCGGCGGCGGGAGCTCGCGGGCGGGTGCGCCCGCCAACTGCCGGACCTCGTCGACGCCATGCCGCGGGCCCTGCAGGAACAGCACGTCCCCCTCGCGCAGCACCTCGTCCCCTTCTGGGCCGAACACCCAGTCGACGTCGCGGCGGATCGCGATGATCCACATGCCGGTCCGGCTCGGGAGCTCGAGGTCACCGAGCGTCGTGCCCTCGAGCTGGTTCTCGCTGCGGATCTTCACCCGCGCGGTCACCTCGGTGGCATGACGCAGGTCGTCGCGGAGCTCGGCCGGGACCCCGAGGTCCTTCAGGACGACGCGGGCGATGTCCTCCGCGGAGTCGGCGATGCCCTCGATCGCCACCGCCATCGAGAGGACGCCGGCGAGCTGGTCGGCGTCGTCACGGGTGCGTGAGGCGACCATGCACACGGCACGCAGCTCCACCAGGAGCTCATCGACCCGGTCCTCGAGGCGCAGCACCTCCCGTGCGAGGCCGTCATCGCCGTAGAAGATCGCCGCGTAGGCGAGATCGACCATCAGCTCGGCGGCGTCCTTCGCCTCGACGAGCAGTTCCTTGACGGTTCGCACGTTCCTCATCGTCTTCCTCGTGGGTGGCGCCGAGATCAGGTCGGCAGCAGTGTGATGGCGGCGAGCAGGCACAGCACCCCGCTCAGGTCCATGGTGGCGGTCACGATCGGGATGCCGTGGTTGTCGGGATCGAAGCCGAAGCGGAACGACGTCGTCGCCGCCGCGTAGGCGGTCAGTGCGAGGATCGGGATGGCGAAGACCCCCGCCAGGAGGACGACGCCGATCGTGGTGAGGATGGGGAGGGGATCGACGCCCGGGACGACCACGGCCGCGAGCCACCCGGCCACTCCGACCCCGGTGAAGGCGAGTGCGGCCAACAGTGAGGTCAGCGAGAAGTCCAACGTGGCCAGCTTGCCCGGGACGAGTCGCGGTGACAACTGCCCGACGTGGAGCTTGGAGCCGAGGCGGCTGGCCAACATCCCGCCCAGTGACCCGCAGTTCGCGATGAACGGGGGAAGGAGGACGAGCAGTGCCGCCGCCGAGAACTGCTGGGTCGCGCGTCCTTCGACCACGACCCCGGCGAGGACGTCGACCGTGACGGCGATCGTGAGCACGACGAGGGATTCGCGGACGACGCGACGGATCGTGATGTCGCGCTGCCGCACACCGAGGGTCACGGCCACCGTCCCACCCAGGAGTCCGAGGATCCCGACGATCGAGGGCAGGTAGGGGACCTCGAGGATGAGGCTGGCCACGAGCAGCGCCGGCAACGTCACCAGATCCCCGGTGGCCGTGATGATCGGTGCACCGACGTCGTCCATGCTGAACCCGACCGATTCGGCCCGCCGTGCCATCCCGACGACGACGACGAACAGGACCGCCGAGGAGATGATCCCGCCAGTCAGCGAGATCGCGATCAGCTCGAGCAGTGGGACGGTCGGCAGACCGAGGGCGGCGCTGATACCCCACGCGATCAACCCCGCCTGCGTCGCCGAGGCGATGCTGAGGATCGTGGCGGCCTCGATCTGGCGTCCGAGGTAGCTGGTCCGGATCAGTCGGCGGTCGAACTGGCCGGTCAGGATGCCGGTCGACAGTCGGGCACCGAGCGCCCCGAAGATGGCCCCCCGCATCCCGATCGCCGCGGGGATCAGCGCGAGCAGCCCCGGGACCGACTCGAGTCGGTCCGCCGCCGACGCGAGGACGATGCCGGCGACCAGGGTCGCGCTGAGGCCGAGAGCCAGCGCGAGGGACCCCGACCGGATGCTCCGCGACTCCTGAGCCCAGTACGAGCGGACCTCGGTGACCGGCAGCCCGATGATGCGCCCCAGCCAACGCAGCGCGCGGGGGACGCGGGGGAGATGGGGCAGGCGGGGACGTGGCGGCACGATCCCTCCTCCTGCGGCAGCAGCACCGGCGTGAGGGTATCGGCGGTGCCGAGAGACCCCCGAGACGGTCGTCACGGTTTCGTTCCCGAGGATGGCCCGCAGCTACCCTTTGGCCATGGATACCTACACTGCGCCGCTCCGTGACATCCGCTTCGTCCTCGAGCACGTGACGCCGCTGGCGGAGCTGACCGCCACCGCGGCGTTCGCTCATGCCGATCCGGAGCTGGTGACCGGCCTGCTGGAGGAGGCGGGGCGCTTCGCCGCCACCGCCATCGCCCCGACCAACCGGATCGGGGATGCCGAAGGCGCCCGGCTCGTCGACGGGGGCGTGCAGACCCCCGAGGCGTTCCGGACCGCCTATCGACAGTACGTCGAGGCAGGTTGGGGTGCCCTCCAGCACCCGGACGAACACGGCGGGGGAGGCTTCCCCCTCACCGTGGCCAACGCGGTCAAGGAGTTCCTCACCAGCGCCAACATGGCGTTCTCGCTCGGACCGCTGCTGACCACCGGTGCCGTCTACCTCCTCCAGCACCACGGGTCACCGGAGCAGCTCGAGACCTACGTCGCGAAGCTCGTCTCGGGCGAGTGGGCCGGGACGATGAACCTGACCGAGCCCCAGGCCGGCTCAGACGTGGGGGCGGTCACGACCAAGGCGCTGCCGCAACCGGACGGGACCTATCGTCTCGTCGGTCAGAAGATCTACATCACCTACGGGGATCACGACCTCACCGAGAACATCGTCCACCTCGTCCTGGCCCGGCTCCCGGATGCCCCGACGGGGACGAAGGGGATCTCGCTGTTCATCGTCCCGAAGTACCTGGTGGGCGAGGACGGTTCGCTCGGCGCTCGCAACGACGTCCAGGCGGTGTCCCTCGAGCACAAGCTCGGCATCCATGCCTCGCCGACCTGCGTCATGGCCTTCGGTGAGGGGGGCGATGGGGCGATCGGCGAACTCGTGGGTGCCCCCCACCAGGGCATGCGCCAGATGTTCACCATGATGAACGACGCGCGCCTCGGCGTCGGCCTCCAGGGGCTGGCGATCAGCGAGCGGGCCTACCAGCAGGCACTGGCCTACGCCCAGGAACGCCGCCAGGGGCGGGGACCGAACACGCCAGCGGGGGAGCAGGCCCCCATCATCGAGCACGCGGACGTCCGCCGGATGCTGCTCACGATGAAGGCGCATATCGATGCCGTTCGGGCCCTGTGCTACTGGAACGCCCACGCGCTCGACCTCGCGCATGCCGGTGCGGACGAGGGCACCCGCGCGGAGCAGCAGAAGCTCGCCGATCTGCTGACGCCGCTGTCGAAGGCCTGGGGCACCGACGTCGGTGTGGAGATGACCTCGCTCGCGCTCCAGGTCCACGGCGGGATGGGCTACGTCGAGGAGACCGGCGTCGCCCAGCACTACCGCGACGCGCGCATCGCGCCGATCTACGAGGGCACCAACGGCATCCAGGCGCTCGACCTCGTGGGTCGCAAGCTCGCGATGGACGACGGCGCTTTCGTCGCCCGCTTCCTCGCCGGTCTCCGTGACGAGGTGGAGAGCCTGCCGGAGACCTTGCAGGCGATCGCCACACCGCTCGCCGACGCCCTCGCCGAGGTCGAGCGTGCCACCGCGTGGCTGGGTGAGCGCCGTGGGACCTTCGACGATCTCTCGGCGGGGGCGACGCCCTACCTCCGGGCCCTCGCGACGGTCGTCGGCGGGGTGCTGCTCGCGCGCGGCGCCGCCGCGGCCCGGCGGTTGCTCGACGACGGGGCATCGCCGGCCGACGAAGGGTTCCTGGAGGCCAAGATCACGATCGCCCGGTTCTTCGCGAGTCAGGTCGTCCCGAGCGTGCCCGGTCTGGTGGCCGCCGTGACGGCCGGGGCAGGCGATCTCCGGGCCCTCGATCCCGCGCAGCTGGGTCCGACATGAGCCCGGAGCCGGGCCGGGCCGTCCCCGCGGGTGCAGCGGTCGCCACGGATCCGGTACTGCGGCTCGCGTCTCGGGTCGTCGGCGAACCCGTCGAACGCGACGGTGCGGTGGTGGTGCCGCTCATCGCTGCGCGCGGCGGGTCCGGCGGGGGCTCGGGCAGCGCGGCCGGCGGGGACCACGGGCAGGGCGCCGGCTGGGGAGCCATGGCACGGCCGGTGGGTGCCTTCGTCCTCGAGGACGGTCGGGTCCGCTACCAGCCGGTCATCGACGTCACTCGGCTCGCGCTCGGGGCACAGTTCGTCGCTGCCGTCGCGTTGCTGACCATCCGACGCTGGCTCAGCACCAGGTCCTGACCCGCTCCGGTGCGGCGGTATCACGGTCGACACCGCGGAGGACGACGGTCGCGTGGCCGGTGACCAGCGGGCGTAGCGCAACCGCAACCAGGGCGGTGACGGGGTCGGTGCGCCCCTCCTCGACCCCGGCGGTGCCCTCCGGCAGGGAGGTGGCCACCCGGAGGAGATCCTCCTGGGAGAGCAGACGGCCGTCGATACGCAGGGCCGGGGCGTGGGCCTCGCCGGCGGCTGACGGTGGGTGATCGGGCATCGGCTGGGCCTCGTGCGTCCAGACCGGGTCGCTGCACCCACCCTGTGGGCCTCCGTCGAGTGCGTCGCCGAGACGCAGCACCGCGCCTGCACCCTGCGGGGCCGAGCGGTGCTGATGGACGAGGCTCACGGTTCCGGCACCGCTCAGGTCCACGATCGCACCGAGCCACCACGTGGCCAACGCGGCCGAGGCGCTGGTCCAGCAGGCCGGGGCGAGCAGCCCGACGGTGTCCCCCGCGGCGACCGCGTGGTCGAGCTGGAGCAGGTGGGCACCCTTCGCGGCCCAGTTCGCCAGCGAGGCGCCGCTCTGCTCGTAGCGGGCCGCGGGATGCAGCACGGTGACCGCAGGTCGGTGACCGAGCTCGGCGGCCCCGGACCGGACCGCCTCGCAGACGTCGTGCACGGGTGGTCCGGCCTGCCCGGTGCTGGCCAGTTCCACGTGCCCCTCCATCCGCGTCGCGACGTCCGTCCGGCCCCGGTGGGGCCCGAGCCGGCGATGGTATCGTCGGTCGTCCTCGTGCCCGTGGGGGAACGGCGCCTGCCACGCCCCCTCGATCCGCACCCCCGCATCGCGCGACGAGCGAGGTCGAGCACCCCGTGTCCGGCTCCCTGACGTTCTCCACGAACCATCGCCCGCGCGGGGCCCGTGTGGCCCGCGGGCTCGGCGTGCTGCTCGTGATCGCCCTGGCGCTCCTGCTGCTGTGGGCGCTCGTGATCGGTGCCCTGTGGTCCTACGCCTGGTTCCAACTCGGTGGGGACGACATCCCCGCGCTGCGTGACGACGGTGGCCTGGTGACGCTCGGGCCGGCCGAAGGCCCGCAAGCACCGCGCGACGTCACGACGCTGATGGTCACCCTCACCGGGCCGGTCGACCCGACGATCCCGCGGCCTCCGGAACTGGAGGCGCCGATCGTGCTCCTCCAGATCGGCGGCACGCGGGAGCGTCCGGCGGCGCTCATCCTGCCCGAGGACGTGCCCCTCTCGGGCGAGGAGTCGTTCGCCGACGTCCAGGCGGAAGGTGGCACCGATCCGCTGTTGCGCGCCGTCATCGACTACACGGGGGTGCGTGTGGACCACGTCGTCAGCCTGTCGGTCGACGCCCTACCGCGCATCGTCGATGCGGTCGGGACGCTCGAGGAGGTGTGCCGTGCTGACGGCTGCGCGGAGTTGACCGGGGACGAGATCCGCTCGCAGCTGCTCACGGCGGACGACCAGGAGTTGGTCTCGCTCACCGCCGACGTGCTGCGTGCCCTCGGTGGGCGGGTCGATGCCCGCTGGGCGGCGACCTCTCCCCGCGCGGGCAAGCGGGTCATCGATGCCGTCGACGAGGAGATCGTGACCGACGTCAGCCTGCGTGGCAGGGGCCTGCTCGATACCGCCGCCGCGCTCGAGCAGCTGGTCCGGTTGGAGATCGACCGGATCCCGGTGTTCGTGAACCCGGCGACCGGTGACGTCGTCCCGCTGCCCGAGCAGGTCGAGGTCCGCCTGCAACGTCTCCGTGACGGCGAACCGCTGTCCGGGATGGACGGCCAGAGCGCCGAGGAGATCGAGGCGGACCTTCTCGCCGACATCGAGGTCGCGGTGCTCAACGGCGCCGGTGTCGACGGCCTGGCGGCCCGCCTCGAAGCCGAGATCACCTCGGCGGGCTTCGAGGTACGCGGGACGGGGAACGCTCCCACGTTCGACCGCCAGCGCACCCTGATCTCCTTCGCGCGTGACGACGAGGAGGCGGCGCTGGCGGCCTACCGGTTGAGCGAGCTCCTCGGCGATGTCGAGATCGATGAGCTCGACCAGCCACCCACCTTCGAGGGCGAGGAGATCGACGTGCTCCTCATCGCTGGCGAGGATGCATCGTGAACCGCACGGGAGGTCGCCGATGAGCGGGGGCCGTCCGGGGCCGTGGGGTCCGACCGTGCGCGCCGGGAGGTCGAACCGCCTCCTGCGGCGGCTGGCGAGCGTGCTCGGGGTCGGCGGACTGCTCGGGGTCGTGGCGGCCGGGATGACCACGCAGCTCCTCCTCGAGCAGGCGGAGACCAACCTCCGGCGCGTCCCGGTCCCTGAGCTCGAGGAGGTGGCGACCACCTCGCAGGCGCGTCACTTCCTCCTCGTCGGCTCCGACGCCCGATCCGATCTCGAGGACGACGACCGGGAGGGGTTGAGCCTGGGCGACTTCGAGGGCCAGCGCAGCGACGTCGTGATCTACATCGCGATCAGCGAGGACCGTGAGGAGGTGTCCCTGGTCAGCTTCCCCCGGGACCTGTTGGTCTCCGACGGCGGGCAGGACAAGAAGCTCGCCGACACCTTCCAGGGCGGACCGGATCAGCTGGTCCGCGTCATCCGGGAGAGCTTCGGGCTGCCGGTCAACCACTACGCGGCGATCACCCTCGGCGGCTTCATCGAGGTCGTCCGCACCCTGGGGTCGGTCGAGATCTGCCTCGATGAGCCCCTTCGCGACCGCCGTGCAGGCGCCGACTTCGATGCCGGCTGCCACGACATGGACGCCACCGACTCGCTGGCCTACGTCCGTTCACGGCAGGGGGCACGGGCCGACCTGGAACGCATCGACCGTCAGCAGATCTTCATGCAGGCGGTCCTCCGCGAGCTCACCGCGACCCGGACCCTGGCCAACGCCCGGCAGGTCTACCGCCTGACCGAGGACGTGGCCTCCGCGCTGACGACCGACGATCAGCTGCAGCTCACGCAGATGCTCGGGCTGGCCGACGAGTTGCGGGGGGTCGTCAGGGACGGGATGCCGATGACCGCGGTCCCGGCCTACCCCCGCACGATCGACGGGATCGACTACATGATCCCCTACGGACCCGGTGCCGAGGCGATGTTCGAGGACCTGCGTTCCGGTCGTCCGGTCTCCGGTCGCGGTGATCGCGACGAGCGCGAGGACACGCTGGTCGCCGTGTTCGACGCCGGTCGGATAGGCGCTGCCGGCATCGTCGACTCGACGCTTCGGTTCGCGGGGTTCTCCACCACGGTCGCCGGAGCTGGGGGTCTGGAGATCGACCCCGGGACCACCACCACCGTGTTCGTCGTGCCCGGGGAGGAGGAGCGCGCGGAGTGGGTCGCCGCGACGCTCGGGGCCCAGAGCCGCCCGCTCCCCGATGGCGTCGAGGTGCCCGGCTCCGCGCGGGTGGTCGTCGCGGTCGGCGACGATGCGGCGGAGGCCGGATGAGCGCATCGGATGGTGAGAGGCGGCCGGGGCTCGCGGTCGTGCTGGTGACCCATGACACGCGGAGCGAGGTGCTCGGCGCCATCGGCTCCCTGGCGGTGGACCCCGACCGGCCCGCTGGAATTCAGCTCGTGGTCGTCGACACCGGCAGCAGCGACGGCACCGCGGCAGCGGTCCGTGAAGCTGCGCCCGAGGCGACCGTCCTCCGGCTGGTGAACACCGGGTTCGCCCGTGCGGCCAACGCCGGGATCCGTGCCACCTCGGCGGAGGTCGTCGTGCTCGCCAACGCGGACGTCCGGTTCTCTGCGGGGGCGGTGGCACGGCTCGCCACGACCCTGCGCGAGGATCCCCGACTGGCTGCGGTGGGCCCACAGGTGCGGTTCCCCGACGGGGCAAGGCAGGCATCGGCCCGCCGGGAGCTCAGCCTCGCGACCCTCGTCGGCCACGGCCTCCTCGGCCGGCTGGTCCCGCAGAACCGCTGGACCGGCCGCTACCACGCACGCGATCTCGATCCGACCCTCGCAAGGGACGTCGCCTGGTTGTCCGGCTGTGCTGTCGCCCTCAGACGCAGCGCGGTCGTGGCGATCGGGGGGTTCGACCCGGGGTACTTCCTCTACGTCGAGGACGTGGATCTCGGGGAGCGTCTGCGAGCCGCTGGGTGGCGGCTCCGCTACGACCCACGGGCGGTGGTCGAACACCGTGTCGGGGCGTCGACCTCGCAGGCACGGCTGCGGGCGCTCCGCCACCACGCGGAGAGCCTGCATCGCTACCTCGCCCCCCGTCTGCACGGCCCTGGGCGGCTGCTGCGACCGCTGCTGCCGCTGGCGCTCACCGGCTGGGTGATCGTCACGGCCGTGCTCGAGCGGCTCATGCGGAACCGGAGCACGACCGGGGAGCGGACGCGATGACGGAGGTCCGTGAGGCGATGATCGTCGCCGGGGGGCCCGGGACCCGGCTGCGCCCGTTGACGGCGACCGTCCCCAAGCCCCTGCTGCCGTTCTGCGGGGAGCCGTTCCTCGCCGGCGTCCTCGCGCGGCTCGCCGATGCCGGCATCCGGCGGGTCTGGCTCGTGGTCGGCGCCGATCCGCAACCGTTCCGGATCCTCCAGCCGGTCGCGGCCGAGTTGGATCTGACGCTGGAGGTCGTGCCGGAGCCGACGCCCCTGGATACCGCCGGCGGGGTGCGCTCGGTCATCGAGCGCTGCGACGGAGCGACGCTTGTGCTCAACGGGGACGTGCTGACCGACGTCGACCTCGCCGCCGTCGGGCGACGGCACCTCGACGCCGGTGCGGCCGCCACGTTGGTGCTCACCCGGGTGGAGGACACCTCGACCTTCGGCGTCTGTCTGCTCGAAGGGACCCGGATCACCGGGTTCGTGGAGAAGCCCGCGCCCGGGACCCTGCCGGAGCACGACACCGTCAACGCCGGGACCTACGTGCTCGAGCCGGACGTGCTGGCCCGGTTCCCCCGCGGTCCGCTCTCGTTCGAGCGCACGGTGTTCCCGACGCTGGTGGCCGAGGGGCAGCACGTCGAGGGCGTGGTCAGCGAGGCTGCCTGGGCGGATCTCGGCACCCCGGACCGCTACCTCGAGGGTCACCGGCTCGCGCTCCACGGTGCGCTCACCTGGCCCAGCCTGACGCGGTTCTCCCCCGACGCCGAGGGGATCCGTCGGGCAGCGAGCGCGGTCGTGGCGGACGGGGCGG
The DNA here is from genome assembly GCA_040904745.1 of Nitriliruptoraceae bacterium. Lineage (GTDB taxonomy): Bacteria > Actinomycetota > Nitriliruptoria > Nitriliruptorales > Nitriliruptoraceae > T1Sed10-7. The sequence continues at coordinate 42,932 of JBBDSW010000039.1, forward strand.
TACTCGAGGGGCCGGTCCTGATCGCCGAGGACGTCCATGTCGCTGCGGGTGCCCATCTCGGACCGGACACCGTGCTGGCTCCCGGCTGCATCATCGGATCCGACGCGGTGGTCGTCGGGAGCGTGCTGGGACCCCGCACGCGGGTAGCGGCACGTGCCCGGGTGCGGGGGCTCGTCAGCGGAGCGGACGTCGTGGTCGGGGCTGATGTGGCCGTGACCGGACCGGTCACCCTCGGTGATCGGACCGAGATCCCGGCTGGCGGCACGCTCGGGCCCGGGAGCCGGGTACCCGCCGAGTGATCCACCCTGCCCACCGGTGGCCGAAGGATGGCGACCACGGGGTCAGCAGGTCCTTCGGCCTGTGCTACAAACGTGCGTGACGAGCCACGTGCCGGGTCAACGGGCGCGGGACCGTCGAGGTGGCAGGCGACGACGGCCCGGGGGAGTGGTGACGATGCAGCCGACCGATGCCGCTGCTGCGGTACCGGGAGCCATCCGTCGCACCTCGTTGGCGATCAGCGGGAAGTTCGTCGAGCTGTGGCGTGCGCGGGAGCTGCTCAACCAGCTCGTCCGCAAGGAGCTGAAGGTCCGCTACAAGAACTCGACGCTCGGGTTCCTCTGGTCGATGCTCACGCCGGTCCTGATGACGGTGGTCTTCAGCGTCGTTTTCACCCAGATCGTCCGGATCCCGCTGGCGGACTTCCCGGCCTTCTTCATCTCCGGCTACCTGCTGTGGCAGTTCCTGCAGAACTCGTGCCAGGGGGCGATCCACTCCATCGTCGGCAACGGTGACCTGGTCAAGAAGGTCTACTTCCCTCGCGAGGTGCTGCCGCTCTCCCATGTGTTCGCCCAGCTGATCCACCTGTTGCTCGCACTCCTCGTCCTGAGCCCCTACCTGGTCTACACGCGGGGGTTCCACGTCCTCCTGCACCTTCCGACGACCCTCGTCGCGATCGGACTGCTGACGGTGTTCGCGTCGGGGCTCGCGATGTGGTTCGCGGGGGTCAACGTCGTCTTCCGGGACCTACAGGAGCTGTTCGTCGTCATCTTCCAGGTGTGGTTCTACGCCACACCGGTGATCTACCCCTTGGCGCTGGTGCGCTCCCAGATGGGCGACCGTTTCGCCTGGGTGGCCACCGTGATCGAGTGGAACCCGACCACCTGGTTCGTCGAGCTGTTCCGGCTCGGGCTCTACGGCCCCGTCAGTGCGACGGGTGATGTCGTCAACCCGTTGATCGATGGGACGCCGACCTGGCCCGACGTGGCCTCGACGCTGGTCGCGGCCGGGTGGGCCGCCCTGATGTTCCTCGTCGGGTACGTGGTGTTCCTGCGGCGTGCACGCACCTTCGCGAAGGAGGTGTGAGGGTGTCGGAGCGCCGGAGCATCGGACAGCTGGCGGGTGCGGCACCCGACCCCTCCCAGCCCGCGATCGTCGTCGACCGGGTCACCGAGGTCTTCCGGCTGTTCCACGAGCGACCGAGCGGGCTGAAGGAGCGCCTCTATCGGCTGCGCCGCTCCTCCTACACCGAGTTCAACGCGCTCGAGGAGGTGAGCTTCACGATCGAGCATGGCGAGTCGGTGGCCGTCATCGGTCCGAACGGCTCGGGCAAGTCGACCTTGCTGAAGCTGCTCGCGCGCATCCTGCCGCCGGATGCGGGCACGGTGCTGACCAACGGCCGGGTGGCCTCGCTGCTGGAGCTCGGCGCCGGGTTCCACGGAGACCTCACCGGCCGGGAGAACATCCGCCTCAACGGGGCGATCCTCGGTCTGACCGGGGCGGAGATCGCGGAGCGCTTCGAGGAGATCGTCGAGTTCGCCGGGGTGCGTCACCTCCTGGACACCGCGGTCAGGACCTACTCCTCCGGCCTGGAGGTCCGTCTCGGGTTCGCGGTCGCGGTGATGGTCGATCCGGACATCCTGCTGGTCGACGAGGTCCTGGCCGTGGGTGATGCCGAGTTCCAGGAGCGGTCGCTCGAGCGGATGCGGCAGTTCCGCGACCGAGGGAAGACCTTCGTGCTGGTGAGCCACGATCTGGACGCGGTGCGCGACATGTGCGACCGGGCCATCGTCCTCGATCACGGACGCGTCCTGTTCGATGGTCCCGTCTCGGAGGGTGTCGAGCTCTATCGTCAGCGGGTCGCGAGCGTCACCGCGCCGCCGGTCGACCGCGTCCGTGGGAGCCGTCGCGTCGCGATCGACGAGGTGTCCCTCCTCGGTCCCGGCGGGGAGCCTGCCGTGGAGATCCTGCCGTCGACGCCGCTGACCCTGCGGGTGCGGCTCCGGGCGCTGGAGGAGGTCGAGGTGTGCTCGGTCGGGGTCGTCTTCTCCCGCGGGGACGGCACCCACCTCTACGAGCTGCACACCACCTGGCAGGGGGTCGGGGTCGGCCCGTTGAGCGTTGGGCAGGAGGCCACGGTCGATGTGCGGTTCACCGCGCATCTGCTCGCGGGTCAGTACGCGATCGCCTGCTCGGTCACCGACGTATCCGGTCGCGAGGCGTGGGCGGTCGTCGCCGACGCGGCCCGCTTCACGGTCGCCCCCGCCCCGGGGGGCGCGGGCCTGGTCGACCTGTCGGCGACGACCGCGGTCACCGAAGGGCCCGCCCGTCGGATGGAGGGGACCAGCCGGCCGATCCCGCTCCCTCGCCTGCAACGTCGACAGGCAGGGGGCTGACGGCCATGCGGGTCGCAGCGATCGTCGTGGGCTGGAACAGCCAGCGTGAGCTGGCCGGTCTCCTGGACAGCCTCGAGGCGCAGGACCATCCGGACCTCGAGGTCGTGGTCGTGGACAACGCGTCGGTGGACGGGACGCTCGCTTCGGCGGAAGCCGCGGCCGAACGGGCCCAGCGCCACCCGGTACGCGTCGTGCGCAACGACACCAACCGGGGGTTCTGCGGCGGGGTGAACGACGGCCTGGCGGTGCTCGTGAGCGAGGTCGAGGCGGTGCTGCTCGTCAACCCCGATGTCGTGCTGGCTCCGGACCTGGTGTCCGTCTGCGTCGCCCGCCTGGCGCACGATCCGGACTGCGGGAGCGTGCAGCCGCTGCTCCGGCGCACAGCCTCCGGACCGGACGGCACGACGATCATCGACACGACCGGCCACGTGCTGACGAGTGCGCGCCTGATCCTGAACCGTGGCGAGGGTGAGGTGGACACCGGTGGTCAGGCGGCCGGACCGCTGTTCGGCGCCTCCGGGGCCTGCGTGCTCCACCGGCGCGCCATGCTCGAGGACGTCGCATGGTCGGACGGGCAGGTCCTGACCGAGGACCTGGTGGCCTACTTCGACGACGTGGAACTGGACTGGCGGGCCAGGATCCACGGCTGGACCGCCTGGTACGAGCCGACCGCCATCGCGGTCCACGAACGCGGTGGGGCGGGTCCGCGTCGGACGCCACGGGTCGAGGCGCTGAACCTCGCGAACCGGCTGTTGGTGCTTCGTACGTGCGATCGCCCCCCGGTGCAGGTGCTCCCGGCGATCGTGGTCACGACGGCGCTCAAGGCCGCGGAGCTGACGCTGACCGAGCCACGTGCGTTGCCCGGCGTGCTCGCTCAACTGCGGCACTGGCCGGCCGCCGGACGGCGCCGCCGGGAGCTACTCGCCCGGGCACGTCTCTCCCCCGCCCAGGTCGCCGCGGTCCATGTACAGCCGTTCCGATGGCGGCCATGGGTCGCGACGTGGTGGCGTCGGGTGCGCGGTCGCGCACCGGGTGTCACACGGCCGGTAGGGGGCTCCGGCGGCTAGGAACCGTCGCTGTCGTCGTCACCGTCGCCCGCGTCGGGGTCGACCTCCTCCGCCTCGTGCGGCTCGTCGCCCGTGGGTGCCTCCTCCTCGGAGGTGTCCTCGGTGTCGCGGTCGCTGTAGGCCAGGGCGTCGTCGGGGAACGGTGCGGCGTTGCGCTCCGGCCCGATACCCCGCGTGCCGAAGTGGTCGAGCACGAACCCGTTGGCGACCGTCTCGTCCCAGGTGTCGCAGTCCATCGCGACCCCCCAGGAACGGAACGCGACGGCCTTCTCCGAGCTGATGCCCGGATCCTCGTAGGGAGAGGTGATGATGCCGACGCCAGCTGCGTCCCGGCGGAAGCCGCTGGCGTTCAATGTCTCCGACCAGTCCTCGATCCCACCCGCGGCGTCTCCGGCCTGTTCGGGGTCCCACCAGACGATGACGGTCCCGTGCTCCAGGTTGTGTGTCGACGAAACCTCGTCGATCTGTGAGCCCGCGGCCGGGACGACGGGGTGTACGCCCGCGGTGTGCGAGCCGGAGTGGGTGGGACGAACATCGGGGTACGCGGCATCGGGATCGAGCTGGTTACTGCTCTCGACGTGCGCGCGATCGGGCAGGGGCTCACGATCGACGAGGACCTCGCAACCCGCAGCCTCGCGGGCTTCCTCGACCTCCGAGGAGCTGACGAGGATGGCAGCGTCGAGGGAGTCGTTCCCCCCGCTGAACGCTTGGAAGACCACCGCGGCGACGACGCCGACGATGACGAAGGTCACCGCACCGTTGCGCCAGTTGCGCTTCTGTTGACGCTCGGCGGCCTCGGCCTCCTGGCGCTTGCGCTCCTCACGCGCCTGGGCTCGACGTTCCTTGTTCGGGATGCGTTCGCGTTCAGCCACGTCTGTGCGACCTCTGCTCTGGTGTGCGGATCGGCTCCTGGGGTCCGCGACGCGGGAGCCTCGAGTGGGACCGGTGCGGGTGCCGTCGCGCGAGGGTACCCACGGCACCTGCGCGGCCGGGTGCCTGCGCAGGGAACCGGCGACCACCCGACGAACTTCCCTGCGCCCATGCCTGCTGCCGTGACCCGCCGGCTGTGTCCTGGATCAGCGGACCTCGAGATGGTCGCGGGTGGAGACCGCCGTGCGGGCAGGAGGAGGGACCTCGGGGACCCCGATGGCGATCATGCCGAGCGGCTCGGCCGAGTCCGGCAGTGCGAGCTGGTGGCGCACCGTGTCCGGACAGAACACCGTGGAACTGATCCACGCGGCACCGAGTCCGTGCGCGGTCAACACGATCTGGAGGTTCTGGAGCGCGGCGCCGCCGGCCAGCAGGAACAGGTCCCGCTCCGCTCGCTGACGCCGCTCGTCCGGATAAGGGTGTGCGTGCGCGAGGTCGACGAACCCGACGAGCACCTCCGGTGCGACCCGAAGGACGTCGTCGGAGCGCTGGAGCCGACGTTGGATCGCTGCCTCGGGGAGGTCGTCGCCGGCGAGGTCGCGGCGCCACACCATGGCCATCGCGTCGAGGAGGCTGGTGCGGGTCCGGGCGGCGAGGCGGACGAAGCGCCACGGCCGGGTCCCGTGGGGTGCGGGGGCGGTCACGGCCGCGGCAACGGCTCGTTCCAGGATGCGCTCGTCGACGGCCTGTGTGGGGTCGAACCGACGGACCGTGCGCCGCGAGCTCACCGCGCGCTCGGCCGCCGTCGCTCCGCCGAACCGGAACAGGTCCTGCCCGAGCGGGCGGACGAGCTGTTGGCCGCTTCCGTGCGGGCCGTCGGCCGCGAGCCCGCGGACCAGGACGAACGGCGCGCCACTTCCCTTGGTGCGCACGAGGTCGGCAGCCCCGGCCAGCTCATCGGCGATGGCCGCCTCGGTGACCTCCAGACGCCGACCGTCGAGGTCGTCCCGTCCACGCTCGTCCCGGATGGCAGGCAGCCCGGCGACCCCGAGCGCCACGTCCGTCTGGCCGTGCCGCCACGCCCGCCCGAACGTGTCGGTCACCACGATGCCGACGTGCTGCCCGGTGCGGCGAAGGAGCGCCTGGTGGAGGCGTCGCGCGGAGGCATCGGGGTCCGCGGGAAGCAGGAGTGCGGTCCCGTCGGGCACGTTGGACCCGTCGATGCCTCCGTTCGCGGCGACGAACCCTTGCGGCGTGCGCGTGATCAGGACCCACGGGGCCTCGGCGACGATCTCCGCGGCCTCGTCGCGGGCGAGCTGACGGCGGGCGACACGCCCGTCGTCCTCCGGCAGTGCGACGCTCGCGCCCTCGGCGAGGCTCACCACCTTCGATGCGATGCACACGACGTCGCCGTCGTGCAGTCGCTCGCCGTGAGCCTCCACGGCCTGGAGGAGGAGGTCCGCGAGGTCGTCCCCGGGCCCGACGCGGTGCTCGCTAGGAAGGGCGCGGAACGTGAGCTCGGGTCCGGTCATGTCCGAGCCTCCGGGCGCAGGCTCTCTGCGAGCTCCACGCAGGTCTGCGCGAGCGCGGCCGCGACCTCGACGTCGTCCATCATCGTGTCGGTGGCCACGCAGGCGATGCCGAGGCCGTGGACGTCGTCGACGGTCGCGGCGTCGCGCTGGTCGACGACCCAACCATCGAGTAGCGACCCGTAGTGCCGGGCCACCCCGAGCGCCGAGACCTCGCTGCCGACCGCCGGGAGGAGCCGGTGCGCCATCCCGCGCACCACCTGGCCGCCGACGATGGGTGACACGCCCACGACCGGGGCCGAGGTCGATGCGAGGGCGTCGCGGATGCCGGGGATGGCCAGGATGGTGTCGATGGAGACGACGGGGTTCGAAGGTGCGATGAAGACCGCACGGGCCGCGCTGAGCGTCTCGAGGACCCCCGGGCCGGGTGTCGCCTCCTCGGCGCCGGCGAGTCGAACGCCGACCACCTCGGGCTGTGCGCGCTCTCGTACCCAGTACTCCTGGAAGTGCAGATCACGACCATCGGCGGTCATGATCCGCGTCTCGACCTGGTCGTCGCTCGCGGGCAGCAGTCGGGTGGTGACGTCGAACGCGCGCGTCACCTCCCCGGTCACCTGTGATAGTGGGATCCCGCTCGACAGACGCATCGAGCGGTGGAGGTGGACACCGAGGTCGCGGTCGCCGAGGGTGAACCACGGTTCGTGCCCGAAGCGTTCGAGTTCGCTGGCGACCACATGCGACTCGTCCGCCCGCCCCCACTGCTGCTCCGGGTGGACGACCCCCGCCAACCAGTAGGTGATCGAGTCGAGGTCGGGGCAGATGCGCAGGCCCAGGTGGGTGAGGTCGTCGCCGACGTTCACGACGGCGGTCACGGCCTGCGGCGGGACGATCCGGGTCAGCCCGCGAAGGAAGCGTGCGGCCCCGACGCCACCTGCGAGCACCGCGTACACATCACCTCCGAGAGATCGCTCCGTCGGGCGGAGCGTAGGACCTCGCAGCCCGACGGTCGGGAGCACGTCATCGAGATCCTCGACAGAAACCTGAACAAAGGTCTTGACAGAAGCTATACAAAAGGTCACACTTCGGTCTTCCACCCACTGGATGACCGGAGCGAACGTGGCAGCAGCGATCACCATCGACCCGTCGACGACGGTGTCCCGTGGCCTGGCCAGCCCGACCGAGGCCGACAGCGATGAGCTGCTCGTCGCCGCCGGCAGCGGGGACCAGCGAGCCTTCTCCGTGCTCTACGACCGGGTCTCCCCCCAGGTGCTGGGCATCGCGTTGCGCGTCCTACGCGACCGGGCACTGGCAGAGGAGGTGCTCCAGGAGGTCATGGTCGAGGTCTGGCGCAAGGCCGATCGGTTCGACCCGGACCGAGGGAGCGCTCCGGGCTGGATCGCCACCCTGGCGCATCGGCGAGCGGTCGATCGTGTCCGCAGCGAGCAGGCCAGCCGTGATCGCGACGATCGCGTCTCGCGCCGCGATGAGATGCGCGCGTTCGACCAGGTGGCCGACGAGGTCGAGGTCGAACTCGACCACTGGCAGGTTCGACAGGCCCTGTCCGCGCTGACCGCGCGTCAGCGTGAGGCGATCGAGCTCGCCTACTTCTCCGGCCACACCTACCGCGACGTCGCCCGCGTCCTCGGGATCCCGGAGGGCACCGCCAAGTCTCGCTTGCGCGACGGACTCCTGCGGCTCCGTACGGCCCTCGAGGACCTGGTCTAGCGCCGCCGACCACCCGGTGAGGTCGGGTTCCCGACCCCACCGGTCGTGCTCGTGGCGCCCGCGGTCCACCACGGGTTGTGGTCCGCGCTTGACCGCGGGCGCCGACTGGTGCAGGATGACAGCCATGTAGTTCCAAGGTTGTCGGCTGGCAGGAGCGGTTGGGTGGGAGTCATCACCGAACTGACCACGAAGCTCGCGTTCGACGCGGATGACCGCGCCTGGATGCTCGAGGCCAAGTGCCTCGACGCCGACCCGGAAGCCTTCTTCCCGGAGAAGGGTGGCTCGACACGCGAGGCGAAGCGCATCTGTGCGGCGTGTCCGGTGCGTTCCGAGTGCCTCGACCATGCCCTGTCCAGCGACGAGCGTTTCGGCATCTGGGGTGGTCTCTCCGAGCGGGAGCGGCGTCGGGCCAAGCGGCTCTCCGCCTGAGCAGGCGCCGACGTCGCCTCCGCGCTCGATGAGGACACCATCGAGCGGGCGGTCGGGCCGCGGGATGCCGGGAGGCTGCTGGTAGCCTTCCGCCTCGCGCCACCTCGGCCCGGTACGACCCCGCCGCACTCGTTCGCCGAGGCGGATACGGGCTGGGGCCCGCTGCATCCGGGTCGTTGATCCTGCCCGGAACGACCCGCGGGAGTGCATCGATCTCGCGCCCCCTCCGCGGGAGGACACGTCACCGTGCCGGCACCGACCTCGGCTACGCCGCCCACCGTGCTCGCGGTGCTCGTGGCCCACGACGGAGCGGCCTGGTTGCCTCGCGCCCTCGACGCGCTGGCCAGCCAGACCCATGCTGGACTCGAGATCCTCGCGGTCGACAACGCCAGCGAGGACGGCTCACGCGAGCTGCTGCTGGAGCGTCTCGGGGAGGAGCACGTCCTCGTCGCCGACCGGGACCTCGGCTTCGGCGGGGCGGTCTCGATGGCGCTGGACGCACGGCCGGCCGCCGAGGCCCCCTACGTCCTGACCGTGCACGATGACCTCGAGCTCGCGCCGGACGCGGTGGCGGAACTCGTCGCGGCGATGGAAGCGGGCCCGCGGCTGGCCGTGGTCGGCCCCAAGCTCCTCGATTGGACGGAACCGGACGAGCTGCAGTCGGTCGGCTTCACGATCGATACGACCGGTCGAGCCGACAGCGGCGTCGATGTCGGCGAGCTCGATCAGGGCCAGCGCGACCAGGAGGGCCGGACGCTCTACGTGTCCACGGCCGGGATGCTGGTGCGGCGGGCGGTGTTCGACGAGCTCGGTCGCTTCGACCGCCGGTTCCACGTCTTCCGCGACGATCTGGATCTCTGCTGGCGTGCGTGGTCCGCTGGCCACGACGTCGAGGTGGTGCCGAGCGCGACGGGGTGCCACGTCGCCGGTGCTGCCAACTACCTGCGGCTCGGCCAGACGCGCTTCATCGGTCCGCGCTACTTCGCGGAGCGCAACACGCTCGCCGCGCTCCTCAAGAACTACGGCCCTGCACGCCTGGCCGCCATCGTCCCGCTCTACATCCTCGTCGGGCTGGCCAAGACCCTCGGTTTCCTCCTCACCCGCCGGTTCTCCGATGCGTGGCAGACGGTCCGCGCGTGGCTGTGGAACCTCACCCACCTCCTGGAGACCCGGCGATACCGGCGTGCGGTCCAGGAGCGACGGATCCGGTCGGACCGCGAGCTCAGCGAGCTGTTCGGCCGCATCAGCCCCCGCATCCAGGCCTACGTGGAAGCGATGGCGTCCTGGGTGGCCGGCGGCGACGTCGACCCGGCCCCGGAGCCGGCGCACACTGACGCACCACCGCCCGAGCCCCACTCGGCCACCGGCCGGGCGATCGATCTGGTCCGACGACGTCCGGTGCTGGCCAGTGGCGGTGCCCTGGCCCTGCTGGCGGCGGTCGGGACCTGGCCGTTGTTGCGAGCGGGCCAGCTGCGCGGAGGCGAGCTCGCGCCCTGGCCCGAGACCGCCGGTGTGTTCTTCACCGACCACCTCGCCAGTTGGCACGAGGCGGCCGCGTTCGGTACGGCAGCGACGCCTTCTCCGGCGCAAGGCCTGCTCGGCCTGCTGCAGTTCGTGGTCGGGAACAGCGCCTACCTCGCCCCCCGGGTGCTGCTTCTGGCTCCCCTGGTGGTCGCGTGGCTGTTGGCGTTGCGCGCGGCCCAGACCTACAGCGACCGGCGCCTCCCCCGTGTCATCGCGGCGACGGCCTACGTCCTCTCGCCCCCGGCCCTGGCGGCGCTGGTGACCGGGCGCATCGGTGCCCTGGTCGTGCTCGCGGTCCTTCCCGGGCTCGTCGCCGGGGGTATCACCGCGGTGCGTCGCAACGTGAGCCCGGCGCGGGCCTGGCGCGCCGTCGCCGCCGTGATCCTGCTCGGAGCGGTCGGTGGTGCGTTCGAACCGGCACTCCTGGTCGCTCTGGCAGGCGTCAGCACGGTGGTCGCCGTCGTCGCGATCGCCCGGGCCGGTGACCTGTCGTGGCGGACCTCGATCGCCTCCCGCGCCGTGGTCGCCACCCTGGGTCCGCTCGCCCTCCTTGCGCCGTGGTCCTTCGGGCTGCTGGCAGCCGATGGTCCGCTGCTCGGCGGATCGCCTGCGACCGAGCAGGCGGCGGGTGAGCTGTGGGCATGGCTGCTGATGAGCCCGTCACTGACGGGCTTCCCGGGGTGGCTGGCGGGCATCGGCTTCGTCCTCGCCGGCCTGTTGGGGCTCGCGTTCGGGTGGCGGCGCAACGCCGGGCTGGTGACGGTGCTCTGGGTCGCGGCGCTGTCGGGTGCGGTCGGTGGCTGGTGGCTCGACCGCGGAGCGTCGTCGATCTGGGCGGGTACGCCCCTGCTGGTGACCGCCGCGGCGTTCGCGGGCGCGTTCGCGCTGGCGTTCGCGACGGGCGCTCGGCAACTGGCACGGTACGCCTTCGGCTGGCGACAGATCGCCGCGGCGGTCACGGGTGTCGGGGTCACGGTGAGCATCCTCACCGTCGCCTGGTCGGTCGTGCGTGAGCCGTTCGACGCCTACGCCGTCGACGAGCCCGCCCTGCCATCCTTCGTGCGGTCCGAGGCGGCGACCGAGGGTCCGTTCCGGGTCCTCGTGCTCGCCGTCGAGGGCGCAGAGGTCGTCTGGGAGGTCGTCGATGGTGCCGGGGCCACCATGGCGGCCTACGGGGTCCCGCCCGAGCGGACCGCCGAGCGTCGGGTCGAGGATGTGGTCGCCGATCTCCTGACGAGGCGCGACCCCGGGGCGGCGGATCGGCTCGGCCAGCTCGGTGTGCGCTACGTCATCGTGCCGGCGACCGCCGGGGACGAGGAACTGACCGAGGCGCTGCTCGGGCAGGAGGGGCTGGAGCCGGAGCCGGCAGCGGACGGAGAGCTGCTGTCCGTGTCCGCCTGGCTCCCCAAGGCGGCCGTCGTCGCCGCGAGCGATCTCACGGTGCTCGACCAGCGAGGGGCACTGCCGGCGGATACCGAGGTGGGCGCGCTGACCCGGCGCGCCCCTGGCGAGTACCGCGGATCGGTGGCGGCGCCCGGCGCGGTCCTCCTCGCCGCCGTGTCCGACGATGACTGGCTGCTCTCGGTCGACGGTGAGGAGATCCGCCCCGAAGCCGGCACCCCCGTGCGGTTCACGGACGTGCCTGCGGGCGATGCGACGCTCCACCATGACGGAGGGACGGCACGCACCATCGCGTTGACGACGCAGCTCCTGCTGGTCCTCCTCGTGTTCTCGTTGGCCCTGCGGCCGCCGGGCCGAGTGGCGCGCAAGACCGTCACGGGACCGGACCATGAGGAGGTGGAACGGTGAACGTCCGTCGCATGATCGGCCCAACCGTCCTGCTGGCCGCGATCCTGGCCATCGTCCTCGGCTTGGATCCGCTGGTCGGAGCTGTGGAACCACTCCCGGAACCGCAGGTCGATACCCGGAGCGTGGAACCGGTCGCCGGTTCCTCGCTGTGCACGGTGGGCGTCGGGGGTGTGGGTGCCCCACCGACGGAACTGCCCGATCTTCCTGCCGCCGAGGAGCCCGGCGACGACACCGACGAGGACGGCGAGGACGGCGAGGACGGCGAGGAGGATGGCGAGGACGGGGAAGAGGCACCGGTCGACGAACCGGAGCCCACTGCCACGATCATCGCGGCTCGGCCGGGCGGCCCGGGCGCGACGCCAGCCCAACTCGAGCGCATCGAACTCGATGACGGTGAGGCCACGGCCCGGTCGATGTCCAACGCCTTCCCCGGCGCGGACACCCGCTTCACCGCGCATGGCTCCGACGAGCCCGCCGCGACCTGGCTGCGCTGGCGGGAGGCACCCGTCGCCATCGGTCGTGAGTGGCGTATCTCCGGGGTGGAGGGGCTCCCGGATGCCACCGTCGCCGGTGGCTGCGCAGCCTCCTCGGCCGGGACGCACGTGATCCCCGGACTCTCGACCGCAGGGGGAGACGACGCCCGCATCCGCCTCGCCAACCCCCATCGCAGCGCCGCCAGCGTGGCCGTGCGGTTCGCGGTCCCTGGCGCCCCCGAGTCCCCGCTCGCGCTCCAGAACGTCAGTGTTCCCCCCAACAGCGTCCGCGAGGTGGTCGTGGGCGACACCTTGCCCGAGCGCGAGGATCTCGCGGCCATCGTCGAGGTCCGCACCGGTCGTCTGGCCGTCGAAGGCATCCAGGTCGCTCGCGCCGCGATCGGGGGTGTCAGTGGGGCGTCGCTCCTCGCTGCCACGACCGAGCCCGCCGAGGACTGGACCATCCCGTGGCTGCTCGACGACGATGATGCCGAGGGCTGGCTTTGGATCGTCAACACGGGTGAACGGACCGCCCCGGTCGAGCTGACGTTGCACACGCCGGACGGCGGCCAGGTCCCCGATGGTCTGGCTGAGGTCAGCGTGCCACCGGGCGAGCTCCGTCGGGTGGATCTCACGGGGACCTTCCCGGAGGAGGTCCGGGAGGTCGGGGTCACCGCTCGTTCGAACGGCATCCCCATCGTGGTCTCCGGCGGGGTCATCCGAACGGCCGACGATCCGGCCCGGACCGCCTACAGCATCCAGCTCGGGGGGCAGAGCGACCCAGCATGGGTCCTGTCGGGGACGGGTGTCTCCGAACGCCGCGAGGAGTTGCGGTTGGTCAACCCGGAGGCCGAGCCGGCCGTGGTGAACATCGCGCTGTTCGACGGGTTCCTCTCCGACGAGCCCGAGGGGCTCCAGGGGATCGAGGTCCCGCCAGGCAGCACGCGGGTCATCGACCTGAGCGACCAGCTCACGGCGACCGCTCGTTGGTCGGCGTTCGTGGAGGCCAGCGAGGGCCGCATCGTGGTCGGCCGGGTCGGCAGCGACGGGGGGGAAGGTCCGTTGCACCTGGCCGCCGTCCCTGGCATCGCGAGCGCCACCTGGCGCGCCGAGGGCGTCGGCCTCGCGCCCGTCCAGCGCCCTGGTCTCCTCACGCGACTCGGCACGACCGGGAGCCGGGTCGCCGAGGATGCCCCGGCGGGCCTGATCGGCAGCCAGACGGGTGACGAGCAGGAGGAGCCGGAGAGCGAGGGGACCGAGGGCGGCGTCGAGGAAGACGGCTGAGCACGACGGCTGCGCACGACGGCTGCGCACGACGACTGAGCACGACGGCTGCGCACGACGCGCCGTCAGGGGTGCTTCGCGTCCGGCTCCCGCCCGGCTGGACCGGCGCTCACCGGCGTCCGATCCCGGCCCGCCGGGGCTTCGACGGAAGGATCCGACGTGTGGGACGTCGGATGGTTCCACCGAGCGCCGCGTCGGGCGTCCCGGCGTGCCGCCGTGGCGGGGGCGTCGTGCCTTCTCCCTAGC